>NZ_JBSVQM010000003.1:0-277510 GCF_054863625.1 Clostridium sp. Marseille-QA1073 | reverse complement strand
ATTAAAAAAGCAGTTTGATTTTTTGAATAAGTGTTATGAATCCATGGATAAATTCACTTTATACTTAAGTATTGCAGAAAGTAATATAAGTTGTGAAGTTTGTTTAGCGCTTAAAAAATATTATCTTTGGAGCTTGAAAAATACTTATAAGGTAAACATAGATGAAAAATTAAATATAAAATTCTTTAATGAGATAATAAAGAACACAGAGTATAAAATCATATCCAAATTAGAGTATAAGGAACTTAAGCATTTAGTTGTTGCTTATTATTCTTTAGGAGAAATTTACATAGAGAAAAACAATAGAGAATTTGCATTAAATAATTTTAATAAAGTTATTGAAATTTTAGAAGAAAGCACAAAACTTAATTTGAAATTTTTTAATATGCTAGAGGATAAAGATGATATAACATTATTTGAACTTATGATGTGGGCTAGAAAAAATTTAGCAGATATAAATAAGAATGTAGAAGAAGCTTTAGAAATTTATGAAAGCATAGCTAGTGATAGAGAACTTTTATTTTTAGAAAAAAATAGAGCAATCTATAACAGTTCAAAACAACTTAAGAATACTGATAAAGCCTATGAAGCAGCTAGAAATATAATAAAAATTATACCTGAATATAGTAATATAAATAAAGATGTAGTATTATTTTTAAAAGATAACAATGCTTTTTTAAAAGCTTTAGAAATTTGCTATGATGAATATAGCAGAAGTGAAGAAGAATTTTTTATAGATATTGCTTGTGGATGCTGCCAAAATAGCAAGGCTTTTAATATTCAATCTGTGGAAAAAATTATAAAATTTTGTAATTTGCTTTTAACTACATTTAAGTTTGAACATTGGAGATTATTAACTAAATCCTTATATACAGCTATTAAGGATTGGGATATAGCTTTAAATAAACTTTTACTTTATCTTAGAGAAAGCTTTGATAAGATTAATTATGAGAATAATGATTATTCTTACTTTCCAGAATGTATTGAAGTGCTAAGAGAGATTTATACGGATTTAAATGATAAAAAGTATATAAGCCCTCAAATAAGAAATTTTGAGCAGGATTTTATATTTTATCTTATAAATGCTTCATTTAAAAACAATGATTTTTATAATAGTTTTGAAGGGGCAACTAAATTATTATCTATATTAGAATTGAATAATATAAATGATAAAAAAGAAATAGTTGATAATTTGTTGAATGAAATTTTAAAAGAAATAAAACCTATTAAGAAACCTTTAGAAAAATATCCTTGGATTGGCCTAGTAGATAAAGTAAATTTAGTAGGGGAGAAATGTAAGTTTAATCCTAATATAAGCTATGAAAGCCAATATAAGAGTAGTGATAATACAGTAAAACTGGTGTTTTTAGGTAGTGAAGAAAATAGTAGAGAAAAATTGTTGCAGCTTTTACTTGAAAATAAGAATTTTAAAGAAAAGTTCGAAAGCGGTATTTTTACTATAATTGATGTGACTACTAAGGATGAAATGTTAGTGGCGGACTTAGTAATAATAGCTATAGATTGCATGGAAAATTTGGATGAAGAAAAAATAGAAGATTTAAAGAAATTAAGTGCAGATATTAATTTAGATAAACTTTTATTTGTAATAACCAATAATGAGAATTTAACTTATGATGATTTTAAAAATAAAAAAAATGTTCTAAAAGATATTTTAGAAGAAATAGATAAAAATATAAAAATAATAGCCAGTGGAGAAGAGCATAGAGAGTTACTAGATGAAATAGAAAAAACAACGCCTAACAATATGACTTTATATAGATTTAATGATTTTGCTAATTTATTAAAAAGTGAAATAGATAAAATCAATGAAAAAATAGATAGGGAACTTCACTATAAAAAAGTAGAAGTTAATAAGATGGAAGAGACTAGCTTTAAAACAAAGGAATTTGAAGATGAGCTTAAATTAAATATTAAAGAATTTAAGGGAAAAGTGGAAAGTGATCTTATATTTTTAAGAGAGTATTTAGAAACAAAGTTAAATATGTATATACCATCTATAATTGAAGAAAATGTGAAATTAATAGATGATATAGAAGATATAAAAAATATTAAAGAAGAAGCTGAATATAGAATGTTAGAAATCACCAATAATTGGTGCAGCGAAAATATATATAAGATATTAAATGAGCAGTTTGAGGTATATCTAGCTAAATATGAAAAAGTTCATGAAGAGCAGATAGAGCTTAGAAATAATATTGAAGAAAATAGAAAAATAATATTAAGTGTTAGTGATGAATTTTCTAAGGATTCTACTAAAATATCTTTCATAACCTTAGAAGAGATGACAAGTAATTTCAAAGTCCATTATGAAAACTTTACTAATAATTTAAGATTTGATGTGAAAATACTTCCAAAAGAGGGAATTATAAAGAGCCTAAAGGAAGGAGTAAGAATTGTTTTTATAAAACCAGAGGAAAAGATTAGTAATAAAAGAATTATATTAAGGAACTTTTACTACAACAAAAACCTATTGTAGCATCTTTGATTTGTGATAAGATTTTTGAAAACATAGAGGAATTAAATCTAAAGCTTAATATAGAAATTGAAAAAGCTTTTGATAATTTAATATTATCTGTTGAAAATGACAATATCATATCTAATAAAATATGGGAATTTAAAAAATTAGAGCATTCCGAATTATATGCTAGAAATGAAGAAATAAAGTCTAATATATTATTTATAAATATAGAGATAGAAAAGTATAAACGTCAATTATTTAATAATATGATTTATAGTGAAGGAGCGGTTTATTTAATTAATAATTAACCCTAGGAATATTAGAAAAACTTAAATATTGTATATAATTAATAACAAAAAGTCGTGAATTATCACGACTTTTTTAATACCTTAACTAACTTCTTTTTTATAACCTAAATTTAAAATCAATTGATTTAAAAATTCCATATTTTTTTCTTTTTCTTCAGGATGAGCTTCAATCATAGTATAAATAGTAGCTAATAAAGATTCTACTAATCTAATATTACAATTATATTCTATAGAAGAAGCATAATCTTTAGAAAAATCATTAAAAATTTTATCTATTAAACTTATAATATTCTTTTCAATTTCAACATTTGATTCAGTTTGAATTCTATTAGTAAGATCGGCTTTAACAAGCTCTTTATTTAATACACATCTTTCCTCTATGTCTTCATAAAGTATTTTAATACAAGAGGGTATTTTATAGTTATCCTCTGATTCTATTAAAGTTTGAAGTTTGAGAAAAGTTTTTTCTAGGTTATCTTCTAATATTCTTATAAAAAGCTTACTTTTGTTTGGAAAATAATTATAAATTGTTCCCGTAGATATATTACATTTTTTAGAAATAAGTTTCATATCTACCTTTTCATATCCTCTTTGAATAAATAATTCTTTTGCACAATTAATTATCGAACCCTCAATATCACTAACAGCGTTAGTCACTTTACCACCTCGTAATAATATAATCCTTTTTTATATATAATAATGATTATAATGTCGGTAATCATGTTTTGTCAATAATATAAGCCAAGCCTTATTTAAATAGAATAATTTTTAGCTATATAAAACATAATATTCATAAGGAGTGATAAATATGAAGAAATTTTTTCCGGAAGATAATATGCCACAGAGCTTAAGTAATATGAGTAATATGATGAAAGCTTCAGATATACCTAAAGAAAATAATATAACAATATCTAAAGTTAGAAAAAATTCTGAGGGAGATATTACTGATGTAATGCTTTCTAATGGAGAAGCCTATTCTATAAAACAGGCTGTTGAGATGACAAAAGAAGGATTAATAAATGGAGTGAATGTAAGTAGAGCTAAAAATGGAAGAGAGTATTTAAAAAGCAATCCTAATGGAACAGAAGAGGATAATTTAAGCAATAAACCTACATTTTAAAAAACTACATTTATTATTAAACTATAGAAATGAAATAATTAAGGAGGAAATTCTTTGATTTCCTCCTTAATTATTTGTTATTTTAATATTTTTTACTAACAATATAATTACTAGTTATTTCACCTCTGGGGAACAGTTTAATCAATGGAGAATTAAGAATGGAAAATTGACAATTGTCGTTGAAATTAATTCTGTAAATTAATTTCTTCAAATAGATTTTTTAATAAAAGTGACTATGTCACTTCAAAAATAAATCAATTCAAAACTTCTTCCATAAAGGAGAAGTATCAATAATTCTCCATTCTCAATAGTCAATTCTCAATTGTATAAGGGTTCCCCTGAGTACAGTATAATTTGGAGCAACGCTTAAAATTCTTAACCAATATTAATAAGGATAAGCAATATGTAATTGAAATATTAAAAATAGCATTTATTTTAATATATTAATTTTAGAAATAAATTATTCTACTAGCTTATAATTGTTGTTAGTTAGTTTAAAATTATTTTTTAATCCATTAGTTAAATATACTTTATTATCTTTTGTAATAAATATAGCTTCAATATTTTCTAGGGAGTTTATAAACTCTAATCCTTTTTCTTTTCCTAAAGCAAAGGTAGATGTAGATAACCCATCTCCATCTATAGATTTATCACTTATGATAGTTGCACTTAAAAGATCACTTTCATAAGGGTATCCAGTTTTAGGATCTAATATATGATGATAAACCTTTCCATCTACTTCTAAAAATCTTTCATATGTACCAGAGGTTACTATAGATTTATCATTGACTAATATATTACCAACAGTATCATTAGCACCTCCCTTAGGGTCCTGAATACCTATTTTCCATTGATTACCGTTAGGCTTATTTCCTAAAATATATAGATTTCCTCCTAAATTAATCATTGCACTTTTAACACCATTATCCACTAAAAGATTTTTCATTTCGTCAGCAGCATATCCTTTAGCGATTCCACCTAGGTCAATAATCATATTTGACTTCTTTAAGAAAATGCTATTTTTTTCACTGTCTAAAATAACATCATTATAATTAATAAGGGATTTTTTTTCTATAATTTCTTTTTCACTAGGGACTCTAGCACTTTCACTGCCAATTCCCCAAAGTTTAACTATAGGACCTATTGTTATGTCAAAGTTACCATTAGAAATCTTACTGTAATAAAGTCCACTTTCTACTATGGTGAAGGTATCTTTTCCTACAACTACAGCTTCTTTACCAGACATTTCATTAACCTTATCAAGTTCTGTGTCCTCTTTATTTATACTTACTTTATTCTCTAAGTCTTTTAATCTATCAAAGGCTTTATCAAGTATGGAAGTATCCTTTGAGTCAAAAATCTGAATAGTACATACTGTTCCCATAACTACTTCAGTATGACTTATAGGTTCTTTAGTGTTAGAATTAGAGGTTGAACATCCAGATAGAATAGTAATAGATAAGATTAGTAATGATAAGACATATAATTTAAATTTTTTCATATATATCCTCCAAAGTTTAATTTTTACTGTTTATTTTCTAAAATCAAAGACTTTAGGAATTATTCCTAAAGTCTCTTATTTGCATTTTATAACTTATTTTTTAGCAGCTTTAACTACAACTGTGTCAGTTTTACCTTTTTCAGCAGCTTTTAAAGCTTCTTTTGATAAATTCTTGAAATCTTCAGTTGAGTGAGTTGCTCCAGTTATGTTATCAACATCATCTGGGTTTCCTTTTTCAACTAAAGCTTTGTTAAAGTCAGCAGAGAATTTTGATGGCCAAGTCTCACTACTACCTTTCATAGATTCTTCATACTTAGCATCTTGAGATTTAAGTTTTCCTTCTTCGTTTACATAATCTGCATTACACTCAGAGATCTTTCCATCAGCCACTTTTAATTCAACAAAAGCTTTCCAACCATGTTCGTCCATTTCGGAATATTCAGCTTTGTATTGTCCATCTTTTAATTCTTTTGATGCTGAAGAAGATCCACATCCTACTAATACTGTTGCAGCTAATAATGTTGCAGAAACAACACTCACTAATTTTTTATTCATTTCAAAATCCCTCCTGTGAAATTCACATTCATTTTAGAAATATTATATTAATTACTATGTGGACATATGTAATTTCACATAGTAAGTATGGAAACTAAGTTAATAATTAGAAAAATATCTTATATTAGGTAATTTTATTAAAACATTTACAAAAAGTAAAGCAAATTATGATTTTTAATAACAATTTTATAGAATTATTAGAAATTCTTCACTAAAATGTATATTAAAGCTAACCATCTATTTATATTACAACAGATTTTACGAAAAATTTCAATAATTTTATGATTATTTTTACAATTAATTTATGACAATATTTTATTTTTTATATTTTTAATATAATTTAAGCTATTGATAAAATTTAATTAAGTTAAATTTTATCAATAATTACATTAAAAAATTTAGAGAAGATAGCAGTTTTATGCTATGATATTATTGTACTTATCGTAGCATGAATCTTAGTAATATTTATAAATATTATTAAGATGTTAAAATTATAACATAATATGAATTATTATAGAATAGAAATATTCAAAAAATTAATAGAAATATGTCTAAATTATTATATATTATGATAAATAAAACTAGAAAGAGATGGATGAGAAGCATATGAAGATAATTAAGAAATTAGATATAATAGTTATTTCTCTATTATTTATAGCATCTTTTATTCCACATGGTATCTTTTGGATGACATCAGGAGACAGCAATTATGTATATGCGAAAATTACTGTAGAAGGAAAAGAATATAAGCATATTAGATTGGACAACCACAAAGGGGAAGAAGTCTTTAATATTAAAACTAGTAAAGGATATAATATGATAAAAGTTGTGGATAATAAGATAGCTATAGTTGAGGCTGATTGCCCAGATAAGATTTGTTTAAAGCCTGGATATATTAGTAAAGTAGGAGAAACTGCAGTTTGTTTACCCCATAAAATTGTAGTAGAAATTAAAGGACGGGCAAATATTGATGATGAAGAAACAGACTTTATATCTGGTTAGAGGTGAAGAAAATGAAGAAAACTACTAAATTAGTATATATATCTTTGCTTATTGCTCAAGCTTTAGCATTACATATTATTGAAGGAATGTTACCTATACCTTTTATTACTCCTGGTGCAAGATTGGGGCTTTCAAATATTATTACTGTAATAGCACTATATACCTTAAGCTATAAAGAAGCTTTTACAGTTTTAGTAGTTAGAATTTTGCTTTCAGTAATGTTTGGAGGAAGCATATCAAGATTGCTATATAGTTTAGGTGGTGCATTTTTTAGTTTTGCATCAATGGTAATTGCAATTAAAGTATTTAAAAATAAACTTAGTATTATTGGAATTAGTGCTACTGGAGCAATCTTTCATAATGTGGGACAATTACTTGTTGCATCATATATAGTAGAAACTTTAGGGGTTATGCTGTACTTACCTATAATGACAATTGCAGGTATAGGTACAGGGATTTTTGTAGGATTAACCTGTAACTTTGCATTAAATCATTTATATAAGGTTAATAATAAAAATAATTTAGGATTTATAACAAAAGATAGATTACAATAAAACTTAGAATAATGAAGAATTGACAGTGGACAATTGACAATTGTGGATGAAATCAGTTTTAGTCAAACTAATTTCTTTAATTGTTTTTTTATTAGCAATGCAATTGCTAATTTTTATCATAAAAAGTTACTGTGTAACTTCAAAATAAATCAATTAAAAACTTCTCCCGTAAAGGAGAAGTATCAATAATTCTTCATTGTCCATTGTCAATTTTCAATTGTATAAGGGGTGATAGCATGAAGATAGATGAAAAAATACTTAATAGTATATTTAATAGCTTAGAAGAATGTATTGTTGTTGTAGATTTAAATGGCAAAATTATAATGATGAGCAATGTATATAAAAAATTTTTAGAATGTAATGACCCTGAAGGAAAACATGTTACAGATGTAATACCTAATACTAAACTACATATAGTAGCTGAAACAGGTGGGAAAGAAGTTGGAGAAATTCAAGAAGTTAATGGACATAAAATGATTTCCATGAGAGCTCCACTTATTAGTGAAGGAAAAGTTATTGGGGCTGTAGGAAAAGTTATGTTCAAAGACTTAAGTAATTTTAAGATATTAAGCAGTAAAATTTCTAATTTAGAAAAAGAATTAGAATACTATAAAAATGAATTTAATGGAGAAAAAAAAGCTAAGCATACTTTTAATAATTTAATAGGAAAAAGTGCTAAGTTCACCAATGCTATTAATTTAGCTAAAAAAGTAGCCAAAGGAGATTCTAGTGTTCTTATTACAGGAGAAAGTGGTACAGGAAAAGAATTGGTGGCTCAAGCCATACATAATGGAAGCAAGAGATGTTTTAAGCCCTTTATAAAAATTAATTGTGCAGCAATTCCGTCAGAGCTTTTTGAGTCGGAGATGTTTGGATATGAAGAAGGGGCTTTTACTGGGGCAAGAAAAAGTGGGAAAAAAGGTCTATTTGAATATGCAAATGGAGGTACTATTTTACTTGATGAAATAGGAGATATGCCCTTGAACATGCAAGTAAAGCTTTTAAGGGTACTTCAAGAGAGAGAGTTAGTTAGAGTAGGTGGAAATGAAGTAAAAAAAATAGATGTTAGAGTTATAGCTTCTACTAATAAGTCTCTTTTAGAATTAATAGAACAGGGGAAATTTAGAGAAGATTTGTATTATAGATTAAATGTTATGCATATAGATCTTCCACCTTTAAGAGAAAGACCTGAGGATATTGAACCGTTGTGTGAAAGATTAAGTATGGATCTTTGTAATAGATATGGAATTTATTCAGAAGGAGTGTCAAAGGAAGCATTAGAGTATTTAAAAGCCTACAATTGGCCGGGGAATGTAAGACAACTTGAAAATGTTTTAGAAAGAGCTATAAATTTATTAGATACAGAACTTTTTATACTTCCTAAACATCTTCCGGAAAAAATACTAAAATCTAAAAATAAAAATTATGTATTGAATGAAGGAGGTACATTAAAGGACATAGTAGAAGAAGTTGAAAAGGATATTATTATAGAAACTTTAGATAAAACTGATGGAAATAAAAATAAAGCTGCTGAAATGTTAGGCTTAAGTAGAACAGGGTTATATAAAAAATTAAAAAGATATAATTTAGAAAATATATAAGTGTTAACAAAAGTATACATGTAAACTAAGTTTACATGTATACTTTTGTTTTTACAAATTTCCTTTAATTTTGATATTTAAACTTTAAAAGGAAAAACAATGGGCAAAATATGAAATAAAAAATAATTAAACCCTTGAAAATACTTATAGTGATAATGTTAACAAAGATGTCAGTATATTAACAAAATTGTTAATATAAACACAAATTATTTAAGTGTAAACTAAGTTTACACTTGCTTTTTTTTGAGATTTGGAGCAATATAGGTATTGTGCCTATTTAAAGAGAATATAAAAGTTGGCACGGTTTTTGCTTGTATATATTTACGGGAAAATGATTAATTAATTGAAATTTATCATAAATATGTGAAGTTTATTGGAGGATGAACAGTATGAGAGAAGTAGTAATAGTAAGTGCTGTAAGAACAGCAGTAGGAGCATTTGGAGGAAGTTTATCTAAATTTTCAGCAATAGAATTAGGAGCAATTGCTGCAAAAGAAGCTATTAAAAGAGCAGGTATAAAACCAGAAATAATAGAAGAAGCTATTATAGGTAATGTTTTATCTGCAGGACTTGGACAAAACCCAGCTCGTCAAGTAGCATTAAAAGCAGGATTATGTGAAGAGTCAAGTGCAATAACTATCAATAAAGTTTGCGGTTCAGGACTTAGAGCAGTAAGCATGGCAGCTCAAATGATAAAAGCTGGAGATGCAGATATAATTCTTGCTGGGGGAACAGAAAGTATGAGTAATGCACCATATGTTCTTCCAAACAACAGATGGGGCCAAAGAATGGGAAATGGTAACGTTGTAGATACTATGATCAATGATGGTTTATGGGATGCTTTCAATAATTACCATATGGGAATTACAGCAGAAAACATAGCAGAGAGATGGAACTTAACAAGAGAAATGCAAGATGAGTTTGCATTAAACAGTCAATTAAAAGCAGAAGAAGCAATAAAAATGGGAAGATTTAAAGATGAAATAGTTCCAATAGAAATTCCTCAAAGAAAAGGAGATCCTATTATATTTGATACAGATGAATTCCCAAAAGCTAATATGACAATAGAAAAATTAGCTAAATTAAAACCAGCTTTCAAAAAAGATGGAACAGTAACAGCAGGAAATGCTTCAGGAATAAATGATGGTGCGGCTATGCTTATAGTTATGTCTAAAGAAAAAGCTGATGAATTAGGAGTAAAACCATTAGCTACAATAAAATCATATGCTTCTTCAGGATTAGATCCGCAAATAATGGGATATGGACCAGTTCCAGCTACAAGAAAAGCATTAGAAAAAGCTAATTTAAAAGTAGAAGATTTAGATTTAATAGAAGCAAATGAAGCTTTCGCAGCTCAATCTTTAGCAGTAGTTAAAGACTTAAACTTAGATACAAGTAAAGTAAACGTAAACGGTGGAGCTATATCAATAGGACACCCGGTAGGAGCTTCAGGTGCTAGAATACTAACAACATTAATACATGAAATGATAAAAAGAGATGCAAAAACTGGTTTAGCTACATTATGTATAGGTGGTGGACAAGGTACTGCATTAGTAATTGAAAGACAATAATAAAATAAGCTTTATTAGAAAATCTAGATAACCCTATTACACTATAAATTATGAAAATGTTACGATTTAATAAAAGAGTCAGTATATAGCTGGCTCTTTTTTTCTATATATATATTATTAATAAATGATTTAAATTTATAATTTTAAGGAATACTTATAGATGTAACACTTTTAGGTTCAATATATGCATTTATATAATTGTGTTATCAAATCATTTCAATTCACATTAGTATAGAATTGATAATTAACGATGGACAATTATGGTGAATTCTCAGTAGAGCATGAGAATTTTTCAATTGATTTATTTCTTATAAGCTATTGTTTTATTTCCATATAAAAATAAAAGATTTTTATATGGAAATAGTTAATTAAGTAGAATGCTTTCTGTTTTTCATATGAACATATAATTAAGATAAGTTTAAGTTTCATCGTATATATTTATATTGTATAGCTATAGTAATGTTGATTTTAAAATAATATATGTAGATATTTTATAAAATTTAATTGGAGGAGGTGACAGTATGTGTGGTGAGTTTTTTGGATGTTAATAATAAAGAGATTTTAGATTATTACAATATAAAGGATGAAAAAGAAGGAGGGGGAGAAAAATTTCCTTCCCATAAAGCTATAGTGGTTAAAGAAGATGAAACCACTTATATGAAATGGGGGTTTCCTCTAAATAATAAATTAGTTATAAATGCTAGAGGAGAAACAGTATTTGAAAAAAGATTCTTTAAAAAGGCAATAAAATCTCAGCGATGTTTAATACCAGCTTGTCATTTCTATGAATGGAAAGATAAAATGAAATATAAGATAAAGATAGATAATGAAGAATTTTTTTCAATGGCTGGTATTTATAATAAAGTTATAGATAAGAATGGAGAAGAATATTATGCTTTTGTAATTTTAACAACAGAGGCTAATAGAGAAATGAGTGAAATACATCATAGAATGCCGGTTATTTTGGATAAAAAAGAAGAAAAGATATATTTAGATAGTCATACACCTGAAGAGATAATAGAAAGTATGTTAAATTCATTAGAAGATAATAAATTATTAATATTAGAAGATAAAGGAATAGAACAGCTGAGTTTATTTTAATAAAAAGATTAAAATATTATATAATTTTAATCATAGCTTAAAGACCTATAATCTTAAGATTACAAAAATGTAAGATGCAAATGTAGGTTTGTAAGGCAAATAAATTTTAAAAATTCTTAGATACTATTATAATTAATATTGTAATATGAAGACATCAAGTACCTTTAAGATGTTGGATTTATAATGAAAGCTTTGAAAGTTATGAGGATAATGAGATGGAAAAGATTAGTTTGGTATTAAATAGAATATCTGCTGGAACTACAGTTGTTTTTGGAGGACTTTACATCATAGAAAGTTTAAGTCATAGTGCTTCTGGTATGATGTCCCCTGCGGTTTTTCCATTAGCTATGGGTTCTATTATTCTTTTTACATCGACTTTATTGTTTAACATTAATCAATTTAAAAAACAAAATTGATTAATGTTATTTCAAAGCTAATAAAACATATTAACCTCTTAAATAAATTCATAATAAAGTTATCTATGAAAAACCACGGCACCCCCTTGCTGTGGTTTTTTATGTTAAAATTAAAGTTGAATTCTTATATTTATTCCTTTACTTTAAATAATTTTAATATACATATATAAATGTGATCTTATTATTTTAAGTAATTATTTATAGGCAATATTAAAAACCATAAAATCATTATAATTTTATAAATGTTTATATTTAGGAGGAGTAGATGAAAAATAGATTTTTAAAATGGTTTTTATATGGGGCACTTGTAGTAGGAATTTTAATAATAGGATATTTTGCTTTTATGACAATTACAGATTATAAGCCAGAGAAAATTTTAGAAGTTAAAATAGAAAACAATAAAGAAGAACAAGCTAAATTAAATTCTCTAATGACTATTATGACTTATAATATAGGCTATTGTGGAATGGACAAAGATGTAGACTTTTTTATGGATGGAGGAAAAGAGTCCCGTTCACTTAGTAAGGAGAAGACCATAGAAAATTTGAAAGAAAGTTTTAAAATAATAGAAAAAGAAAGTCCAACTTTTATTTTTCTACAAGAAGTGGACAAAAAAGCTACAAGAAGTTATAAGGTAGATCAATATGATTATTTTACAAATAATTTAAATGGATATTCATCTAGTTTTGCAATTAATTATAAAGTACCATGGGTACCTGTGCCTATTAAAAAGCCTCATGGGAATGTATTAGCGGGATTAGCGAATTTTTCAAAACTAACTGTGAATAAAAGCACAAGGTATGATTTGCCAGGAAAAGAGTTATGGCCAAGGCAGTTAGCAGAACTTGATCGCTGTATTTTAGTTAATAGAGTGCCAGTGGAGAATGGAAAAGAATTAGTTTTGATAAATCTTCATTTATCAGCCTATGATAAAGGTGGCAAAATAAGAAAGCAACAACTTGATTTTTTATCTTCATTTTTGCAGGAAGAATATAAAAAAGGCAATTATATAATTGCAGGTGGAGATTTTAATCATCAAATTCCAGGGAGTGAAGGTTCTATTTTTAAGACTACAGAAGAATGGCCAGAATGGCTTCAACCTATCCCGAAAGATTTTGAGTTGGAAGGCTTTACATGGAGTTTTGATGAAGAAAATCCAACAGTTAGAGCAGTAGCAAAGCCTTATAAAAAAGGAGAAACTTTTACAACTATAATAGATGGATTTTTGATTTCTAATAATGTTGAAGCTATATTTACTAAAACAAAAGACTTAGATTTTACTTATTCCGATCATAATCCAATAATATTAAACTTTAAATTAAAATAAATTAATATTTTTAAGGACTACTATTAAATTAAATATTTTAGTAGCCTTTTTTAGAAAAATTATAAAATCATAAGATTAAAATTTTCAATCAAGTTTTTAACAGGAAATTAGGGTATTAAGATAGAATAGTTAAGAATTCAGAAATTATTTGTATAATAATATATAAAGTGAGGATGAAAATATGAATAATCTTATATCAGCTTTTCCTTTGTATAACTTCTTAAAATACTGCAATGGTAGCTCGCTTGAAAAAGTTATTCTTGATTGCGGCGCTGGTGGAATTAACCCACCTCTTTCTCTATTTTATGAGTTTGGATATAAAACTTACGGCATTGAAATATGCGAAGAACAATTAGAAAAAGCTAGTTCTTTTTGTGATACAAGTAATATGAAGTTAAACATTATTAAAGGAGATATGAAGGAAATTCCCTTTAATAATGAATTTTTTAGCTTTTTGTTTTCTTATAATACTTCTGTTCATATGAAGAAACAAGATTTTTTACTTGCTTTACAAGAATTTTATAGAGTATTAAAATCTAAAGGATTGTGTTATGTAAATTTTTTAAGTGAAGAATGTGATTCCTATGGAAAAGGTAATCAAGTTAACGAAGGGGAGTTCATACAAATTGAAGATGAGCAAGAAGTATTTTACTGCCACTATAGAGAGGATGAGATCGAACAATATTTTAATGGATTTGAAATTCTCTATAAAGAAAAACGAACAATTTAGAGAAGAATTGATGATGAAAATGTACATCATCATATTTTGATTATATATTAATAGAAAAATAATTTATTAATTATTATTTATAAGATAAAAAACTAAAAATTTATTTTAATATATGTAACTTTAAAAGTTTAGATGATTATTATTATCTAATGTAGACTAAAATTAAGTGTAAGATAGATAAATTATTATGGGTTAAAAATTATTGGTGTTTCTATAGAATAATATTTACAAACTAGCAAAAACTAAACTATATTTGTTTTGAGAAAGGGGATATACATATGAAACATTTAATAATTTATGCTCATCCTAATCCTAATAGTTTTTGTCATGCTATATTAGAAAGTGTAGAAAATGTTAGTAAAAATAAAGGACATGAAGTAAAGATTAAAGATTTATATGCAATTAACTTTAATCCAACATTACAACCAGCAGATTTTGAAGCTTTTGGAAGAGGAGAAGTTCCTAGTGACATTAAAAGTGAACAGGAAGAAGTAAAGTGGGCGGATCTTATTACTTTTATTTACCCTGTATGGTGGGCATCAATGCCAGCTATACTTAAAGGATATATAGATAGAGTATTTGCTAATGGATTTGCATATAAATATGACAATAATGCACCAGTAGGTCTGCTAGAAGGAAAAAAAGCACTAGTATTCAATACAACTGGATCTCCTAGTGATGACTATGCAGAAAATGGTATGCATGACGCTATGAAACAAATGGTAAATGATGGTATATTTAAATTTTGTGGAATTGAACCACTTTATCATACTTTCTTTGGTGCTGTTCCTTTTGTAGATGATGAATCACGTAAAGAGTATTTAACAAAAACAGAAACTTTAATACAAAACTTATAATAAAATTTTAGCCATTACTTTAAAAGTAATGGCTAAAATTGTATTAATAAATTATAGAGATGATATGTATTACTATTTTTCAAGTGATGAAGTTGCTTTTATTTAAAGCTTGTTTAAATAAATTAAGTTCAAACTTAATTATTAAGTATCTATTTAGAGAAGTTGATGATTTAGACATTCAAAGAAGCGGTTATATTATGAAGATGGATTAAATTACAAAAATGTAAGTTTAATTCTTAGTTTTGTAAGGTATATGAATGGTTTAGCTATTTGATTTTACTTATAATAAAATCATAAGTTATAAACATGCTAGATAGTTAAATTCGATATATAAAATCACATATCCAACCTTGAAAACTAAGTACTATGTAAGAGAAGTAACCTATAGAATTTTTCTATGGGTTACTTTTCTTTTAATAAAAAATTTATAAATAATTTTATATTATAGGCTAGTGACTATTTTAGAATGTTTCAATAATATAACATAAAATTTTAGAGATTATAAATAGATTTAATTTATTTTGATATATTCATTAAAAACAACAAGGGAGTTATACAAGGGATGTAACTCTCTTGCTATTTTTTATATATAAAAGTTCTTAGCACTCTTTCAACTTTTATAAAAAATATCTTACACTATAAAAGTAATTTATTACACAAATTTTTAATTTACTTTAATTGTAGTAGAAACATTTAAAATGATTATAAAGACTACAATCATTAATTATATAAGAAAATATATTTAATGAATATCATATTTATAAAAAGATTAAAAGAACGAATAATTTAAATAATTTAATTTTTTAGATTATTTTTAAATATATGCTATATAGTATAGCATATATAAAAATAAAATAACTTTTAATAAAAGTGATATACAATTAAAGATTAAATGTAAAAGTATATAGCACATATATAAAAAGTGTATATTTTTTAATAAAAATATAGTTAAATTATAAAACACTTAAAAGAAACAAAATTGTAAAAAAATAATGAAATATGATGTCAAATATATTGTTTTTTTTATAAGGCTATAATAGAATGATTTTAAAGAAGTAAAACGTTTTAGTTAAACCTTTAACTAAAATGATTTTATGGTAAGTAATTACATAAATTAAGGTTACGTTTTTATCTCATTATGTAAAAGGAGTGTCTATAAATGAAAGATATACTGGTTATTGGCAGCATTAATATGGATTTTGTAGTGGATGTAGATCACATACCTAAATTAGGAGAAACCATATTATCAAAGTCTATTTTAAAGTTTCATGGTGGAAAAGGTGCTAATCAAGCAGTAGCCATTGGAAGATTAGGTGGAAGTGTTAAAATGCTTGGTAAAGTTGGACAAGATGGTAATGGCAATGAGTTAGCAGATGCTTTAGAAGAAAGCAATGTTGATATTAAATACGTATTATTTGATGAAACTTATCCATCAGGAACTGCATTTATATATGTAGATAAAAATGGAGATAATTGCATTGTGGTAAATCCAGCATCAAATAGTAATTTAAAAGTAGAGGATATTGAAAAATATAGTGAAGCTTTTGAAAATGTTTCTTATTGCGTAATGCAGCTAGAGATACCTTTAGATACGGTTAGGACTGCAGTAGATTTTTGTCATAAAAAAGGTATAAAAATAATATTAAATCCTGCTCCAGCACAACAAATACCAAAGGAAATATTGTGTAAAGTAGATTATTTAATACCAAATGAAACAGAACTGGAATTGATGACTGGTGAAAACATAAATAATGAAAATGATGTAAAGAATGCTATAAATAAACTTTTAGCCATGGGAGTAAAAAATATTATAGCAACTCTTGGTGAAAAAGGTGCAATTTATGCAAGTAATGAAGAGTTTAAAATTTTTAATTCTGTAAAGGTAAATGCAGTAGATACTACTGCAGCAGGTGATTCCTTTATAGGAGGATTTGTTTCACATTTAAATAGAGAAAATGATGTTATAAAAGCCATTGAATACTCTTTATACGTTGGAGCATTAACTGTTAGTAAAAAGGGAGCTCAAAGTTCATTACCTTATAAAGAAGAAGTAGAAGAATTTATTAACAGTAGAAAAAAATAAAAAGTGAACTATTTAAAAACATATAAAAAAATTATTAAAGGGGGATTTAACCATGAAATGTAAAAAACATATTGCATTGTTACTAACTCTTATTATTGCTTTTTCAACATTACTTGTTGGTTGCGGTAGTAGTAATGGCAGTAAAGATGATAGTTCTAAAGAAGGTAAAAAAACCAAAGTTGCATTATTATTAGCAGGTTATCTAGGAGATAAATCATTTAATGACTCTGCTAATGAGGGAGTAAAGAAGGCTCAAGGAGAATTTGACCTTGAAGTTAAAATTATGGAAACTGATAAACCAGCAGATTGGGAATCAAACACAATGGCTATGGCTTCATCAGGTGAATATGATTTAATTTTAGCAGTATCAGCTCAATATGAGGATATAATGAAGACGATAGCTCCTCAATTCCCAGATCAAAAATTTGCAATTATTGATGGTGTTGTTGATGAACCTAACGTAGCTTCAGCAATATTTGCTCAAAATGAAGGATCATTCCTAGCAGGAGCAGCAGCAGCATTATTTACTCAAAAAACAAACATTAAGAATGTAAATGAAGACAAAGTTATAGGATGGGTTGGGGGAGTAGATATCCCTGTATTACAAGACTTTTTAACAGGATATAAGCAAGGAGCAGCATATATTGATCCATCAACAAAAGTTTTAGAAGCTTTTGCAGGTTCATTTACTGATCCATTAAAAGGAAAAGAATTAACATTAGCTCAATATAGCCAAGGTGCTGACATAGTAATGAACGTTGCTTCAGGCACAGGAAATGGTGTATTAGAAGCAGCTAAAGAATCAGGTAAATATGCAATAGGTGTTGACCAAGATCAAGATGGAATATATCCAGGAAACATATTAACTTCAATGCTTAAGCGTATTGATGTTACTTCATATACAGTAATTAAATCTGTAGCTGATGGAAGCTTTAAAGCTGGAGAAACACTTTACATGGATGTAACTAATGGCGGTGTTGGATTAACAGATATGACAGTTATGAAAGAAGCTTTAGGAAAGGACTTCCCAGAGGATATATTAACTAAAGTTAAAGAAATAGAAGAAAAAATTAAAAGTGGTGAGATAAAAGTTAAGTCGCATCCAGGATTTGGAAAGAAATAACAAATATTAAGAATATACCAAGATTAAAACCTTAATCTTGGTATATTAAATATATTTAGTTAGGTAGGGGAGAGGCTATGTCAAATAAAATTATACAAATGACCAACATAAAAAAGAGCTTTGGAACTGTACAAGCTATTTCTAATGGTTTTTTCGACTTATATGAAGGTGAAATTCATTCTTTAGTAGGTGAAAATGGAGCAGGAAAATCTACTCTATTAAAAATACTTTATGGTATGTACAAATTTGATGAAGGCAAAATGGTGATAAAAGGTAAGGAGTATTCATATTTAACTCCTAAAGAAGCTATAGAATTGGGAATAGGCATGGTTCATCAAGAGTTTATGTTAGTTCAGGACTTAACAGTACTTGAAAATATAATTTTAGGCTTTGAACCAAGCAAAGGTATGAGAATAGACTTAGATGAAGCTAGAAGAAGAATACAAGAATATATAGATCTATATGGAATGGATATACAACTTAATAAAAAGGTTAGAAATATATCTGTAGGAGAAGCACAAAGGGTTGAAATTATAAAAACTCTTTATAGAGGTGCTGAAATATTAATACTAGATGAACCAACAGCTGTACTTACTCCTCAGGAAACGATTCAATTATTTAAAATATTAAATGCACTTAAGAAAGATGGTAAATCTGTAATCTTTATATCTCATAAGCTTAAGGAAGTTATGGAAATCAGTGATAGAATATCTGTCATGAGACAAGGAAGCTATTTAAATACATTTCTAAAGAAAAATACTAGTATACCAGAAATAGCAAAAATGATGGTTGGTAGAGATGTATTTTTAAGTGCTAAAGCGAAAACTGGAAAGATTGGAGATGTAGTTATTCAGTTAAAAGATATCTATGTTCCAGGAGATAGAGAATTATCAAAAATTAGAGGTTTAGATTTAGAGATAAGAGAAGGGGAAGTCCTAGGAATTGCTGGAGTTGACGGAAATGGCCAAACAGAACTTATTGATGCCATTACAGGACTTAGAAAAGTTGAGAAAGGTGAAATAAAATTATTAGGGAAAAATATAACTAATTTATCACCTTTGAAAATTAGACAATCAGGTGTAGCACATATACCAGAGGATAGAAATGTTAGGGGATTAAATAAAGAGTGGAGTATCAAGGACAATTTGATTGCAAATAAATTTTATAAAAGTCCTTTTAGTAAATTTATAAAATTGAATAAAAAAGAAATTGAAAATTATTCTAAGGAATTAATAGATAAATTTGACATTAGACCGAAAGATGGAGAAATACTTACATCTAATTTATCTGGAGGAAATGCACAAAAAGTAATAGTTGCCCGAGAAGTTGATATGGATGCAAAACTTTTAATAGCGGCACAACCAACAAGAGGAGTAGATATTGGATCTATTGAAGAGATTAGAAAATACTTAGAGGAAGCTAAAAAGAAGAATACAGCTATACTTTTAGTATCTGCAGATCTTGAAGAAATACTTTCTCTTTCAGATAGGATAGCTGTTATGTATGAAGGTAAGATAACAGGAGTGCTTTCTTCAGAAGAGGCTACAGAGGAGAATTTAGGTATCCTTATGATAGGAGGTAAATTAAATGGGTAAAAAATATTATATAAGCTTACTTCTTTCATTGCTAACTGCCTTTGCTATAGGAGCGATAATTATAATTTCAATGGGATTTAATCCTATTGAAGGATATATACAATTATTTAAAGGTGCTTTTGTAGGTAACTTTAACTTAGGAGGTACACTTCAAATTTTTGTTCCACTAATGTTAGCGGCATTAGCCTTCGCAGTCTCTTCAAAGGTTGGAATATTTAATATAGGAGTTGAAGGAGAATTATATTTAGGTGCAATAGCAGCTGCATGGATAGGTGCATCACTTGTAGGTCTTCCGAAGATTATACATATACCTTTAACACTTGGTTTTTCTGCTATTGTAGGTTCTTTATGGGCCTTTATACCAGGATATCTAAAATCATATTTTAATGTAAATGAAATAACAGCAACTATATTACTAAATTACGTTGCTATTTATATCACTAATTATTTAGTAAATGGAAGTTTATCTGCTCAAGGTGTTGTTGCTAAAACAAAAGACATAGCGGATAGTGCAAAGTTATCAACAATTTTAAAACCAAGTAAAGCAAATACTGGACTATTTATCGCAATTGGAGTTTTAATATTTGTATATTGGCTAATGTTTCACACTACAGTGGGATATAAGCTTAGAAATGTAGGAATTAATAGAAAATTCTCTGAATACATAGGGATTAAAGAGAAGAAAATAATGGTTATTGGAATGATGATAAGTGGAGCAATTGGAGGACTTGCAGGAGGAATAGAGGTTGCTGGTGTTTATGGATACTTTTTAGGAAACTTTTCTGTAGGAATAGGCTTTGATGGAATGCTTATATCGTTAATTGCTAGAAATAATATAAAACTTGTACCATTTATAGCTTTCTTTGTTGCCAGTCTTAAAGCAGGAGCTTTGGGTATGGAAAGATTTACGGGAATACCTAAGTCTTTAATAGATATAATTATTTCAGTATTTATAATACTAGTGGCAATGGAAGGATTATATAGTGGAATCAAATTAAAAAAGAAAAAAGCAAAGATTGAAGATTCTAAAGAAAGTTCAGTTAATGCATAGTGGCAAAGGAGTGAATAAATTTGGAAATGTTATCATCTATATTTGATTTAAGTTTGATTGCTTCTACTATTAGAGCATCTACACCAATATTATACGCTGCTTTAGCCGTTATAATAACTCAACAGGCAGATATATTAAATGTTGGTACTGAAGGAATTATGCTAATGGGAGCTTTCGTAGCAGTATCAGTAAGTTTTTTAACTGGAAGTTGGATTTTAGCTGTAATAGCAGCTGTGGTTTCGGGAGTTTTAATGGCACTTATAGTAGGAGTTGCTCACATAAAATTTAAAGGAGAAATTATGGTTGTTGGTATATCTCTTAATATGTTTGCATTAGCAGTGACAAGATTTTTATTAAGAGAGATATTTGGAGTTGCTGGAAGTTTCTACTCTGATAAAATAGTACCGATACCGAGAGTGCATATACCTTTTTTAGAGAATATTCCTGTGTTAAACACGCTGTTTAACAACTATTCTTTATTTGAACTTTTAGGACCAGTTTTTGTATTTGCCATATGGTATTTATTATTTAGAACTACTTGGGGTCTTAGAATTAGAAGTGTCGGCTTAAATCCTAAGGCAGCGGAGACAGCAGGAATAGATATTTATAAGTCAAAGTTTCAAGTAATTATAATATCTGGAATATTGGGAGGAATTGCTGGGGCACACTTATCTTTAGGATATTCAAGGATGTTCGTTGAAAATATGACTAATGGAAGAGGATTTATGGGTGTTGCAGCAATGTATTTTGGAGGAGTAAATCCTATATTTGCTTATGTAGGAACGCTAATCTTTGGATTTGCAGATTCTATAGGTGCAAGATTACAATCCCATGGATTTCCTTCAGATTTTATACTGATGATTCCATATATTACAACTGTTGCTATACTTTCAATTTCAATGATTAGAAAATATTTAGTAGAAAAGAAAGCAAAAAGTTCTCTTATTACTATGGATAATAAATAATAATTTATATAAAGTATAGGATGTGATAAATAATGAATAGTAAGTTAAAAGAAACTCTTATGAATAATAAAGAGCAGTATATAAAACATCTTATGGATTTAATCTCTATAGATACTCAAGTAATAGGTCATGGTATAAATGGAGGAAAAGAAAAAGAAGGACAGTTATACATCAAAAAACTCTTAGAGGAACTTGATGGACAAGTCATAGTTGAGCAAATGGAAGAAGAAACTATTATTAAAGCTCTTGAAAGCTATAATGAGGGAAATCTTAATCATAACTATGAAGATAGATTTAATTTAATAGGAGATTTTAAAGGAAAAGGAGATAAAACTCTTCTATTTAATGGTCATGTAGATACAATGCCACCAGGAGATATAAGTAAGTGGAAAATTAATCCTTGGAAGCCAGAAATAATTGATGGAAAGCTTTATGGATTAGGTGCTGCTGATATGAAGAGTGGACTTATAGCATCTATAATGGCAGTTAAATTATTAAAAGATGCAGGAATAGAGCTTCCTGTTAATGTGAAGATTCTTTCAGTAGTAGATGAGGAAGGTGGAGGAAATGGAACCATTCATGCTGTTACAAAAGGTGTAAAAGCTGATGGTGCAGTAATTTGTGAACCTTCAGATAACAAAATAATAAATGCTCATATGGGATTTATATTCTTTGAAGTAGAGGTTAGTGGAATAGCTCTACATAGTGGTAAAAAATGGGAAGGTATTAATGCTATTGAAAAAGCAATTAAGCTTATAAATGCACTAAATGAATTAGAGCATCAATGGCTGATGAAATATAAGCATAAGGTACTTCCTGCTCCAACAATAAATGTAGGAGTGATTAAAGGTGGTACAGCAGGATCTACAGTACCTGACAATTGTAAGTTTAAAATGTGTATTCATTATTTACCAGAAGTAATGAGTTATGAAATGGTTAAAAATGATGTTATAAATACCCTAAATTTATGTGCTAATGGAGATAGTTATCTTAAAGATAATCCACCTATATATAATATATATCAAGCTGGAGGAGCTTTTGAGATGGATGAAAATCATAGCTTTGTATCTAAAGTTAAAGAAGCATATAGTGAAGCTACTGATAGTACATCAATAGTAGATGGAAGCTGTGCAGGTAATGATGCTAGACTTTTAAAGAATATAGCAAATATACCTACAGTTATATTAGGTCCAGGAGCACTAGAGCAATGTCATACTATTAATGAATATGTAAAAGTAGAAGAGTATTTAAATCATATTCTTATATACGCTAATTTAATATTAAATTTTGATAGATAATTTTTAAGGAGGACTTTGAAGATGAGTAAAATATTAATTGCTGGGGAATCATGGATGAGCCATACTATACATGTAAAGGGATTTGATAGCTTTACAACTTCAGTTTATGAAGAAGGTGTTGAGTATATAAAAAAAGCATTAGAAGAAGGTGGATATGAGGTAGACTTTCTACCAAACCATTTAGCTGCAGATAAATTTCCAACAACTTTAGAAGAACTAAATCAATATGAAGCTGTTATATTATCTGATATAGGATCAAATACTCTATTATTACCTAAATCAGTATTTACACAAGGAAAAAGATTACCGAACAGATTAGAACTTGTAAAAGAATATGTTGAAAAAGGTGGATCTTTCTTAATGATAGGAGGATACATGTCTTTCACTGGAATAGATGCAAAAACTAGATATGGTGAAACTGCTGTAAAGGACATATTACCAATAAAAATGTTAGATACAGATGATAGAGTAGAGGCGCCACAAGGATTCCATCCACAAGTTGTTAAAGAGCATGAAATATTAAATGGAATACCAAAAGAATGGCCGCATTTCTTAGGATATAATAGAACAATAGCGCTAGAAGATAAAGGAGAACACCTAGTAACAATAGATGGAGATCCATTCATATCTGTTATGGAATATGGAAAAGGTAGAACTGCTATCTTTACTTCTGATTGTGCTCCACACTGGGGTCCAGTAGAATTCCTAAATTGGGAATATTACAATAAACTTTGGATAAATATTTTAAATTGGATGACAAGAAAGTAAGATTTAGTTAAAACGATTAGTTCCTAATATTACACTAAATTATTGAAGGTGGTGTCTAGGTAGTTACTATCTGGATGCCCCTACAATAAAATCTCATTAATAAAATATTTGATATTTGGCTATGTTTTAAATCATTGAAAATTTGGATTACTCTATGCTAGCTGTTGTAATTAATTGAGAATTAAAATGAAGGTTTACAAGGAGTAATAACTTCGTATTATATAATAATTCTCAATGCTATAAATTAATCATAGTTGTATTTTAAAATCAATAATATTTTAAATCATCACCAATTATTTAAGCTAAGAGTAATTCTTCTATATGGTTTATAGAAGATTTTTTCTTCCTTAAAGAGCACATTAAATTTATTTAGAGCTTATAAGTAAAAACAATTACAATTTTTATATAATTCATAATCAACAGACAGGGTTGAGTTAATTGAATAAGATATATATTATCAATTGAAAAATCGTGGTCTTGTCACGATTTTGTTTTTTATCTCTAAAAAATTTTAGATTAAAAGAGGGGATTATTAATGATTTTTAATATAAATAAAGAAAAAATAGAGGAAAGAATAATAAAACATAGAAGATATTTACATACAATACCTGAGGTAGGATTAGTGTTACCTAAGACTACAGAATACTTGAAAAATCAGCTAGAAGAATTAAATATAAAATTTGAAGAACTCAAAGAAGTTTCAGGAATTGTTGCGACTATAGGTGGAAAAAAAGAGGGGAAAGTAATAGGAATAAGAGCAGATATGGATGCTCTTCCTATTTTAGAAAAAACTAATTTAGAATTTGCTTCAACAAATGGTTCAATGCATGCCTGTGGTCATGATGGACATATGTCAATTTTACTGGCAATAGGAGAGATTTTAAAAGAAAATGAGGAAGAATTAAAGGGTACAGTAAAACTAATTTTCCAACCTGGTGAGGAAGGACATGGTGGAGCAGAAAAAATGCTTCAAGAAGGCATAATTGAAAAACATAATATCCAATATATAGTTTCACATCATATAGGCTCAATTTTTGAAGAGGTTGATAATGGGCAATTAGCAGTAGGGTATGGAGTGATTATGTCTTGTTTAGATAGATTTTCTTTAGTTATTCATGGGAAAGGCGGACATGGAGGAGTGCCTCATAAATCTATAGATCCTATCACTATGACAGCTCAAATAATTCAAAGTATTCAATGTATTGTAAGTAGGGAAATTGATACTAATGAGAATGGAGTAATATCTATAGGTAAAATTCAAGCAGGATCAGCACACAACATAATACCTGATAAGGTAGAGTTAGAAGGAACAGTTAGAACTACTAGTGAAAAAGTTCGTAACTATATCAGCAGAAGAATAGGAGAAATAGCTAAAGGAGTTACTTTAGCTATGAATGGGAGCTGTGACTATAACTATCATTTTGGATATCCTATGGTGAAAAATAATGAGGATTTAGTAAATAGACTAATTGAATCAAGCAAAAAAGTTATTTCTAATGAAGAGTTAGTAATACTTAAAAAGTCAACAATGATAGGAGAGGATATTTCCTATTTTTTAAACAGAATTCCAGGAGTATATTTCTTCTTAGGAAGCAGAAAAGCAGTAGAAGGTGAGTTTTATCCTCATCATCATTGTAAATTTGATATAGACGAAAAAGAGTTATATAAAGGTGTGCTAGTTACTGTACAAATGATATTAGATATGATGGAGTGATTTTATGAAGGTGACTATAAAAGATGTGGCAAAGAAAGCCAATGTTTCAATTACTACAGTTTCAAGGGTAATAAATAAAATAGAAGGATATACTAATGAAGAAACAAAAAAGAGAATACTAAAGGTTATAGAAGAGTTAGATTATAAACCTAATGCATTAGCAAGAAGTTTAGTTACTAAAAGAACAAAGACTATAGGATTAATACTTCCTGATATATCAAATCCATTTTTCCCAAGTATAGCTAAGAGTGTAGAGGATTTAGTAAATGAATTAGGATATAATCTTATATTATGTAATAGTTATGATGACACAGAAAAGGAAGCTAATTATATAAATGTACTGAAAGAAAAATGTGTAGATGGAATTTTGCTTAGTTCTAAGCAAACTAAAGATAAATATGACATTTATAAAGATGATATACCTATGGTTTTTATAGATAGAAAACCTGAGGTGGAGGTAAAATATGGAGTTTTTGTAGATAACTATAAAGGAGCTTATAATGCTACAAAACACCTAATTGATTTAGGGCATAAATCTATAGCCTGTATAACAGGTCCTAAAAACATTAATACTACTATTGAAAGATTAAGAGGATATAAAGATGCACTGATAGATAATCATATAGAATATGATGAGACTATTATTAAATCTAATGATTATGCTATTGAAGGAGGATACGAAGCTGCAAAAGATTTGATTAAGAATCATAATATAACAGCTATATTCACCCATGATGATTTGATGGCATGTGGAGTTTATAAAGCAGCAAAGGAATTGAATTATAAAATACCAGATGATATTTCAGTAGTAGGATTTGACGATATAACTTTAGTTGAATTCTTAGATCCTCCACTTACTACTATAAAACAACCTACAGAAGATATTGGCAAAGTGTCTGTAGAAATATTAATGGATTTAATTGAAAACAATAAAATACAAGGAAAAATTATAAGTCTTGATACAGAGTTGATTGTAAGGGAAAGTACGAAAAGTATTAAATAAGATATTTTATTTAAGTATAGGATTGTCCAAATGCTGTCAATAATTTTAATAATATATTAATGAAATAGTTATTGAAAGAGAGTGAGAAAATGGACAATGACTTTTATGTGAAAAATCAATTTAAAAGATGTATAAAAAAATCTTTATTTTGTAAATATCAAATATTAGACTTTTCATCTTCTTTTAACTTTAAAGATGAATATATAATTTATTGTAATCTCAATTATGAGATATGTTTTGCAATTAAACCTTGTAATAAAGAAGATGCCATAAATGATGTTTAAAAAAACCATGCTAATTAGCATGGTTTTATTTTATAGAGAAATATTTATGGATTTTTTATTATATGGCTTTTATTTTAACTATGGTAGAATTATTATAGTATTGAATTAAAAAGATAAATTAATAAATAATATCTTTAGAAGTTGACTAAATTTAAATAAAATCATATAATGAATAGGAGTTCATTAAAGATGAACCATAATTCATAAAGGAGAAGTTATGCCAAAAATTATTAAAAATTTAGATGAAAAAATCAAAAAAAACGCTCTAAAATTATTTTCAGAACATGGTTATGATGAAGTTGATGTTAAATTAATTGCAAAGGAGTGTGGTATGGCAGTAGGTACGTTTTATAATTATTATAAAAGTAAAAAAGAACTTTTTATGGATATACTTGAAAACTCATGGGAATATACTTTTCAGGAATTAAGTAAAGCAAGTGAATTAAATATTCCAGCAAAAGAAAAAATTAAAAAAGAAATTGAAATATTATATACAGGAATTGAAGAAAGACGGGGATTAGGATATTATGTGCATCAACGCTATACTTTTAACCAAGAAAAAACTGAAGATCTTGGGGATTTTAATCAAAGGATAATATCAAGATTAAAATTGATGTTTAAACCTTTTGAAAAGGTAGAATCAATAAGAGATATAGATGATGCAGATGAAAGGTTAGCACAAACATTAATTCTTCAAATCACAATGAATTTATCTGTGAGAAAAGATAAAAAGGAAGAAAATCTTAAATTTATTGAAGAGTTAATTTTAGGGCTACTAGTTACAGAGTAATACTTTTAGGAGGACAATAAATGGAAAATAAAATTGATGCTAGGGCAGAACGGGCAAAGCTTATGGGCGAGGGAGAAATGAAGTCTGTTCTACTTAAACTTTCTATACCTGCAATCATTGCTATGCTTATAAATGCTATATATAATATGGCAGATACATTTTTCGTAGGAATGCTAAATGATACTGCAGCTATAGGTGCTATATCAGTAGCTTTTCCGCTATTTATGATAGTTGGTGCTGTAGGTCAAGCGATAGGCGTAGGTTCTTCATCTTACATCTCACGGTGTTTAGGAGAAAATAAAAAGGATAGAGCTGATAAAACTGCAACAGTAGCATTCTTTACTGCTATTGGTGCAGGGATAATAGTAATGGTTTTACTATACATATTTGTAAAGCCAGTTTTAAGACTAGTGGGAGCTTCTGAAACAATAATGCCTTATGCTATAAGCTATACTAAAATATTAGCTACTGGATCAATATTTACTATTACAAATATGACTTTAAACAACATTATAAGAGCAGAAGGTAATTCCAAGTATTCTATGTTTGCAATAATACTTGGAGCAGTTTTAAATATAATATTAGATCCAATATTTATTTTAACATTTAAAATGGGAGTAGTAGGTGCAGCTATAGCAACAGTTATAGGTCAAGGTGTTTCCACAATATTTTTAATATCATATTTCTATAGAAAAAAAAGTTTTGTGAAAATTAGCAGGAAAGATTTTTCTTTTGATAAAAAAATATATTCTGAAATGCTGGAAATAGGTGTTCCAACATTTATAATGCAATTTTTAAATTCTTTTGTAATTGGTCTTATTAATAACACCGCAATGCCTTATGGTGATGAAGCTGTAGCAGCGGTAGGAATTGTTTTAAGAATAAACTCAATGATTAACTATATTCTTATAGGATATATTCAAGGGTTCCAACCAGTAGCTGGATATAACTATGGGGCTAAAAAATATAAGAGAGTTAAAGATGCAATTAGGATATCTGTAATATGGTCTACTATATTTTGCATAATAACTACAGTAGTAATGTGGATATTTGCAAGTCCTATTGTATCAATGTTTAGTGCTGATAAAAATGTAATAAGAATAGGTGCTAATACAATTATAGCTTTAGGATTATTAAGACCATTCCTCGGTTATCAAATGATTTATACCGGATTATTCCAAGCTTTAGGTAAGAGCAAAGAAGCCGCACTGTTATCAGTAGCTCGTCAAGGGTTGTTTTTTATTCCAGCTCTACTACTATTGCCGGCTGCTTTTGAAAGTGGAAATTCATTCTTTTTATCTTTAACTCATATATTACCATATAAAATGGAATTAGGTCTTTATGCAATAGGATTCAGTCAATCCTTAGCAGATGGATTAACAGTACTAGTTACTTTATTATTAGGCGGAAGAGTAAAAAAAGAATTTAAAGTTGTTAAGGATAAACCTATAGAAGACAAAAGTAATTTACATCTTCAACTAGCAGTAGAAAAAGATGAAAAAGAAACTAATGTATAATAAAAGGTGCTAGGAATAACCTAGCACTTTTTTATTTAAATTAATAATATAACTTATGTAATATAATAATCTTATATAAAGTAGAAATTATAATAATTTTTATAAGAGTTTATATGTAATAAAATATAGATATGTGTTAATAGTTATAAATATAAGATATATGAAACAAAAATAAAGGAATGAAGAGTAATGTTATTTAAAGATAGTGAGATAATGAAATGCTTAAAAAAATATATAGGTGATATTTCTACTATAAATACCTATTATATTGAAAATATCCCTATAAAAAAATTAAATAATGCTATTAATTCTTATGGTGAACGTGTTAAAAAAGAAAATGTATTAGCGTTATTAGATATTACAATTTTAGGTGCTGGAAAAGAAGGTTTTTTGTTTACTACTGAGGGGATTTATTTTAAAGAAAGTTTTAATGAGGCTAATTATATAAGTTTTAAGGAAATAGATTTTATAAGTATTATAGATAATGACAAGGATTGTAACTCTATTCTACATATAATGATGAAGAATAAAAAAATTATTACTATAACATCAACTATTTTAAATAAAAGTCCTTTAAAAAGATTTTTACAACAGATCATTGAAATCTTGAATAAATAATAATATAAAATAATTTTTATTTTATATTATTAAGGATGGATAGACTTTATATAGGCTCCACAATGGAATTTTAACTTATACATAATTTTAATCTCCATAACAAAAATTCTTTTCTATAATTTCTAAAGAGGTTAAGCTATTTTTATAGAAAATTTATTTTCCATAGTATATTTAAGTTTTCATAATTAGATACTTACAAAAGCGTGACTAAAAGTCACGCTTTTAAAAAGGTATAACAACCTTCATGCCATTTTCAATTAATTCAAACTCTGCTTGGGTTTGTCTAAAAAGTTCTCCATCAGCATTGAGGATAAATTCCCTATCACCTTCAACTATTATTTTTTTACCAGAGTAGTAATTTACCTCTTCTATGCCTTCAAGTTCACCTTTTAAAGCTTTAGGGATGGATTTAAGTAGAGTAAATAACCCTGGGCGTCTTATAACACAAATATCTAATAAGCCATCTTTCATATCAGCTTTAGGTGCTATCATAATTCCTCCACCGTAGCATTTGCCATTACATGCAGCTAATAAAAATGTTGACTCTTTTATATATTGTTCTCCGATTTTAATACTCATATTTATAGATTTAAAGTTAAAGGCTGTATAAATTACACTCAATATATAAGCAAAAGAACTAGGAATAAATCTTCTATTTTTAAACATTCTAGCATTATACACAACCTCAGCATCAAAGCCTACAGATGCTATGTTAATAAAGTACCTATCATTTGATTTAGCAAGGTCAATATAATGTTCTTGTCCACTTATTAGAGAATCTAAAACATCTTCGAATTCTTTATCTTTATATAATGTTCTTACGAAGTCATTGCCTGTACCTGTAGGGATGACACAAAGAACACTATCACTTCCGATTAAACCATTTAAAACTTCATTAATGGTACCATCTCCACCAACTGCAAAAACTCTATAAGTGTCCTTTGAAGTATACTCTTTAGCTATTTCTATAGCATGATCTTTATACTCGGTGATTTCTATAATATATTCTTCCTGTAAAACATCGAAGTAATTTTTAATTTTATCTATATATTCTAAAGAACGTCCTTTTCCTGCAACTGGATTAATTATAAATAAGTTTTTCATGATGTCCCCCTAATCTTTTATTTATAATTTATTTTAACCTAAATGGATAAGAGATACAATTTTTCATACTATTTTAATAAATTATAAAATTTTTAGTAAAGTTAAAACTAATTTATTGATTGAAGTTTAACCAAATAGTATTGAATAACTTAAGTATAACTTTTCTTTTTAATAGTAGATTAAGATTTTATAAATACTAAATATAATTAAGAAGAAAAGAGAAGAAATATACGGTGATGAATATTTGAATAGTCATATAATATAGTTAAAAAGAAAACTAGTAGAAGTATAGGTATCATAAGGATTTAAAGATGAGAAAAAATAAAATATGATGTCTATAGAAAATATTAGGAATATTTTACTATATATAAAGAAATAATAAGAATAAAAAGTAGATGGGAGTGTTTTTCTATGGCGAAAAAGGCGGATAAAGGTATGCATGAAAAAGCTATGAAAAAGGCTAGAAACCTTTTAGAACAAAGTGTAGGAATTACTGAAATTATGGACATTACTGGACTATCAGAAGAAGATATATTAAAAGAACAACAAAAAATGAGAAGATAAAAAGGCACCTTTTGCAGGTGTCTTTTAAAATGAAATTAATATTTAAAGATTTATTTAAAAGAAATTATTCAATAATTGGATTTATAAAGAATTTTAAATAACCTGTTATAAAAAAATATGGTATTATAAAATAAATTATGATTTTTAAATTTAGTATAAAGGATGTGAAAAAATAGGTTAGCATATGGATAGGTATTTTGCAAGATTTCTGAGAGGGTTTTTAAGGAGAATTACTTATGAAAAGAATAGGCATGAGAAATATTAAGACAGCATTATCTGTAGGAATATGTATAATTCTTTTAAGAATATTGAGGTTTGATTCACCTTTTTATGCTTGTATTGCAGCAGTTATAACAATGCAAACCACCGTTGAAAATTCTTTTGAAGCTGGAAAGAATAGATTGATAGGGACAACTATTGGAGCTATTATCGGCATTATATTTTCTTATATTGCACCCCATAGCAGCATATTAACAGTAATAGGAGTGAGCTTAATTATATATATTACAAATATTCTTCATGAAAATAAATCTGCTAATATTGCTTGTGTAGTATTTTTAGCTATAATGATAAATCTTAAAACTATATCGCCACTTCAATATGGTATTAGTAGATTTATTGAAACGGCTATTGGCATTATAGTAGCTGTAATTGTTAATAGATATATTTGTCCTTATAATATAATTAAAAATGAAAAGACAGAGAAGCTGAATAATGAAAATGCTAAAATCATAGAGAATCACTCAAAAGAAGATAAAGATACTAAATAAAGTTAAAATTTTTTAATATTATTAATTACACTGAACTTTTTATAATATATTAAAAAGTCTATCAAAAAATTATTAAAATTAAATTTAATATAAGATTTTTATTTATATAGGTGTTATAATATTTACATAAATAACATCTAATTATGCTTAAAATTGAGTTAATATATTTAATTTGTTAAAAATATAAGCTGCAGAATTTAGTTTATATGCATTAAAGTATAAAAATATGCTACTTTTAGTAAATATACAGTATATTTTAAAATACTATAATAATTCAAGGATTATGTTTTTACATAATCCTTGTTTAAATTATGGTAATATTCTAAAGAATTATTAATATATATTAAAAAATAAACGTTAAAAAAGTGATTTGTTCAGTATAATAAAAAATGTAGTGAAAAATTTCATAAAACTATAGACAAGTTAATTTAGTTAGAGTATATTGATAATTAAGAATAGTGTTAAAAAACAAATAATTCTTGTGGCGATAATAAAGAGGTGCGAAGTTGAAAAAGGATATTGGAAACAAAATAAAAGAATTGAGAGCAAGCAAGAAGATGACACTAAGGGAATTAAGTGAAGGTACAGGTCTTTCTATTGGCTTTTTATCACAACTTGAAAGGGGACTTACCAGTATTGCTACGGATTCATTAATGAAAATTGCAGAGGCTTTAGATGTAGATTTAAATTACTTTTTTTCAAGTCCCAAACGTAAAACAAGAATGATATTGAGAAGTTATGAAAAAGAGGTTTTTAAAATTGATAATAGTATGTTTATAAATTATAACTTAACTACTGATGGTCATGATAAAGAACTTTTACCAAGATTAATAGAAGTACTTCCTAATAATACGGACGAAAACTTAAATCAATATAAACATGAAGGAGAAGAGTTTATATATGTATTAGAAGGAACATTAACTTTATTTATAAATAATGAACAATATGACTTATATCCAGGAGATAGTGCTCATTATAGTTCAGCAATTATGCATAATTATGCTAACTATACAAATAAGATGGTGAGAATTTTGGAAGTAAGTACTCCAAATCATTTTAAAGACAAGGAGTGATCTTATTGAAGAATGCCTTAATAACAAATATACAAAAGTGTTCAGTACACGATGGTCCTGGAATACGGACTACCGTGTTTTTTAAGGGGTGTCCATTAACTTGTTTATGGTGCCATAATCCTGAAACACAAAGATATACAAAAGATATTATGTACAGCAATGAAAAATGTTCACTTTGTGGCCAATGTGAAAAGAGATGTTCCAATCAGGCTATTTCAATTAGTGAAAAAATAGTGTATACAAATTTAGAAAAGTGTAACTTTTGTGAAAAATGTATGGATTTTTGTGTAAATAATGCTAGAGAAATTATAGGTAAAGAATATACAGTAGAAGAATTAATTAAAGAAGTAGATAAAGATAAGGTTTTTTATGAGCAATCTGGTGGCGGAGTTACTTTATCTGGTGGAGAAGTGATGATGCAAATTGATTTTGTAGAAGCATTTGTTAAAAGATGTAGAGATAAAGGGATATCTGTGGCAGTGGATACCTGTGGATATACAAGTTTTGAGAACTATAAAAGAATATTAGACTATGTAGATATATTTTTGTATGACTTGAAATTAATTAATTCACAAAAGCATGAGAAGTTTATTGGAAAGCCAAATAAGCTTATAATAGAGAATTTACAAAAGCTTTGTGAATATGGAGCAAAGATCAATATAAGAATACCACTCATTGAAGGAATTAATACTGATGAGGACAACATTAATGGAACAATAAAATTTCTCCTAAATTTAAACATTAAAGAAGTAAATTTATTACCATACCATGATATTGGCATGCACAAATATACAAAGCTTAATATGTTTTATAAACAAGAACACATGTCAAAACCTAGTGAGAAAAAAGTTGAAAAAATTAAAAAGGCTTTTGAAAAGTATAATTACCATGTTAAAATTGGAGGTTAAATATTATGGAAAGAGGTATAAATGAAAGGGTTAAGAAATTAAGAAAACAAAGTACAACTGCAACTCCACATATTTCTATTGAAAGGGCTAAGTTATTTACAGAAGCTTATAAAAAATATGAAGGCTCAGTTGAAACTCCTATTTTAAGAGCGTTAGCTTTTAAATATTTTATGGAAAACAGAGAACTTTGTATAAATGAAGATGAATTAATAGTTGGAGAGAAAGGTCAAGAACCTCAAAGCACACCCACTTTTCCAGAACTTTGCTGTCACACCATGGAAGATTTAGAAGTTATGAATTCAAGAGATAAAATATCTTTTAATGTTAGTGATGAAGTTAGAAAGACACAAGAAGAATTAATTATTCCATATTGGTGTAACCGTTCAATAAGAGAAAAAATATTAGCTAATATGACAGCAGAGTGGAAGGCTTGTTATGAAGGTGGATTATTTACAGAATTTATGGAGCAGAGAGCACCGGGTCATACCGTTGCTGATGGAAAGATATATATAAAAGGGTTTTTAGATTTTAAAGAAGATATAAAAAAATCTATTGAAAAGATAGATTATAAAAATGATAAAAAAGCATTTAACAAGAAAGTAGAGCTTGAAGCTATGGTTATCTGTTGTGATGCTATAATTATATATGGAAAGAGATATGCTAAATATGCAAGGGAACTTGCTAATAAAGAAACTAATGAAAAGAGAAAATTAGATTTATTAACAATTGCAGAAAATTGTGATGTGGTTCCAGCTCATGCACCAAAAACTTATCATCAAGCATTACAAATGTATTGGTTTGTTCATGTTGGTGTGACCACTGAGCTTAATATTTGGGATGCATTTTCTCCAGGAAGATTGGATCAACACATTTATCCATTTTATGAAAAAGAGTTGGAAGAGGGAAAAATAACCTATGAAAGAGCAAGAGAATTATTAGAGTGTTTTTGGATTAAGTTTAATAATCAACCAGCACCACCAAAAGTTGGAATAACACTAAAAGAAAGTGGTACCTATACAGATTTTGTTAATATTAATACAGGCGGAATTACTGAAGAAGGACATGATGGAGTTAATGATATAAGCTATCTAATTTTAGATACTATGGATGAGATGAAATTATTGCAGCCAAGTTCAAATGTTCAAATCAGTAAAAAAACTCCTAATAAGTTTTTAAAAAGGGCTTGCGAAATATCTAGAAAAGGATGGGGACAGCCTGCTTTTTATAATACTGAAGCAATAGTTCAAGAACTTATGGAAATGGGAAAATCAATTGGAGATGCTAGACAAGGTGGATCAAGCGGTTGCGTTGAAACAGGAGCTTTCGGAAAAGAATCTTACAATTTAACTGGATATTTAAATATACCTAAAATTCTCCAATTAACATTATATAATGGATTTGATAAAATATCTGGTAAGCAAATTGGGCTAGAGCTTGGATATGCTGAAGATTTTAAAACTTTTGATGAACTATTTGAAGCTTTTAAAAAGCAGTTGCATTACATTATTGATATAAAGGTTCAAGGAAGTAATGTAATCGAAGCTATATATGCGAAGCACATGCCTTCACCATTTTTATCAATAATAATTGATGATTGTATATCAAAAGGTGCAGATTATAATGATGGTGGAGCTAGATATAATATAAGTTATATTCAAGGAGTTGGAATAGGAACAGTTACTGATTGTTTAACTTCAATAAAATATAATGTATATGATAAAAAAAGAATTGGCATGAAAGATCTTATTAAAGCTATGGATAACAATTTTGATGGATATGAAGCTATTCACAATATAGTTTTAAATAAAACTCCTAAATATGGTAATGATGATGACTATGCAGACGGTATAATGAAAGATATATTTATGTCCTTTTACAAAGAGGTAACAGGAAGGCCAAATGTTAAAGGCGGAGTTTATAGAATAAATATGCTTCCTACAACTTGTCATGTTTATTTTGGAGAAGTAATGGGAGCTAGTGCAAATGGACGACTTAAATCTAAACCTCTTTCAGAGGGGATTTCACCAGAAAAAGGTGCTGATAGAAATGGACCAACAGCTGTTATAAAGTCAGCAGCTAAAATGGATCATTTAAAGACGGGAGGAACATTATTAAATCAAAAGTTTACTCCATCTGTTATCAATGGAAATGAAGGTCTCGAAAATATGTCTTCATTAATTAGAGCTTATTTTAATATGGATGGGCATCATATTCAATTTAACGTTATAGATAGAAAAACTTTAATAGATGCTCAAAATAATCCTGAGGAGTATAAAGATCTTATTGTTAGAGTTGCTGGTTATAGTGATCACTTCCATAATTTAAGCAAAGTACTCCAAGATGAAATTATTGAAAGAACAGAACAAAGTTTTTAGTGAAAGCGAGGACTAATTATGAATAAGACAATTGGATTTATTGGTTCAGGAAACATGGGAAAAGCTATGATTGGTGGAATAATTAAGTCAAAGCTTGTAGAGCCGATGAAAGTTATAATTTCTGATTTAGATCAGAATAAATTAGATGCTATAAACAATGAATTTGGAGTTTTAACTACTACAGATTCTAAGGAAGTAGCAAAAAAAGCAGATATAATTATTTTAGCAGTTAAGCCAAATATTTATGATATAGTGATGAAATCTATAAAAGAGGATATTACTAAAGAAAAATTGGTAGTAACTATAGCAGCAGGTAAAACTATAGCAGATATAGAGAAAATTCTAGGCGAAGATACTAAAATTGTTAGAACTATGCCAAATACTCCAGCCTTAGTTAATGAAGGAATGTCAGTGTTATGTGCTAATAAAAATACTACAGAAGAAGAATTAAAAGAAGTTAAAAGTATATTTGATAGCTTTGGACAATCAGAAATACTTCCAGAGTATTTAATAGATGCGGTTATAGGTGTTAGTGGTTCAGCACCAGCTTATGTCTTCATGTTTATAGAAGCTATGGCTGATGGAGCAGTTATAGGTGGAATGCCAAGAGATAAGGCTTATAAGTTTGCGGCACAAGCAGTTTTGGGATCAGCGAAGATGGTTTTAGAAACAGGAAAACATCCAGGAGAGCTTAAAGATATGGTTTGTTCTCCAGGAGGAACAACTATAGAAGCAGTTAGAACTTTAGAGTCGAAAGGACTAAGAACAGCAGTAATAGAAGCAATTGTTGACTGTATGAACAAATCTAAAGAAATGGCTAAGAAATCTTAATCATAATCCTTAATTTTTAAGTGACTAAGTTATTTTTATAGAAAATCTATTTTCTATAATATATTTTGAACCCTTATGTTGTATCCCTATAATATAGTAAGTATGGAAAATTAATTTATTTCAAGTGTTAATTATTAATATTTTTAAAGTGGTAGTTATGCTACCACTTTATTTTTCAGATATCTTATATACTTTTTAAAATAATTTTATTACAAAAATAAAGTTCAGCTAAATAACTTCATAATATAAATAATGTTAAACTTTGTGATAATTTTTTATTAGTCCTCAAAATGTAATGTTTTTTTAATTCTGTCTTCGCCTAGAATTGTATTAGCAAATATATCTTTTGCTATATATAAATATTCTTCTGGATTTATCATGCTGGGACTAAAATGAGTTAACCACAGTTCTTTTACATTTGCAGATTTAGCTAAGTGTGCAGCTTCTGAAAATAGCATATGTTTATTAGAAAGTGCTTTTTCTAAATAACTATCGTCCCCATACATACCTTCACAAATAAAAAGATCTGAATCCTTAGAAAGTATTTCAAGATTAGTACAGGGTCTAGTATCGGTGGCATAACAAATTTTTATTCCTTTTCTCTCTTCTCCTAATACCATTTCATTACTATAACATATTCCATCAAAAAATACTTTTTTTTCATTTTGCAATTTGTTCCACAGGGTTTTAGGAACTTTATTTTTTATTGCTTTTATAGGATCAAACCGTCTTTTCCGTTTTATATAAAAAGAATAGCCATTACAAAAAGTGGTATGATCTAAAGAACTAGTATATATAATAAAATCTTCAAAATTAAAAACTTCTCCATTTTCATCAGTCTCTATAAGATTAATTTCATAAGGAAGAATAGGAAAGAGTACAGAGAGTCCTAATATAACTTCTTTCAGCCCCAGAGGACCTATTATAGTTAATGGTTCTTGTCTACCAGAATTAGCTATTGTTAAAAGAAGTCCAGGAAGCCCTATTACATGATCTCCATGGAAATGAGTAATGCATATTATATCAATAGATTTAAAACCTGTTCCTACCATTTTCATTGATACTTGAGTACCTTCGCCGCAATCTATTAATATTTTACGACCTTTAATATTTAGTAAAAGAGCGGTTAAGCTCCTACCTGGAGTGGGGAGATTACCACCACAGCCTAAAAGTAAAACATCTATCAAAGTATCACCTACTTTTTAATTAATTTTAATATACAAAATTATTATAACCAATACTATAATAATATAATATTGGTTATAATATTGATATAAGAAGTAAAAAATACTTTTTAGTTTTACTTTACAACTTTATACAATGGAGCACTGGCAATTAATAGAGTACAATTTGTTGAAATATAATATGTTTTTAAGTTTAAATTAAATTTTTAATAGAAACTTTGCAAAAATACTTGCACAATTTTTCTAGCTATGGTATTATAATCTTCGTCGGCAGTGGTCGACAAAATACATGCGTTTTTAGCTCAGCTGGATAGAGCAACGCCCTTCTAAGGCGTGGGCCAGGGGTTCGAATCCCTTAAAACGCACCAAATATGGTGGCCGTAGTTCAGTTGGTAGAGCACCAGATTGTGGCTCTGGGTGTCGTGGGTTCGAATCCCATCGGTCACCCCATATTTAAAATAAGTACAAGCTATTGGATAAATATTAATATTTTAAAATGCTAATATGAAAATTAACATCATTATGCGGGAGTGGCTCAGTGGTAGAGCGTCACCTTGCCAAGGTGAACGTCGCGAGTTCGAATCTCGTCTTCCGCTCCAATATGCGGGTGTAACTCAATGGTAGAGTGCTAGCCTTCCAAGCTAGTTACGAGGGTTCGATTCCCTTCACCCGCTCCAAAAAATAATTAAATGTCACTAATTTTTATGTGATAAAATAAAAAAATACTCGGGGTGTGGCGCAGATGGGAGCGCGCGTGGTTTGGGACCATGAGGTCGCAGGTTCAATCCCTGTCACCCCGACCACTAATTTTAAAACTTAATATGCGGGAGTGGCTCAGTGGTAGAGCGTCACCTTGCCAAGGTGAACGTCGCGAGTTCGAATCTCGTCTTCCGCTCCAATGTGCGGGTGTAACTCAATGGTAGAGTGCTAGCCTTCCAAGCTAGTTACGAGGGTTCGATTCCCTTCACCCGCTCCAAAAAATAGTCAAATATGGCTATTTTTTTATTGCGTAAAAAATATTTTATTAAAATAGATTAGAATTCTATAAATGTTAATAATTAATTCTCAGATAGCGTTAATATGAATACTGCAAATATAAATAATTAGTCATTTATATTTTTAAAATTAATTTAGAGAAACATTAGATTTTTTTAATTTGAAATTCACTTAACTTTATATTAACATTTTATATAGTGTACTTTACTTATTTTAAGAAGAATAATTAAAATATTTATTGTACTTAAGGTATTAGAAGTAATATATCTATCTAAAAATCCTTGATATTAATAAGTAACCAAAGGAGAAAATATAATGGGAAATGATTTAATAAAAAAGAATACACTAAGTCTTTTCTTTAAATTTGTTATACCATCAATAATAGGAATATTAGTAAATTCTCTTTATTTAATAATTGATGGAATATTTATAGGACGTGGTGTAGGAGAGATTGCACTTGCTAGTATTAATCTTATATTTCCAATAGCATGTGTAAATATGGCAATTGGTTCTCTATTTGGAACAGGTGCAGCGACCTTAATATCTATACGACTTGGTGAGAATAAAAAGGAAGAATCTAAAAATATATTGGGAACATCCATTTTAGCTATGATTTTAGTTTCAGCTTTTATATCTTTAATAGGATTAATGTTTTTAGAACCGATAATGAGATTTCTAGGAGCAGAAGGAGAAGTCTTAAAGTTAAGTAAGCAATATGGAACTATATTATTTTTAATAACACCTTTTCATGTACTAGCTACTGGATTAAATCCTATTACAAGATCAGATGGGAATCCTAAATTATCCATGAACATACTTATTATTGCTTCAATTTTAAATGGATTTTTAGATTGGTTATTTGTTATTAAATTAAATCTAGGAATTATAGGTGCAGGATGTGCTACAGCTATTGGCATAATAGGGTCTTCTGTATATCTTTTATTCTATTTCTTTAGTAAACAAGCTAATGTTAAGATTAAATTGTCTTATTTAAAAATAAAGATAGATATTTTAAAAGAAATTTGCACCTCAGGTTTTATGTCTTTTGCTATGCAGGTAGCTTTAGGATTTATAATATTTATTCAAAATCATATATTATTAAGCTACGGTACAACTTTAGATGTATCAATATTTGCTATTGTAGGATATATTTCCATAGTATTTATTCAAATATTATATGGAATAGCGCAAGGAATACAACCTATTATAGGATATAATTATGGTGCAAAGGAACATGGGAGGGTTAAAGAAATATTAAAAATTAGCTTAATAGCAGATGTTATTTTTGGAAGTACTACATTTATATTTGTATATATTTTTTCATGTAAATTAGTAGGCATTTTTAATAATAATCCAGAAGTTATTAAGTTAGCGGCTAAAAGACTTGTTATTTATTTAGCATCCATGCCCACCGTTGGAATAGTAATAACCTTTGCAAGCTATTTTCAAGCAACTAAGCGAAATTTATTTGCCAATATAATTTCTGTAGGACGTTCTTTTGTACTTTTAATACCTATATCATTTATCTTACCTTATTTTATAGGAGTAGATGGAGTGTTTTTAGCACCAGTAGTAGCTGATTATATAGGATTAGTTGTTACAATAATACTTTGTTTAAATTTAAAGAATAATAAAGATAATGGAAATAATTTAGTAATATAAATTAAAATAATTCTCAATGAAAATGTACAATCATGATTGAAATTAATTCTTTATGAATTAATTTCTTTATTTTTGTTTAGATATTTTAAGATTTAAATTAGTTACTTTTATATGATGAGCCATGTATCTTGTTAACTTTAAAATTTATTATAAATATAATTTAGTGTGTATTTGTTACATTACAAGTTTTTAAGGAGGATAGAGATGGAGTTAGAAAAATATAAAGAATTAACTAGTATAATAGTTGAGAAAATAATAAAATAGATATGGAAAAGTCTTAATTATAAGACTTTTTTATAGAATTAATAGTTAATTAAACTAACTAACTTAAACGGAGGGGAAGAATGGAGAATAGTTTATCTACAAAAAGTATCGGAAGTTTGTTTTTGAAGTTTGTAATTCCAGCAATTATAGGAGTTTTAGTAAATTCAGTGTACATAATTGTAGATGGAATATTTATAGGAAGAGGAGTAGGAGAAACAGGGCTAGCAGCTATAAATATTTTGTGGCCAGTAATGTGTGGTAATATGGCAATAGGTATGCTTTTAGGAGTAGGAGGTTCCGCGCTTATTGCAATAAAGCTTGGACAAAATGAAAAAGAGGAAGCTAGGCAAATTTTAGGTACATCTGTTTTTTCTATGATATTAATTGGATTAATAATAACTATAGTAGGATTATTATTTTTAGAGCCGATTATGATTTTCCTAGGAGCTGAAGGAGAAGTTTTAAAGTTAAGTAAAGAATATAGTGTAATAATTATTTCTGCTACAATTATGCATATTTTATCTACAGGATTAAATCCAATTGCAAGGGCAGAAGGAAATCCAAAATTATCAATGAATATTTTGGTAATTTCTGCTATATTAAATGCATTTCTAGACTGGTTATTTGTAATGAAATTAGGGTATGGAATGGGAGGAGCGGCAGCAGCAACTATAGTAGGCATGACTCTTTCAGGCCTTTATTTTCTTTATTATTTTTTTTCAAGAAAATCCAAACTTCATATTAGACTAAAACATCTTAAAATTAAGTTTAACATATTAAAAGAAATATGTATTTCTGGTTTTGTATCTTTTGGTATGCAAATGTCTTTGGGTATTTTAACTTTTATCCAAAATAATTTAATACTTCATTATGGAACGACAATAGATTTAGCTATGTTTGCTATAGTAGGATATGTTGCAACAATATTTTTAGAAATATTATTAGGAATAGCTCAAGGAACTCAGCCAATTATAGGGTATAACTATGGCGCTGAAAAATATGATAGAGTTAAGAAAACTTTAAGGTTAGCTTTAATCGTTGATATAGTATATGGATGTATAGCACTAATATTGCTTTTCATATTTGCAACTTCAATTGTAAACATATTTAATGATAATTTGGAATTCGTTAATAGTACAGCTACAAGATTAAAAATGTACTTAGGGTCATTACCGTTTTTAGGTATAGTAATAACTTATGGAAGCTATTATCAATCAATACAAAAAGATTTATATGCAAATATAATTTCTATAGGCCGTTCCTTTATATTTTTAGTGCCAGTATCATTTATATTACCTAAATTTTTAGGAGTTGACGGAGTGTTTTTATCACCACTAGTTTCTGATACCTTAGCTTTAGCTACCACTATTTTCATTGGTATATTAAATAAGAGAAAAGAAGAAGTAACTATTGCCACCTAATATATATTTAGTAATTATTTATAATTGTGAATTATAAAGAGTTTGATAAATGCACTTTTTATGTTTATTTAGATAAAAAGTGCATTTTTATTTCTTAGTTATAATAAATCCTGTAGATATTCTTTATCTTTAATAATAATCTTTTTATTACCTACAAGTTCTATAATATTTTCTTCACTTAATGAAGTTAGTTTTCTACTTATGGTTTCACGGGTCACTCCTATATAATTTGCCATATCTTCTCTATTTATAGAAAGGATTATTGTATTATTTTTTTCTAGTTTTAATAGCAGTTCTGCGATTCTACTATCTATATCTTTATTGGTTAAAGTAGTAATCATATTTTCAAGGCTTTCAATTCTATCATAAGCATACTCTAATATTTTCAAAGTAATTTCAGGAGATTCTTTGATGATTTTATCAAAATCCTCTTTAGAAATCATGCAAATATTAGTTTTTTCAAGGGCTTTAGAAGCAAAGTTAAATTTACTACTTTTTAAAAGGCTCAAGTCTCCAATAAAATCTCCCTCATTTAAGAGATATAAAATTTGTTCTTTACCTTCTTTGTTATAAGTATAGACCTTTAATTTCCCACTATTTATAATATAAAGTTTGTCGGAAGTATCATCTATATTAAATAAAACATCTCCCTTTTCAAAACTTTTTCTCTTTATTAAGGTTGTAATCTTTTTTAATTGATTTTCATCTAATCCTTTAAATATTGATATTTTACTAGCGCAATATTTACCTGAACAACTATTACAACTATAAAGGTTAATCATAAAAGAACCCTCCACTTTCTTAAGGTATAAATATATATATCTTATTATACACTAAATAATTTATTATAATTTGATTTAAATCACATATTTCCATAAGATAAAAATCTATAATAAAGGCATAAGCCAAGCTAATATATTAGTATATTACATTTTAAAATTGTTAAATTCTTTTAAATACTTAAATGGAGGGAGTTATTATGGAAAAAACATTTTATAGCACAATGCTCATTGGAGATATACTTAGTGAATATCCAGGAGCAGGCGATATATTTAAAATTTACGAAATAGATTTTTGTTGTGGAGGAAATAGACCTTTAATAGAGGCTATAAAAGAACAAGGATTAAATGAAAAAGAGATAATGGATAAAATAAATGAAAATTATAAAGTATCTATTATGAAAACAGCACCTAAGCTATGGAAGAATGTATCTTCAGAAGAATTAATAAAGCATATTATAGATACTCATCATAATTATTTATACAATGAACTTCCTAATATAGGAGAGCTTATAGAAAAAATTATAAGAGCACATGGTGACAATCATAAGGAGCTTTATAAAGTTCAAGAATTATTTACAGCTTTAGCCAAAGAATTATTAACTCATTTACCTAAGGAAGAAGAAGAAATTTTTCCACTTATACTTAAAGGTGAAGAAAAAGAGCAAATAAAAAATAAAATCAATGAACTTGAAAATGAACATGAAGGTGCTGGTGTTATTCTTAAAGAATTGAGAAAAGTAACAAATGGTTATAGTATTCCAAGTGATGTATGCTTAACCTTTGAGATGACATATAGAAAATTAGTTGATCTTGAAAGTGACATCTTTCAGCATATTCACTTAGAAAATAATATATTATTTAAAAGATATTGATATAAATGTACAACTTTAGAATTTAATCTATACGTTGATACAATTATGTTATTAAATTATTTAAGTTTATATTAATATGAAATTGAAAATTGACGATTGTCAATTGTCCATTCTTAATTCTCTATTAATTAAAGTTATGCATGAAAATATTTAAATGTGTAGCTATATTGGGCTATACATTAATTTTTAAGATCGTATCATATATTGAGCTGGAGTAAGCAGAGTATTTATTTTATCTACTTACTTCAGTTCATTTTTTATAAATATATAGATATCCTAAGGTATATTAAAGAATTAATAAGAGAAGTTTTTAAAATGTTTTTTCTACTATACTTTTAATTTTAGGAATAATCTCTTCTATCATTATATCCGCTTTTTCTTTTGAGCTGCTTCTAGCACTAGCTAGTAATCCAGAAGGTGGCACTAAGTCAGATGGCACTGGATATACTGCATATCCAGGAGGAGTCATTGCTTCATCTACCAATCTTTCCATATGTACAAGTTCCGGTGTAAATTTGAGCATGAATGAAGTTTCAGTTATAGCCGCATGCTCTAATGCCCAACCTGGGAATGGGATTTCATCAAATATTTTATCTATTGTTTCATTAGATAATGGATCCCACCAATTAGTGATAATAATTTTAGTTCCTTTTGGTATATTACGAGACACAAGGTCTGCCGCTTCAAGTATAAAGGCTTCATTTTCATAATGACTATTAAAGATTAATATTTTTTTAACTCCATCTTTAATAAACTCTTCTAATATATCTTTTACAAGAGCAACTACAGTGCTTCCATTTAAGTCTATAGTTCCAGGAAATAGAGGACCACCACCACTAGCTGGCAATGATTTATAGCCATAATTGATTGATGGAGCTACTATTCCATTAATCTCCTTAGCTAAAAGTAATGATAATTCATAAGAAATTACTGTATCAGTGCATAATGGAAGATGAGGTCCGTGTTGCTCTAAAGAGCCTATAGGGAGGATTACAACATCCTTTTCTTTTCTCTCATTGAATTCTTGCCATGTAAGAGCATCTAATTTTATTTCCATAATAGAAATCTCCTCTCAAATCGTTAAATTTATACAATAGTATTATAATATAACTATAAAGTTTTTGCATAAATCTTGCATATAAAGAAGCTTTATAGATACACTAATATATAATTTATAGAAAGTAGGAGGAGTTTTATGGTAGAGTTCAGTTATAAGCTTACAGGGGTAGGAGTTTGTGAAGGGTTTATAAATATAAATGGAAATATAAGTGAATTTACACCTTACAATATAACAGATGCCATAGGAGATTTACTACAAGCAATTGTTAATATATTAGAAGAAAGTATTGATGGAGAAACCGAAGAATATTATTTTATTTGGCACGATAATCCTAATCAGCATAAATGGGAAATGTACCTAGAGGATAAAGAAAATATAAGAATTAAAATAACCAATGAAACCTATGATGGAGAAACGATAAGTGTAGATATAGATACTATTTATGAGTTTAAAGATTTTATAAGAGAAATTTTAAGAGAATGTGAACTACTTTTAAAAAATCATGGTATTATAGGCTATAGGACAAAGTGGGTAGAGTATGAATTTCCACTAGGTCTTTACATGAAATTAAAAAAATATATACTGTCTAATATGATAAGTAAAGAAGGCAGTACATATATAAGTGAAGAATTAGACTTATTAAAGGAATATATAGTATAAAAACATATTATTAAGATTATAAATGTTAATGTAAGAATAAGAGGAAAAATTGTAATGAGACAGGGGAGATGGGTTGATGAGGAAAATTACATTGGCTAATAATAAAACCATTGAAGTGGAATGTCTAAGTTGTGCTATTACAAGTGGAGAGGTTGAGCCTGATGGAGGAACAATTATTGAAACAGAGTTTTTTCATGCACATCAAGATGTGGTATATCCTATAGAAGGATTAGTTATATTAGCTTCCAAAAGACACATTAAATGTTTTGATGAATTAACAGAAGAAGAAAAAATCGACTATATAACATTGCTAACAAAAATTAGAGAAGCTCAGAGGAAGGTATTGAATATTGAATATGTATATTATTTCTATAATGAAGATACTACTCATCATTTCCATACTTGGATGGTTCCAAGATATAAGTGGATGTATAATTTTGGACACTCTGTTCAATCTCTAAGACCAGCATTATTACATGCACGAGATAATTTAAATTCTCAAGAAAACTTAACTAAAGTAATTGAAGCAATTAATAATCTTAAAAATTATTTAAATACTTAAGGGTATTTAGTGTTTATTTAAATACATTTGAAAGTTTATTAAGGAGAAGTTAAATGATAAATTTTAAAAAATTAGATTCAGTAAGAGATATTTTACCTTTAAGGAAAGAATACTATAATAGTCTTTTAAAGCCTATGGAAGATTATCACGATGTTGTACACATCATTACAGCAAGTTATTTTGGAGTATATTTAAATGATAGATTAATAGGATATTATTCAATTAGTAATAATAACAATTTATTATCTCAATTTTATATAATTGATGAATTTAGAACTTTAGATGAAAAAATTTTTTCAATGATAATTGAGGAAGAATCTATAGAAGGTGCTATTGTATGTAGTATTGAACCTATGTTTTTATCCTTAACTATGGGAATTGCTAAAGAGATAAGTATAGATTCTTATTTGTTTTATGATTTTAATCTTAATAGTTTTATGAAAAAATATGATAGTCTAAATTTTATACTCGCTAAAGGGGAACAAATTGAGAGAATTAAAGAATTTTATATGAAAAACTTAGAAGATAGAGATGAATGCATAAATAGCTATTTATTAGGATTAGTAGCTAATGATGAATTATTTGTACTTTATGATAGCAACGAAATTCTAGGAGTTGGAGAATATCGTAAAAGCAATATCTTTCCTGGAACTGTTAATTTAGGAATAGTTGTGAATAAATCTTATAGAAATAGAGGCTACGGGAGTTATATCATGTACAAGCTTTTAGAAAAAAGCGTTACAAGAGGGCACAGGGCAATTTGTTCCTGTGATTTTGATAATATAGCTTCTAATAAAGCTTTAGTTAAAGCTGGACTTATTTCAAGACATAAGGTTTTTAAGGTGATTTTTTAATAAGATGAGCTGAGTTAAGTGGTTATAATTGTTTCAAAATGATAAAAAAGTAGTAAAGATTAAAAAACTGTATCTCGATAAATGTATCATACTCATATACAAAAATAATGAATTTTAAGGAAGAGAGCCAATATTTATTTAAGTACATGCAATTTATTTTAATTAATATTATAATTGGTATATAAAAAGTCTTATAAAACTATAAATGTAGGAGATAAATTTATGAATAGATTAGAAGAAATTCAGAAGATTGTTGATAGTATTTTAATGGAGCAATCTGACTTAAAAGAAAGGCGCTGTGGTTTTGTTCACTTGTATGGTGTATCATCTATTTGTAGTTTACTTGCATTTAAACGTGGACTAAATGTTGAATTGTGCGCAATTGCTGGAATGTTGCATGATATATCAAGTTATAAAATCGGCTATACTGTTGATCACTCAAAGCTAGGCTCTATAGAAGCAAGAAAAATTTTAAATGATACTAACTGTTTTAATGAGAAAGAAATTGATATTATTTGTAAATCTATATCTAACCACAGTGACAAACATAATGTAGATAATGTTTATGATGAAATTCTTAAAGATGCAGATGTACTTCAACATTATTTATATAATACAAATTTCAAAATTGAAGAAAAAGAGAAAAATAGATTGAATGATTTATTTAAAGAGTTAGGGATTAATTCTTAGTTTATAAAAAATCAGAAGAGAAAAATGCCTATCTAATTTATATAATCAAAAATAAAAGCCTAGAAAATATATTTTCTAGGCTTTTATTAAGAGAGATGATGAACTGCGAATTTATATAAAATTAGTTGCTGACAAAATTTCTTCGTAAGAAAGCTTTTCTTTAATCAATAATGAATTAGTTAAAGCTTCTAACTTAGATTTTTCTTTTAATAATATAGATTTTACTTCTTCATAAAGACTATCAACAGTAGATTTACATTCTTCTAATATATCCTTAGAACTTGATCCTTGAAGTGGACTAGGCACTTCTGAAAGTCTTAGAAGACCTAAAGATTCACCCATACCATACTCAGCAATCATATTGTAAACCATATTAGTAGTTTGTTTTAAATCATTATAAGCACCTGTAGTAATCTTTTCTTTCCCAAAAATTATTTCTTCAGCAGCACGTCCGCCTAAAAGTACCATTATTTTTTTCTTTAAATAGTCTAGGTTTTGATATGCGCTATCTACAGGTAAGCTTAGAGTATATCCTCCAGCACCTTTAGAAGTAGGAATTATAGTAACCTTAGATACTTTTTCCTCTGGCAACTTTAACAATGAAATTAAAGCATGTCCAGCTTCGTGATAAGCAGTAATTTTTCTATCTTCTTCTTTAATAGCAGATTTATCAATTTTTTCGTAACCTGCAAGAACTATAGAAAATGCAGTATCTATATGTTCATTAGTGATATATCCAATGTCTTCCTTACAAGCTAATATAGCTGCTTCATTTATTAAGTTTTCTAATTTAGCACCAGAAAAATATGAAGTTCTATGAGCAAGATCTAAGATATCTATATCTTTATGAGGTTTATTTTTTAAATGAAGTTTAATTATTTTTTCTCTAGCACTTACATCAGGTAATGCGACTTCAATATGTCTATCAAATCTACCTGGTCTTAAAAGTGCAGGATCAAGTATATCTAATCTATTTGTAGCAGCAATAACTACTATTCCTTCGCTTTCGCTAAATCCTGACATCTCTGTTAATAGGGCATTTAAAGTTTGATCTTTTTCTTCAGAACCTCCAGTACCCTTAGATGATCTTTTTTTACCAATAGCATCTATCTCATCTATGAATATAACTGCTTTTCCGTGACTTTTTGCCTTTTTAAATAGACTTCTAACTCTACCAGCTCCAACCCCTACATATACTTGAATAAAATCGGAACCAGATACAGCGTAGAAAGGTACATTTGCTTCTCCTGCAACTGCTTTAGCTAGTAATGTTTTACCAGTACCAGGAGAACCATATAGTATAATTCCCTTAGGAACTCTTGCACCATATTTTTTATATTTTTCAGGATTTTTTAAATAATCTACTATATCTTTAACACTTTCTTTAGCCTCTTCATTTCCTGCTAGACTATTAAAGTTAAATTTATCTTTTACTAGAGTAGAAGCATCTACTGCATCTATAGCAGTAACTCCTCTTGCGCCTTTAGTCTTTGATAATGACATAAGGACAATGGCAACAATTGAAAGTGTTAAAAGTGCAGAAAAACCTGTTTGCATAAATGTGGTACTGCTATTTTCTTTTACTTCTACACCTTTACTTAAAAGTTCCTCTTTTAAAGTAAGACTATTAGGGTTATCCGTAGTATATTTTGTTCCATCTTTCATTACAACAGTAATTTTAGAAGAGGGAACAATATATACAGTTGAGAGTTGGTCATTATGAGCATCCTTTAAAAATTCTTTATAAGATTTAAAAGATAAGTTTGAACTTCCAAAGTTAATAAAAGTCATTGCTATTAAAGATAAAATGCAAATAACAATGGGAATTATAATGTAATTCTTTTTAAGTTTATTCATTAAAGTAGTTCCCCCTTCTTTTTAGAAAATAATTAGTATTATTTAAGCATCTGGCAAAAAATAACTACCAAAGATTGTAATATATTTTGTGTCAGATGCTTAAGCCTATGATACTTATTATATACATTACAACCTTATTGTCTAATTAAAATCATAGAATTTGGTAATGTAAGTTATGGAATGAGTTTATTAAAATGGAAAAAAAACTACTAATTAACATATTGAGAGAAGATATGTTTAGAAAAATAATAAGTGATTATATTAGTATTCTATACAATGTAAGAATTGAAAATTGAAAATGGACAATTGTTGATATTTCTCCTATATAGAAGAAGTTTTCAGTTGATTTCTTTTTAAGTTAAACAGCAACTTCTTATAATAAAAGTTAGCAATTTCATTGTTAGTAAAATTTAAAATTAAGGGAATTAATTCCCACACCAATTGAGAAGTTTACATTTTGTATTGTGAATTATCTTGACTAATGCCTAGCAGTAGGTAAAAAACTTAATATTTTTTATAACACTTTTTAGAATTATTGGTTATAATTAATGATAGTGCATTAATTGGGAAAGGAATTGAAGTTATGGAAAAAGCTAAAATGCTTCTAAAACAATACTTTGGGTATGATGATTTTAGAAGTGCGCAAGTTAAACCTATAGAGAGCATATTAAGAGGACAAGATACCTTAACTATTATGCCTACAGGAGGAGGAAAATCTATATGTTTTCAAATTCCTTCGCTTATATTACAAGGAGTTACAGTGGTTATTTCTCCATTGATATCTTTAATGAAGGATCAAGTGGATGGATTAAATAGTAGTGGAATTCCTTCTACATATATAAATAGTTCATTAGATCCTTTAGAAATTGAAGAGAGAATATTTTATGCTAGAAACGGACAATACAAATTAATTTATGTAGCACCAGAAAGACTTGAAAACGAAAGTTTTTGTGAAGCTTTAAAACATATAGATATAACCTTAGTTGCTATAGATGAGGCACACTGTGTTTCTCAATGGGGACATGATTTTAGACCAAGTTATAAAAAAATACCTAGTTTCTTAAGAAGATTAGAAAAAAGACCTATTTTAGCCGCTTTTACTGCTACTGCTACGGATAAGGTTAGAGAAGATATGATAAATATTTTAAGGTTAAAAGACCCTAATATATTTATAAGTGGTTTTGATAGAGAAAATTTAAATTTAAAAGTATTAAGAGGAGAAAATAAATTAGATTATGTAGTTAATTATGTTAGTGAAAAAATCAATACTACTGGAATAATATATACTGCTACTAGAAGAGAGGCAGAGACAGTATATATTAATCTTAAGAAGAGAAATATTAAAGCTGCTCTTTATCATGCAGGTCTTTCTGACAGTGATAGGGCAAAAGCGCAAGAAGATTTTTCTTATGATAATGTAGATGTGATTGTAGCTACTAATGCTTTTGGAATGGGTATTGATAAATCTAATGTTAGATATGTAATTCATTATAATATGCCTAAGAATATAGAAGCTTACTACCAAGAAATAGGACGTGCAGGCAGAGATGGTGAGGCAAGTGAGTGTATATTATTATTTAGCCCTAAGGATATACAGACTCAAAAATATTTTATCGATATGCGAGAGTTGAACCCTGTTAAAAAAGCACAAGAATATAATAACTTAAGAGCTATGGTGGATTATACTTATACATCTATGTGTCTTAGAAAATATATACTTGAATATTTTGGAGAACAAGATATAAAGGATAGCTGCAATAATTGTTCTGTATGTAATGATGATAGAGAAACTGTAGATATGACTATAGAGGCGCAAAAGATTTTTTCTTGCGTTTATAGAATGAAAGAGAGATATGGAACCAATGTAATTGCAGAAGTTTTAAAAGGTTCAACTAATGCAAAAATATTAAATTTAGGACTTGATAAGCTTTCAACCTATGGAATAGTAAAGAACTATACAAAAAAAGAGTTAGTAGATATAATTAATAAACTTATTGCTGATGATTATATGATTACTACAGATGATGAATTTCCTGTAGTTAAATTAAGACCAAAGGCTGTTCCTGTATTAAGAAGTGAAGAAAAAGTATTTCTAAAGATAAATAAAAAACCTGAAAGTAAAAAAGGAAAAGTGAATAATACCTTATTTGAAGCTTTAAGACTTTTAAGAAAAGATATTGCATTAAATGAAAAAATACCACCTTATTTAGTATTTGCAGATGCTTCTTTAAAAGAAATGACAGAATACATGCCTGTTACGAAGGAAGATTTTCTTAATATTAAAGGTGTAGGCCAAAGCAAATATAATAAATATGGTGAAGTATTTATAGAAGAAATTAAAAAATATATTAAAGAAAATAACATAACTAAAGAAGTGTCAATGGATAATGAAAAAATTGATAGCACTGAAAAGATAAAAAGTCATATAATAACTTATAATATGTATAAAGAAGGCAAGACTATTAAAGAAATCTCTAAGGAAAGAGAGCTTGCTGAAGTTACCATTGAGGAACATCTATTTAAGTGTAAGACAGAGGGGTTAGATGTAAACCTAGATGATTTTATACAAAAGGAATATGAGGAGTTAATAATAGAAACAATTAAAAATCTAGGGGCAGAAAAATTAAAGCCTATAAAAGAATTGCTTCCAAAAGAAGTAACTTATTTATCTATAAAATCTGTATTACTTAAATATAATAGCGACTTATAATTGACACAATTGTGGTTTATAATTAGCTAATAATTTAAGAAATTTTATTTGGGAGGAATCATGAATTCAATAGACATAAGAAATGCAGAAATAAAGGACGTTAAAAAAATAGCAAGTTTACTTTATATTACAGAAACTAATCCAGAAGTTATTTGGGGAACGGGAAGCAAGAACGAAATAATAGAGAGACTTGCCTATATAGTTAAAGAAAGTAGAAATAGATTTAGTTATCAACATGCTAAAGTTGCAGTAGTAAATAACGAAGTGGCAGGAATATTATTTGCAATTCCACATGACACTATGAAAAATATTGAGAAAAAAACTGCAAAGTTACTTATGAAAGGGCAAAAAGGCTTTAAAGAAAAAGTAGGATATATCTCTAGTATAATAATGCTTGATCACCTAAAGGAATCTGAACCAGGGGAATTATTTATAGCCAATATAGCTACTCATATAAAATATCAAGGCAGAGGTATAGGAAGAGCTTTAATGATGGAAGCAGAAAAAATGGCTAAGGAGAAAGACTTAAGCAAAATCTCTCTTTTAGTAGACGTTAATGATCATAAGGTAATTCATTTTTATACTGTACTTGGATATAAAGTAGTAGAAGAGTCACATTTAGGAAAGAAAATATATCTTAGAATGATAAAAGAGGTACAATAAAAAATAATAGGCAATAATTTTTATAATTTTAAACTATCGAAAATCGTGACACTTAGTCACGATTTTGTTTAATATGCCACAAAAGTTGATTTTATTAATTCAATATCAACGAAAATATTAATTGTTAATATTATTAATTAACTTGTTAAAATTAAAAAGTTTTCAGTTAAGCCTTTTTGAATGTCTGAAATTACGTGAATATATTTATTCTCAAGTGAATAATGTATTAATAGAGTGATTATTCATTGGAGGTTATAAGTGGGATACTATATTAGGGTAGAACCAAATGTAAAAATTTATGTGGAGGATCTTAATCCAGCGGGAAAGAATACAATCTTGTTTTTACACGGCTGGCCTGGTAGTCATAATTTATTCGAATATCAATTTAACCAGCTTCCAAAGATGGGTTATAGATGCATCGGAATAGATATGAGAGGATTTGGAGATTCGGATAAACCTTATACAGGTTACGACTATGATCGATTGTCAGATGATGTTAGATGCGTGGTTGATGAACTAGAATTATGTAATTTCACATTGGCAGGACATTCAACGGGAGGAGCTATAGCTATTCGATATATGGCTCGTCATAGAGGACATGGAGTATCTAAACTTACTCTTTTTGATGCAGCGGCGCCTAGTCTTATCAAGCGTCCTAATTTTCCCTATGGTCTAGAAAGAGAAGAGGTAATTAAAATTATTCAAGGAACATATACTGATCGTCCTAAGATGTTACGGGATTTTGGAGACATATTCTTCTTTCAGCATATAACTGACGCATTATCTGATTGGTTTTTCCAATTGGGATTACAGGCAGCTGGTTGGGCAACTGCGAGTATTGCAAATACTTGGTTACGTGAAGTATTATTTTCTGATCTAGAAACAATAAATGTTCCAACCTTAATTATTCATGGTATTCACGACAAAGTTGTTCCATTCTCACTAGGTGAAATACAAAATCAATGTATTAAGAATTCAAAACTTATACCATTTAAATTCAGCGGTCACGCAACATTTTATGATGAACAAGACAAATTTAACAAAGAATTGATGAAATTTATTGAAGAATAAAGTTCTGGTAATAAAAGAATGTAGAAGTTAGAATAAATTTTAGAAAAGCATCTAGGTGACTAGGTGCTATTTTAGTTTTCTTTTTATAACACCTAGAATTATTTTATTTTGATGTGATGAGGCGATAGGTGCATTATTTTAATTGAAAACTCATATGCTTTATTTTACAATCAGTTCTTAAAAGATTAAAAAAATTATAGTTCATATTTTGATATGTATATGGTAAAAATTGTAACTAAGATTATATATTTTCATATTATATAAGATAAGCAAGTTTATAAAGAGGAATAGTGATTATGATGTATTCTAATTTTTATGACACTGAACCATATTATAATCAAGATAGGGGCAGTCAAGGGAACATAAGGGTAGTTGGAATTGGAAGTATACAAGCAGAACCAGATATTGCTATTATCAATTTAGGAGTTATAACAGAAGATAAAAACTTAGAAACAGCTCAAAGAGAAAATATAGTGATAAGTAATAGGGTTATAAATCAACTTGAAGAAATGGGAATTTCAAGAAGAGATATAAAAACTTCAATTTATAATATTGAACCCCAATATGATTATATTGAAGGTAAACAGGTGTTTAGAAATTATAAGGTAACTAATATTTTTACTGTGACTATAAGGGATATAAGAAGAGTAGGAGAAATAATTGATGCTTCAGTTAGTATTGGAGCAAACAATGTAGGAAACATAAGTTTTACAATTTCTGATCCTAGATATTATTATAATAAAGCTTTACAATTAGCAGTTATAGATGCAGTAGAAAAAGCTATAACCATTGGAGACACTTTAAAAGTGTCAGTAAATACAATTCCTAATAGCATAAAAGAACAGGCTCCTATACAAGAGTTTGAAAGTAGAGCCATGATGAAAACTTATACAGCTAGTACTCCAGTAATGCCTGGTGAAATTGAGATAACTGCGAGAGTAGAAGGAAGTTTTCAGTATTCATAGGAGCTCTATTAAAAAATATATATCTGTAAAATTAAATTTTATTTAACGGTTAATATGACTATTTGCATAGCAAATAGTCATATTAACTTACATTTTTATAAAGAAGTATTTTTAAAATTAGCTTATATAGGATTTTTATTTTTTCATTCTTAACAGTTGACTTGCATAAGTTGTTCTTTATTAATGATCAGTTAGTTAAAAATCTTTATGCTGTTATTTTTCAGATTTTGAATTTTATAAATTTATGCTTATTTAGTATTTTTATAGTTTTTCAGTACAATATATATTGTAACAAATAGCAATTGTTTTACAATTTTAAAGAATTTATTATAATCTTAAAATCATTGTTTAAGATTAAGATATTTTATATATGTGTTTAATTAGAAGTTTATTTTATATTATAGAGAGAACTCCATTAAATATAATATGTTACTTATTAGATAAATTTTAAGATTAGTTATTTAAGAAGAAGTTGCTAAGGCTGAAAGGTTTGAAGTAATAATTGAAATCTTCTCTGTAATGCTACCCCTACCGGATAATACACTGCTATTAAATTTCACTATATCTACAGTATAAACGAAGCAGGAAGAGCAAGTATTACATTCGCAATAAGTGAAATTAAAGGAATTAGTAAGATCTGTTGCTACTAATAGAGAGCCAATAGAGTAAGTCCAGCTTCCTAGGGCAACTTTTGTTCCGTCATTGCAAAATTTACTTAGCTCAAAAATTAATGTGAATGGAGTAATTGATGTACCACCGGATATAAGTGCTTGATAATTAATAGTGCTATTAAAATCAATTTTTACGACTGGCTTACATAAACAAGTTGTATCAACAGTAATACTAGCTATGGTTATAGGAACAGAGATATTAGGAAAAATAGATAGTCCATTTCCAGTACTGCAAGATAAAAGTATTGGTATAGGTAGTGGATGCATTAAATCTATATTTTTATCGGTAGCACATTTACAGGGATTAGATTTACAATACTCACATTTAAGAGATTTAGATTTTAAATTCATAAATATTCCTCCCTTATTTTATAAATCTTTGCATTTGTAAAAAAATACAAATATCTACTGCATTATATGCAGAAGCCAGTAGCTTTTTTACTAAATTAAAGAAAATAAAATAAAAAATTAGGAGCCTTATTAATAGATGACCCCTATAAATTGAAAATATGATATTTTATCTATAAGTTAAGCATAAGAATTAATTAACAAGAAGAAGCTGCTGTTGCTGTAAGGCTTGAAGTAACAATTAAAGCAGATTCACTTGTAACGGTAACGCCAAGTAGTGCACTTCTAGTAGCTTGAACTATATCTACAGTATAAACACAACATGCGGGACATGCATGGCATTCGCAATGAGTAAAAGCAAAGGTTTCAGTAATGTTTACTGCAACTGCTAATATTGCTATTGTGAAAGTGAAGCTTCCTAGTGCTATTTTAGTGCCATTGCCGCAAGTCTTACTCAATTGAAAAGTTAATATGAAAGGGGTAGTGAGTATAGGTAGTGCTGTTCCTAGAGTAAGAAGTGCTTGATAGTTAATTATACTAGTGAAATCAATTTTTACAACTGGACTACATAGACAAGTAGTATCAATTGTAACACTAGCTACTGGAATAGGGTTAAATGGCGTATCAGGAGTAACTGCTGGAATAGCTACTCCAGTTCCAGTACCACAAGCTAAAAGTGCTGGAGTAGGCAGTGGATGTCCAGGAATGCAATGACAAGTGTTGCAACAATCTTGTTGTTTACAACAATTAGATTCTGAATTCATAAATATTCCTCCTTATATTTTAAATGAATTTTACTTTTGTGAATTATTCTAAAATATGTATTATATTATATGGATTGGTATATAACTGTGTTACTTTACTACATAAATTAATAAATCTTAAATTTTAAAACATTATGTATTTCTTATGAAAATAAATCAGGAGTCCTATTAATAGAGGACTCCCACAAATTTAAAGTATTACATCTTATCTGTAAATTAAACATAAAAATTAATTAGCAAGAAGAAGTTGCTAATGCAGAAAGATTTGAGGTAACAATTGAAGCAGTTTCTGTTGTAAGAGTAACATCAAGTAATGAACTTGTATTAGCTTGAATTATATCTACAGTATAAACACAGCATGCTGGGCAAGCGCGACATTCACAGAAAGTGAAAGCAAAGGTTTCAGTAATATTTACTGCAACTGCTAATAGTGCTATTGTAAAAGTCCAACTTCCTAATGGTATTTTACTTCCATTATTACAGGTTTTACTCAATTGGAAAGTTACTGTGTAAGGACTAGTTAATATAGGTCCTTCTCCTAAAGTAAGAACTGCTTGATAGTTAATTATGCTAGTAAAATCAATTTTTATAGCTGGACTGCATAAACAAGTAGTATCAATTGTAACACTTGCTACTGGTATAGGATTAAATGGATTGCCAGGAGCAACTGCTGGGATAGCTAAGCCAGTTCCAGTACCACAAGATAGGATTGATGGGTTAGGTAATGGGTGTCCTGGGGTACAGTGGCAAGTATTGCAGCACTGCATATCACAGCTCCATTTATGCTCATGGCAGCAGCATTTGTCATGCTTCCATCTATTATGGGATTTATCATGGCATCTGTCGTTACATTTACAAGGATTACATCTGCAATGCTCGCATTTAAAAAATTTAGATTTTGAATTCATAAATATTCCTCCTCAATATTTTTACTGAATTTTTACTTTTGTAAATTGTTTTAAAATATGTATTATATTATATGAATTATTAGATTACTGTGTTACTTTACACATTAACTAAGGTATTTTAAGCTAATATAGAGTTCCTTAATAAAAATTTGATTTATATATTATTTTTAATCTCCATAATAAAGTTTTTTAGAGATTAAAAATTTAAAGATACGAATTATAGTCAAAATTTCACCACCAGGACCTTCGAAGTTTTTTAGAATAAATTTTATTTTAATAAATTCATACTTTTAACTATTAATTCTTAATTTTTTAAGAGGTTAAGCTAGTTTTATATAAAATTTATTTATAGGATATATGTTAAATTTCATACTGAATACCTATAAGACTTACTATGTAAAAAGTTATATATAGATGAATATTTTTTAATGTTTTAATTAAACTAATTTCTTTAAATAATTTTAACTAGCAATGTATTGTTAGTCCTTTATAAGAAGTGACTGAGTTATTTTAAAAATAAGTTAATTATAGTTTTTTATAATTCTTATATTTATATATTGTAAAAATAAATTAGGAGCCTCATTAACAGAGGACTCCTATAAATTGAAAATATGACATTTTTTCTATAAGTTAAGCATAAGAATTAATTAACAAGAAGAAGCTGCTGTTGCTGTAAGACTTGAAGTAACAATTGAAGCAGATTCACTTGTAACAGTAACGCCAAGTAATGCACTTCTAGTAGCTTGAACTATATCTACAGTATAAACACAACATGCTGGACATGCATGGCATTCACAATGGGTGAAAGCAAAGGTTTCAGTAATGTTTACGGCAACTGCTAATATTGCTATTGTAAAAGTCCAGCTTCCTAGTGCTATTTTAGTTCCATTATCACAAGTTTTGCTTAATTGAAAAGTTACTGTAAATGGAGTAGTTATTACAGGAGCTGCTAAAACAAGAAGTGCTTGATAGTTAATTATACTAGTAAAGTCAATTTTTACAGCTGGGCTGCATAGACAAGTAGTATCAATTGTAACACTAGCTACTGGTACAGGGTTAAATTGAGTACCAGGAGCAACTGCAGGAATAGCTAATCCAGTTCCAGTACCACAAGATAAAATTGTTGGTCCAGGTAGTGGATGTCCAGGAGTACAAGCACAAGTGTTGCAGCAATTTTGCTTATTACAACAAGTAAATTTTGAATTCATAAATATGCCTCCTTAATATTTTTAATAAGTTTTACTTTTGTAAATTATTTTAAAATGTGTAGTATATTATATGGATTATTAGATAACTGTGTTACCTTACTATATAAATTAAGAAAATTTAATTCTTCTACCTTTTAAGAGTAGTTTAATCAATGGATAGCTTAAAGTAATGTACAATTAATAATGGAAGATTAACAATTATAGTTAAAATTAGTTTTAATTAAACTAGTTTCTTTAGCTAATTTTTTTACTAGTAGTACAGTTGATGGTTCTTTATAAGAAGTGATTATGTGGCTTCAAAATAAATAAATTCTAAATTACTCGTTTTTACTGAGCAATTTAGAATTGTGCATTATGAGTTGAATAAAAGGAGAAGTAGCAATAATTCTCCTTTGTCAATTTTAAATTGTCCATTGTAGAAGACTTTTTTAAGGTAAAGCATAGTTCCTATTAACACTGATTTAATTAACTAGAATAATAGATATAGGTAATACAATTAAAGTATTAGTGAATGTATTAATTTTAGAATATATTATAAAAAACAAATTAGGAGCCTCGTTGATAGAGGACTCCTATAAATTGAAAATATGACATTTTATTTGCAGTTAAGTTTAAAATCAATTAGCAAGAAGAAGCTGCTATTGCTGTAAGACTAGAAGTAACAATTGAAGCAGTTTCACTTGTAACAGTAACACCAGCTATTGCACTTCTAGTAGCTTGAACTATATCTACAGTGTAAACGCAGCAGCCAGGGCATGCGTGACATTCACAATGAGTGAAAGCAAATGTTTGAGTAATATTTACCGCAACTGCTAATATTGCTATTGTGAAAGTCCAGCTTCCTAGTGCTATTTTACTACCATTATCGCAGGTCTTACTCAATTGGAAAGTTACTGTAAATGGAGTAGTTAGTACAGGAGCTGCTAAAACAAGAAGTGCTTGATAGTTAATTATACTAGAAAAATCAATTTTTACAGCTGGACTGCATAGACAAGTAGTATCAATTGTAACACTAGCTACTGGTACAGGGTTAAATGGAGTACCAGGAGTAACTGCAGGAATAGCTAAGCCAGTTCCAGTACCACAAGATAATATTGATGGACCAGGTAGTGGGTGTCCTGGAGTACAGTGGCAAGTATTGCAGCAATCTATATCACAGTTCCATTTATGCTCATGGCAGCAACATTTGTCATGGTCACATTTATCGTGGCATCTGTCGTCCCATTTATCATGGCATCTATCATCACATTTAAAAGATTTAGATTTTGAATTCATAAATATGCCTCCTTAATATTTTAATAAATTTTAAATTTTTCGCCTCTAGGGAACAGTTTACTTAATGGAGTATTTAAAATAATGAACAATTCAAAATTAAAAATTGTAATTAAAATTAGTTTTAATCAAACTAATTTTTTTACTAGCAATATAATTAATAGTTCTTTATAAGAAGTAACTGTGTTGCTTAAAAATAAATCAATTCTAAATCTCTGAGCTTTATCTAAGAAATATTTTCAATTATGAATTGAATAAGGGAGGTAAGCAATACAGTGATACTGCTAAATATATTAAATATCTTTGTGCCATTATATTGCACTTCAAAGAACTAGGTAACAATTAACTATATACTAATTTTTATATAACTTATAGGGATAAATACAAATTCGTAATTATGAATTGTATAGCTATAATATTTTAAAATACTACTTATTTTAATGTGTATATTAATTTTGAAATATATCATAAATGGAAATCAGGAGCCTCGTTAAGAGAGGACTCCTATAAATTTTAAATATGACATTTTATTTACAGTTAAGTTTAAAATTATTAGCAAGAAGAAGCTGCTATTGCTGTAAGGCTAGAAGTAACGATTGAAGCAGTTTCACTTGTAACAGTAATAGTACCAGCTAGTGTACTTCTAAGAGCTTGAACTATATCTACAGTATAAACACAGCAGCCTGGGCAAGCATGGCATTCACAGAAAGTGAAAGCAAAGGTTTCAGTAATATTTACTGCAACTGCTAATAGCGCTATTGTAAAGGTCCAGCTTCCTAGTGGTATTTTAGATCCATCATTACAAGTCTTACTCAATTGGAAGGTTACTGTAAATGGAGTAGTCAATATTGGACCTGCCCCTAAAGTAAGAAGTGCTTGATAATTAATTATACTAGAAAAATCAATTTTTACAGTTGGTCTGCATAAGCAAGTAGTATCAATTGTAACACTAGCTACTGGTATAGGATTAAATGGAGTACCAGCAGTAACTGCTGGAATAGTTAATCCAGTTCCTGTACCACAAGATAATATTGATGGACCAGGTAGTGGATGTCCTGGAGTACAGTGGCAAGTATTGCAGCAATCTATATCACAGTTCCATTTATGCTCATGGCAGCAGCATTTGTCATGGTCGCATTTATCATGACATTTATCATGACATTTATCATGGCATCTGTCGTCGCATTTACAAGGATTGCATCTGCAATGTTCGCATTTAAAAGATTTAGATTTTGAATTCATAAATAAGCCTCCCTTATACTTTTACATAATTTTATTTTTTTATAAGTTATTTGAAAATATTTTATCTAAAACTCTTCATTATATTATATGAGACATTGGACAAGTGTGTTACTTTGCTATAGAAAACTTATTTTTAATTAATCGCAGCAATCATCATAATCATCAGAGAATAGTGGTCTTAATTTTTGATCCGGATAGAATTTTGGTGGTGGTAATTTACAGAATATTTCACACGGATCTTCTGTTGGTTCTTCTTTACATTGTTTAGGTACTGGACAATAACCATAAGCAGGAATTAGTAATTGAACAATAAGTTCACATTTTACTATTAAATGGAAACCTAAAGTTATATCCAATACATCACAGCAATCACAATCTCTAGTAAATACTCCATCAAGGCAGTCTGCTACTAATTCAAGTTTTATAATTTCAGGATCGAAATCTTCATCTTCATCAGGGCATATACTGCTAGAAGTGGTTTTAGCTATTGAGTCAGGACAATAAAGTTTAGAAATAACTTCAGTTCTATTTATTTCAAATAACTCAGATTGAGTAGTACCACATGTATCTAAAAAATCTGCGAAAAATGAAATCATAAAAGAAATAATAACTTTTTTATATCCTGGCTTACCGTTAATAGGAATTTTATCTACAGATAAAAGTTTAATACTAAAATCTCTACATCCTAAAAATCTTTTTGGATCTGTTAGTGGATTACTTCTTAGTTCCTCGTCAGTACAACTTGTATCAGGGCCTTCTTTAAATTTAAGACATTTTTTAATTAAACATTGGTCAAATACTTTAGGTACTTCGATACATACCAATTCAACTGGGTCAGGAAGGTATCCTTGTTTATTTACTAGCCCAGGACGTGGTGAGAAATTATCACTAGTAATTGCCATATATTTTCCTCCTTCTTACATAGGATATTCTTACTTACATTACATTGTATGTAAATAAAATAATTGTGTGATAGTTTAAATGTGGTCATATATATATAAATAAAAAAATATAATTTTATAAAGAGGTGAAATATATGGAAAATACTAATACTTGGATTTTTTACGATAAAGAAAATAATTTATGGAAGTTTATTTTAAAAGAAAATGGGCATTTAGCTTACAATATTATGTATTCAGAAGATAGATGGACTAACGAAAGTAAAATTGATACAGAAGTATTAGAATTTAATATTACTATAGATAAAGATCAAAATATTCACATTATATATAGTAAAAAAGGAAAATTAAAATATTGCATTTGGAATAAAGATCAGTGGCTAGGAAAAGTACTGTATGGCTTTGAAGCCAGTGAGAATGAAATAAGAGAACTTACTTTAATTATGGTAGAAAATCGTATAAATGCATTTTTCATACTTAAAAATATAAATAATCCTTCCCGAGGAAGTCTTATGCATTATATATGGAGAGAGGAGAATGCCATAATTAACAGTATTCACAATATTATGCTTATACCAAATGCAGATAATCATTATCATGTAGAGATAGTAAGAGGAAATAATATTTCTATATTTTTTATCAATAATAAAGAACCAGAAATAGAAGTAAAAAATTTTGTATATAAAAAGCCTAACTGGAGTTTCCCTAAGAAATTATATGATATAAAAGGTAGTAAAATAAATTTTTCCACTATATTTTCAAAAAATAAGATTCATATTTTAAATTTATCTAAGGAAAAGGATATGTATTCATTAGAAACTGTATATATAGATTTTAATGGAGAAATGAAATATGATAAACTTTTTGAAGGGAAAACAGAAATTACAGACCCTATATTAATTGAAAAAAACAATATTTTATGGGCAATGTGGAGGGAACAAAAGGATATAATTTGTTCTTCATTTGAAAATGAGTGGAATGCACCATTTAGATTAGATACTGAAGAAGGAAAAGAAATTCTGTTGTACAATTGTATATTTGGATATGATAATGAAAAAATAAAAGGTAATAAAATTTTAGGTACAGATTCTTATCCTATAAAATTCTTTTTACCTGAAAGTTCTTTAAGGAATGTAGAGGAAGAAGAAAGCGAGAAGGATAATAATTCAGTATTAAATATCAATGAGGAAAAAGATTTTATAAATGAAGATATATCAAATTTAAGCGAGCTAAATGAAGAGTTAGAAAGTATAGTAGTTAACTTAAAATTACAGCTAAAACAAAAAGAAAATATTATTGGACAACTGGAAGAACAATTAAGTAATATAATTTATAAAAATAAAAAGATTCAAGAAAAATGCAATATTTTTAAGCAAGTACATGAGGAGTCTCAAGATGGACTAAAAGAAAGAAAGAAACAATTGGATGATTTACAAGAAAAATTAGAAGAAACAATTAAGGAAAATGAAAATTTAAATCTTGAGATAGAAAAATTAAAGAAAGAAAAAGAAAAATTACAGGAAACTTTAAATAAAACAAATCTTGATAAGGAACATATAAATAATGAATTAGAAGTAATGAATAATAAAAGAAAAGAATTGAAACAAAATTTAGAACAGATAACTATAGAAAATGAAACTATGAGAAAAGACTACCAAAATATAACTAAAGAAAAAGAAGAATTGCAAAATACATTAGAAACATTAGATAAACAATTAGATATGGTAACTAAAGAAAAAGAAGAGATTAGTTTAATGTTAAGACAAATTAATAAAGAAAAAAATAAATTGCAAAGAGATTTAGAAGCGGAAATGAACAAATCTATTATAAGTAAAATTTGGGGGAGGAGGGATGATACCTAGATGTTATGTCAACAGTAGAAAGGATAAAAGAAACAACTTATTATGTGTCAAATTTAGCAAATAAGACTATAACAGTTATTGATGGAGAAAAGAATAGTATAATAAAAACTATCAATCTTCCTTACAGACCTTTTAGAATATCAGCACATAAAAATGGTGATATTTATGTCGGTAGTGATAAAAATCCTATTGCAATTATATGTAATTTAAGTGATGAAATAAAAATATTGGATATTCCTAATAATGGCAACTTAGAAATAGATATAGTAAATGGAAAAATATATATATCAAACACTTCAGAAATATTGGTGTACGATATATTTACAGAAAGAAAAATAGCAAGAATTGTAGGATTTATGGCTATAGAGAGCTTAAAATTAGATTTAAATGGAAAGCATTTAGTAGTTTTAGATTCATTGCGTAAAGATTTAAAGATTTACGATACATCTAATTTTAAGTTATTAACAAGAGTTAAAAATGTTGGTGTAAAACCAAGTTATATTTTAATAAATGAAGATAGTAAATTCATATACGTAGCAAATCAAGGTGGAAAAGCTAAGAATTCTGCTAGTATCTCTACAATAGATATTGAGAAAAAAGAAGTTTTTCAAATAGAGCTACCAACAAATTCTTCTATAACCAGTTTGGCGCTTAAAGATAATATTTTATATGGCGCTAATAGAGGCCTTAATAGGATAGAGATAATAAATATTACAACTAATATATTAGAAGGATTTATTGCAACTACATTACCAGAACCACAAAGTATATTATTAACTCCAAATAAAGATAAGCTTCTTGTAACTGATAGAAATTGTGGTGGTCAGGGAGCATTAGATATAATTGATACAACCACTAATTCCATAGTTAATACTATTCTTATAGAAGAAATTAATAGTCAACCTTATGATATTACAATGATTTTAAATGAATCACTTATTGAAAATGAAAATGCCATTGATTCAACTAATATGGAAGAAAAAAAAGATGAAGTTGAATTGTCTCCTATAATAGTTAAAAAAATATTTTCAAGTTATAAAGAAAATATATCTTTGCCAAAAGTTATAGTGGATATTCCTAAAACTTATAGAGAACCTTTTACTTTTCAAAAAATTATAATTCATAATGGATTTATAGTAAATAGAACAGAAATAAGAGAAAAAATTAAAGAGAAACCAAATTTTTCAAAGGTCAAATTTACACTGAGAATTCCATATAATATTGAATTTAGAGATGGTAAACGTAAGAAAAAAAGAATAAAAAGATTTGTGGAAAAAAATAAAGAAGTCACATTATGTATACCGAACTCTATTGAAACAAGTGAATTAGAACTAGTTGTGAAAACTCGTTCTAAAACAAGAAAAGCTCCTGTATTGATTAAAGATGTATTTTGTTTTTCGCTAGATGTATTCATGGAAATAAAAGTTGTAGGAGAGGTTGAAGCATTAATTAACTTAAGTAAATTATAAATTATAAAATTTAACACGTAATGATAAATAAATTAAAATCATAAAAAATTTATTGACTTTAGATGGTGATAAAATTTGAAAATAAAATTTAAAATGCAAATTTATTTTAAATTAAAGCGCTAGAGCAATTTTATCTAGTGCTTTATTTTAAACTATTTCTTAAATAATATTATTTTTGTATTAGAGTATGCAATTGAACTGTTATTAAAAAGTTTATTGTAATATTTTTATTTCTGCTTATGGAGAACTTTAAGTTTCATATATCTAATTTTAAAAAACATCTTAAATTTTTTTATCATATTTATATATGTATTTCACTTTTGTTATTAAATTATTTTAAAAATATAATATTATAAAAAATTATTTAGAATTTATTATTTATAAGATTATTTTGTTTAATTTCTATAAAGTTACTTCAATGAATACTTGTATCAATTGTAAAAAAATAACATATATTAAATAGTAGTAATAACTATGGGGGAGATGAAATGTCTAAGTTTTTTTGCAGGAAAACTAGAAAGAGAATTGGGGCAATAGTAGTAGCTGTAGGGCTTGGAATACTGTTAGCAATGCTAATTCCATTTTGGGGATGGATTGTGGCAATGGGATGTGTAATTATAGGTTTGGGTTGGAAGATTATGGAGGATCGTAATTAATTTATAGGGGGGAAACAATGAAAATATTTGCAATAAAGCTTCCGAAATTTTTATCTAAAATAGTTAGTATATTTGTTAGAAAAAAATAAACATAAAAAAATGCAACTCTTTATTGGAGTTGCATTTTTTAAGCTTATATAGCACGTTGAACCTTACCTGAACGTAAGCATCTAGTACATACATGAATAGTTTTAGGAGATCCCTTAACTATAGCTTTAACTCTTTTTAAATTTGGAGCCCATTTTCTTTTAGATTGGCGGTGTGAGTGGCTGAACTGAGAACCGGATACAACACCTTTATCACATATATCGCATCTTCTTGACATTATAAACACCTCCTTAAAATAACCAACACTGTTTAAATCAAACATACAATATTTTAACATAGTCATTATAAACTATGCAAGCAAAATGTAAAATAATTAACGGAAATTCTATTAATTACAAATTAAAATTGTTGAATTAATTTACTTTATAATATAGAATAATCTATATAGTGTTATTAAGGAGGAGTTATTATGAAAGCTAGCATAACAAATCAAATAGGTAACGTATATTACTCAGAAGAAGTTTTAGCAAACATTGCAGGTGTGTCAACAATGGAATGCTATGGTGTTGTTGGTATGGCTTCTAAAAATGCTACAGATGGATTATGGGAGCTTTTAAAGGGTGAAAACCTAAGCAAAGGTGTCAAAATAAATACGAAAAATGAATCCTTAACAGTAGAATTATATATAATAGTAGAATATGGAACTAAAATTTCAGTAATAGCTAATAATATAATTCAGAAGGTTAGATACAATATGGAAAACTTTACAGGACTTAAGGTTTCACAGGTTACAGTAAACGTTCAAGGTGTGAGGGTCTAGGAGGTATCGACATTGAAATACTTAAAAATAAATGGGCATGATTTTTGCAATATGATTAGAAATGCTTCTAATAAGTTAGAGGAGCAAAAGGAATATGTAAACTCGCTAAATGTATTCCCTGTGCCAGATGGAGATACAGGAACAAATATGTCTATGACATTTAAAACAGCAGTGGGTGAAGTTGAAAATTTAGATAAAGAAACAGTAGGGGAAATATCTCGAAAGTTAGCAAGAGGAGCACTTATGGGTGCTAGAGGTAATTCAGGGGTTATTCTTTCTCAAATATTTAGAGGCATAGCAAAAGGACTTGAAGACAAAAATGAGGCATCAGTAGAAGATATTAAAGAGAGTATGGTGCAAGGTGCTAATTTTGCTTATAAGGCAGTTATGAGGCCGACAGAAGGAACAATACTTACAATAATAAGAGCTGCAGCTGAAGGAATAAAAACAAGTAATGCTAAAGATGTAACTAGTTTATTTGAAGAAATTTGTAAGAATTGCGAAGAAATGTTAAACAAAACACCTGAAATGTTACCACAGTTAAAGCAAGCCAAAGTTGTGGATGCTGGCGGAATGGGATTATTAATCCTTTTCAAGGGTATGCATGAAGCTTTAAAAGATGACCTTAAAGTTGACCTTAACACTAAAATTTTAGAAAATAAAGTAGTAGAAATGGCAAGTCCAGAAGTTCATATTGATTCTGCAGATATTAAATTTGGATATTGTACAGAATTTATAATATTATCTGAAAGAGTTAATATTCCAGAGTTTAAAGAAGAACTTGAAAAACAAGGGGACTCAATAGTATTAGTAGGACTTGACGATATTGTTAAAGTGCATATTCATACTAATGATCCGGGAAGTGTACTTTCAAAAGCTGTTAAGTTTGGAGAGCTATCAAAAATTAAAATTGATAATATGAGAGAACAGCATAGAACTTTAATGGATTATGAAGAAGATGATGCTACTCAGGCAGTTACTTCTGTAGAGCCGCCACAAAAATATGGGTTTGTAACCGTTGCTAGAGGAGAAGGTATTAAAAATATTTTTGAAGATTTAGGCGTCAATGTAGTAATAGAGGGCGGTCAAACTATGAACCCTAGCACACAGGACATAGTTGAAAGTATAAATAAAGTGAATGCTGAAAATGTTTTTGTACTTCCAAATAATAAAAATATAATAATGGCAGCAAATCAAGCTATAGAATTAGTAGATAAAAATGTAATAGTTATACCAACAACTACAATACCACAGGGGATTACTGCTATAACAATGTTTAATAGTGAAGCCTCACCAGAAGAAAACAGTGAAAATATGACAGAATGTAGTAAGAATGTTATATCAGGTTCAGTAACTTATGCAATTAAGGATACTGAAGATGATGGAAGAGTTATAAAAGAAGGTAATATTCTTGGACTTGTAGAAGGTAAAATTAGTAAAATAGGAACTGATATATATGATATTTGTGAAGAATTGATTTCTAGCATGATAAATGAGGATAGTGAACTTATTACTATATTCTATGGAGAAGATTGTAGTGTTGAAGAAGTAAATAAACTTGTAGAAAAGTTAGAAGAAAAATATCCAGATATGGATGTTCAGTGCTTTGATGGAAAGCAACCATTATATTATTTTATTACATCTGTAGAATAAAAAGCCTTAGGGCTTTTTTTCTATATATGATATATTTATAATGGGCAGTAAGCTTTAAATTCTATATATGGAGTGAATGGTGTGAATTTATATAATGATATTAGTTATGTTAAGGGTGTAGGTCCTAAAATGGCCGAAAAACTTAATAAATGTGGAATTTATACTGTTTTAGATTTACTTTTATATTTTCCTAGAGATTATGAATTAATAACTGTAGGAAATGATATTAGTGGATTTAATGAAAAAGATAAAGTAATATTGGAGTGTAAAGTAGTAAGTATATTAAGAGATATAAGAACTAGAAATAATAAAATTCTTTCTACTATAATATTTAAAGCTAATAATAAAACTTTTAAAGGTCAATGGTTTAACCAGCCTTATGCTAAAAATAGTTTTAGAGTTAATGAAAAATACATATTAAGTGGTAAAATTGAAAAGTTTAATAGTGAAGTTAGAATGAATAATCCTAAGATACTTAGAAATGTAACTTTAGATGATAATAAAATATTAGCTAAATATTCCCTTAAAGATAATTTAAGTAATAATTTTTTAAATAAGGTTATTACTGAGGTTTTATCTCATACAAAAATTATTGAAAATTTACCTGAAAAAATTATAGAGAACTATAATTTTATTTCTTTAGATGAGGCAATAAGACATATTCATAGTCCAAAGGATAATAATAGCTTAAAAGAAGCTAAAAGAAGATTAAAGTTTCAAGAACTATTTACATATTCTATGAAGGTCTTATTACTTAAGGACCTTAATAAAAACTGTAGTGGAGTACCATTTAAAATATGTGATGAGCTCACAACTCTTAAGGAAAAACTACCTTTTGAATTAACAGAAGCTCAAAGTAGGGTAGTAAGAGAAATTTTAATAGATCAAAAGAAAAATATTATCATGAATAGATTAGTTCAAGGTGATGTAGGAAGTGGAAAAACTATAGTTGCATTGATATCATTATTCAATGTTATCAAAAATGGATATCAAGCGGCAATGATGGCTCCAACAGAGATTTTAGCAAAGCAACATTATTATGAAGCTACAAGACTTTTTGAAGGTTTTAATATAAAAATAGAACTTTTAACAGGAAGTACTACTGCTAAAAACAAAGAATTAATTAAGGAATCTTTATCTAATGGAGAAATAGACCTTTTAATAGGAACCCACGCTCTTATTGAAGATAATGTAGTATTTAAAAAACTAGGTATGATTGTTACTGACGAGCAACATCGTTTTGGAGTAAATCAAAGAAATAAATTAGGAAGTAAGGGAGAGAATGCAGATATACTTGTAATGAGTGCTACTCCTATACCAAGGACGTTAACCCTTTATCTCTATGGAGATTTAGATGTATCTACCATAGATGTTCTTCCACCAGGAAGAAAAAAAGTAGATACCTATTATGTAGATAAAAAAGAAAGAGATAGAGTATATAACTTTGCATTAAAAGAAATTGCAGAAGGACGTCAGGTTTATATAGTATGTCCGCTAGTTGAAGAAAATGAAGATTTAGACCTAAGTTCTGTGGAAAGTTTATATTTAGAGATAAAAGAAAAATACTTTAAAGATATTGAAATTGAAATACTTCATGGTAAAATGCCTAATAAAGAGAAAAATTTAATAATGGAAAGTTTTAAAGAGGGAAATATTAAAGTTTTAATTTCTACTACAGTTATTGAAGTAGGTGTTAATGTACCTAATGCTACTTTAATGATAATTGAAAATGCCGAAAGATTTGGATTATCCCAGCTTCATCAGTTAAGAGGACGGGTAGGAAGAGGAAGTTACAAATCTCATTGTATATTAATAGCAGATATAAAAAGTGATACTACGAGAAGAAGAATGGAGACTATGAAAAATAGTAATGATGGATTCTTTATAGCTGAGGAAGACTTAAGGATTAGAGGAGGCGGAGAGGTATTTGGATTTAAACAATCAGGTGAAAGTGGACTTTTACTTGCAGATTTAGTAGAAGATTTTCAGCTCTTTAAGATAGCTAATAAAGAAGCTAAAAACATAATATTTAGTAGTAAAGATGAAGATTTAAAAATTAAAGAAGAAATAAGAAAAATGCTTGAAAAAAGTTCTAAATATATTTGTTTTAATTAAATTAAGCAAAATATAAGTTAAAAATAGAGATTTATTTTATATTAGAAAAAGTTATGGAATCTGTTTGTAGTGTGATATGAATTAGATTTAATAGCTTAGAATAAAAAGATAGATAATATTTAAAATAGTATTAAATCTTATATAAAGACTTTACATAATGTATAATTTATAATTATAGTAAGATTATTAAAGTAAAATCTTTAATTAAAATCTAAGGAGGAAATGAATGAGAGTTATTGCTGGAAAAGCTAAAGGAAAAAAGTTATTACCACCAGAGGGAATGGGAACCAGACCAACTTTAGATAGAGTAAAAGAATCAATATTTAATATAATACAAAATAGGGTTAGAGATGCAGTGTCTATTGATATATTTTCAGGAACAGGAAGCTTAGGAATAGAAGCTGCCAGTAGAGGGGCTAAACATAGCTATTTAATAGAAAAAGGAGATAATAGTTACAATCTTTTAAAGAAGAATGTAGAAAATTTAAAATTTCAAGATATATGTACTACTTTAAAAGGAGATTGTTATCAGTATCTTGAGAAGTTTGGAAAAGAGAAAAAATTTTTTGACCTCATATTTATAGATCCACCTTATGCTAAGGAGATGATACCACCAGCAATAGAGTTGATTTCAAAATATAATCTTCTTCAAAGAGAGGGGCTTATTGTTACAAAGATAGATTCAAGTGAAATTATATACGAGGGAAATGACAAAATAATATTAACTGATAAAAGAAAGTATGGAAATACAACAGTATGTTTCTATGAATATAAGGAGATATAAAAATGAGAAAAGCAGTTTATCCTGGAAGTTTTGACCCTATAACTAATGGGCATTTAGATATAATAAAAAGATCATCTTACGTTTTTGATGAGGTAATAGTTGCAGTATTAATAAATCCCGATAAAAAAGGTTGGTTTGAAGTTGATGAAAGAGTAGCCCATATACAGAAGGTTATAGCACCTTATAAAAATGTTAAGGTTAAAAGTTTTAGCGGACTATTAGTAGATTTCATGAATGCAGAAGAAGCTGATGTAATAGTTAAAGGACTTAGATCTATGTCTGACTTTGATTATGAGTTTCAAATGGCCCTTATGAATAAGAAATTAGATAAAACAAAGGAAACTGTGTTTATGATGACAAATTCTAAATATTCTTATTTAAGTTCTTCTGCCACAAAACAGGTTGCTTTATTTGGAGGATGTCTTGAAGATTTAGTTCCTGATGAGATTAAGGATGATTTAAAGGAAAGAGCTAAAATTAAGAGGGGGGATAATAGTGGACAAAAAGATTAATAACATTTTAGAGCTTATAGATTATCTTGAACAGACAGTAAAAACTTCTAGCAATTTACTTGGAAAGGTAAGCTTAAATAAAAAAGAAATGCTTAATATTATAAGTGAATTAAAAGCAGACTTACCAGAACAATTTTTAGAAGCAAAGGAAATTGTTGAAGCTAGAGAACAAATATTAGATACTGCTAGGAGAGAGGCAGAAGCTATAAGAGAGGATGCAAAAAGAAGAATTCAAAGAGAATTTGAAAATTCTGATGTAATAAGAGCAGCGGAACATAAGGCAAATGAAATTCTTCAAGAAGCTAATGCTGAAGCAAGAGAGGTAAAGTTAGAAGCTAATAAATACGCTAAGGAATTAAAAGCTGGTGTATTAAATTATGCAGATGAAACGTTAAGCAATCTTCAGAAAGAAATAGATATTAATGGAGAAGCTATAATTATAAAAATTAACAAGGAAGTAGATGCTATGCTTAGAAATATGCATAAAGATATTACAAGTACGACTTCTATTGTTAGAGAAAATATTAAAGATTTAGGGAATATAAAATAATGCTTATAAATTACAGTTGTAATTTATAAGCATTACTAAAACTTTTAATTATTAAAGATATAGTAGTTTTTATTATTAATCTTCTAAAATAATTAAGACTCTATTTTGGTTATAATTAAAGGAGATAATATAACTAGTATGACTATCAAATATATTTGAGAGCTGTTTATATTATAATAGCTATTTTGTAAAAAGGTTTCTTGAGAAAAATTAAAAAATGGTAATTTACATAATAATAAGGTTATTAAGGAGCTAATAGCACCTTGTATTGTTTTATAAAATAAATATTTTTTCATAGAAACTTTAAATTTATATACTAAAGAGTAAACTTGAGAAGTTATTGAAAGTCCACTAAAGGTAATTAAAAAGCTTAATAAAAGCAATTTAGTATTTAAATCAATAGAAGACTTAGTTATAATACTACAGCCATTTGTTACTTCAATCATTCCTAAAATTAGACCTTGAATGACTTCAAATGGAATAGTTGTAAGAGTAGATATCTTTTCTAAGGTAATGTTAAATAAAACATTGCCTTTTATTATGTTTATAATTACTGAAAAAATAACTATAAATCCACCTATAGATAGTGCATTTTTAATGGCATCTTCTATAGAGTTTTTAAAAGCTACACCTATGTTTAAAGTATTGCCATACACAAATATATTTTTACTACTTGTAGAATTATTATTTTTATATCTATTAGGAAGTATTAAACCCATGGCTATACAAGAAAGAAAATTTGATAATAACAATAAATATCCCATGTAAACATTCCCCAGCATTGCTGTTCCTACTGCTCCTATTATAAAAAGTGGACTTCCGTTAGAAGCAATATTTAGAAGTCTCTCGTAAGTTTTATAATCTATTAAATTTCTTTCATATATGTCACTAGAGTATCTAGCACCTAAAGGGTATCCACAAAAGGCACTAACAAGTATTGCCAAGCTACAGTTTTTTGAAAGCCCTAATGGATAAGAAATTATTTTCCCAAGTATTTTAGAGTAAATTTGAATTCCACCAAAAGAAATAATCATATTTATTAATACTAAGAATGGAAATAATGACGGAAATACAGAATTAAAAAAAAGTTTAACACCATCTATAGTAAATCCCATACATTCTTTTGGATTAGCTATTATATAAATAATTATTAGTGATGCTAAAATGGTGAGTATAGCATTAAATCCGTAGCTTTTTATAAGTTTATAAAGTATAGATAATAAAATAATTAAAAGAAAAACATATATAAGTTTCAATATTATGCAACTCCCTAAAGTATAATATACATATATAAAATATATTTATAAAAGGGACAACTTATGTGTTAATTTTCATAAATTATAAATTTACTATTTTATTTAAGATAACTTAAAACAATGGAAAATTGATGATGGACAATTGACAATTATAGTTAAAATTAATTTCTTTCAATAAATCGTTCATACTGCACTTCAAGGATGGACATAAATCTATAATTGTTTATTAATTAGTAGTCAATTAAAAAAATCCTGAGGTAAGTCAGGATTTTTTTAATGGGCTAGTTAGATAATCTTCATTATATCTATAATTTTTATTTAATAGGCTATATGCTCTAGAAGCCTGAAGCTCTAATTTTAGTGTCTCGTTTAAGTCTTTAGGAAGTTTTGTATATAAAGGGATATTACTATTACTTTTTATAGATTTAAGTATGGATTTTCCTTTTTCATTAAAACCTAAAATTCTAGCATAGCTACAAGGTTCATTTCTAAGGAGGTTGGAGTCAAAATTATCAAAGCCTATAAAGTACTGACAAAGTATTCTACTAATACGAGTACGTGTATACCTTTTAGATTTAATTCTTTCTATTATGTCATTGTAGTTATTTCCTTCACAGAGAGAATTATATATTCTATTATGTAATCCTTCAGAAACATCTGGGATCTTTTCTAAAGAATTTTTATTTAAAAAACTTTTATACCTAATATAAGGTAGCATTGACTCATCAAAAGTAAAATTGTATTCTTCACTTTGAAGTTTTTGAAGATCACTAAAAACAGAAGTTGGTACATGGGCCTTTAACTTTTCTATGGACGCTTCACTTTTTATGTATTCCCTAATAGATGTAGCACTAGAAAATACATTATTAAGAATCATGCTATTGTAAGAAGCACCTTCTCGCTTAATTGTGTAAGGCTTAATGGTACTATTTAATTTTAATAAGCTTTTTATATATTCAATTCCAAGTATGTTATTAGAAGAATTTAGTATTTCTTCTAAATTATCTATATTATAATTCTCTTTTTGTAAATAAGAAAGTAAAGCTTGTGAACGAGCTGTAGGGTATAAAGTACCTTTTTTAAGATTCTCTTTTAAAATAATTTTAAAATCTTCACATTCACTTTTAAGTATCTTTGAAATTTCCATAAGAATAGATATGTCTCCATGTTCACTTCCAAAGCAAATACTATCAACTATAGATAAGCTGTTTAAAAGGCTTATAGCACCAAAAGAAAAGAATTCTGCGGAGGCAACACTATAAATAGTAGGAAGCTCAAAAATTAAGTCTATTCCATTATCTAGTGCCATCTTTGTCTTATTATATTTGTCTACTATAGAAGGAATGCCTCTTTGATTAAAATTTCCGCTCATTACTGCTATAAGTATATCACAATCTGTAAGTTCTTTAGTTTTATTTATATGATAAACATGGCCATTATGCAATGGATTGTATTCAACTATAATTCCACATACTTTCATTATGATTTTCACCTCATATTTTATAGATTAATCAAGAATAAATTTTATTTTAGAAATTCACTAAAGGTGAATTTTATCTTTAATTCTTCATTCTTATTCATTAATCCTCAATTTTTAAATGGTTAAGCTGCTTTTACAAAAAAACTATTTTCCATAGTATATTTAAATTTTTATTATGAATTTAAAGCTTTATTAATTTAAAATTAAGTAATAAGTAATTAAAATGAAGTAAAGAAAAATTATTAATTACTTATGAGATTAAATTTTATAAATTATTTTTATTAGTAATTAAATTTATTATGCAACTTTTAGAAAATTTGAAATTCACAATTTTAATCAATTGTATAAGGTTGAAATTTTAACAATTTAATAACACAATTATATAAATCTATAGATTAAATATGGAAGTAGTACATCCATATTTAATCTTATTTTTAACTTGTATTATAAGGCATCTTAAAGAAAATAACTAGTCATTATGTTACTCTATTTTATATAATGATTCATTAACATAATTTTTTAATATTATAACTATTATCAAATATTGATTCTTTATCTAATAGAGAATATTTACCTTATTGTTAACTAATTATTTTATTTCAAACCTATTATATTAGTACAACAAGATTTAGAAGTAGCAATTTTCAGAATTATATTATGTTAATAAAATTTTTGTTTTAGGTTGAAAATTATAGTAAAAAAGGGTTATATTAATAAGGGATGTTAGTGGTTTAAAACTGAAAGGAGATTTTGTGATGAGTTTTGTAGACAAGATTTGGAGTTTGGCTCAAGCAGATATGAAAAAAATAGTTTTGCCAGAAGGCGATGAGGAAAGAAACTTAAAAGCTGCTGAGTTAATTAAAAAAAATGCTATAGCAGAAGTAGTTTTAGTTGGTGCTGAAGAGAAGGTTAAAGCTAATGCTAAAGCATTTGGAGTAAATATAGAAGGAATAGAAATCATAGATCCAGAGACTTCAGATAAAACATCAAAATATGCTGAAGCTTTTTATGAGCTTAGAAAAAATAAGGGAGTAACACTAGAAAAAGCTACTGAAGTGGTAAAAGACCCAGTATATTTTGGAACAATGATGGTTAAAATGGACGATGTAGATGGATTAGTTTCAGGAGCAGTACATAGTACAGGTGATTTATTACGTCCTGGTCTTCAAATAGTAAAAACAGCTCCAGAAATAAAAGTTGTATCAAGTTTCTTTATAATGGAAGTTCCAAACTGTGAGTATGGTAAAGAGGGTACTTTATTATTTGCTGATTGTGCAGTTAATCCAAATCCTAATGCGGAAGAATTAGCTTCAATAGCGATAAGTACAGCAGATAATGCTAAAGCATTATGTGGAATAGAACCTAAAGTTGCAATGCTTTCATTCTCAAGTATGGGAAGTGCTAAGCATGAAAATGTTGACAAAGTGAGAATCGCTACAGAGTCAGCTAGACAACAAAGACCAGATTTACAAATTGATGGAGAGCTACAATTAGATGCTGCTATTGTAGATAAGGTTGCTAAACAAAAGGCACCAAATAGTTCTGTAGCAGGAAATGCTAATATTCTAGTATTCCCAGATTTACAAGCAGGAAACATAGGATATAAATTAGTTCAAAGATTTGCAAATGCTAAAGCCATAGGACCAGTTTGTCAAGGATTTGCAAAACCTATTAACGATTTATCAAGAGGTTGTAGCGTTGATGATATAGTTAATGTTGTAGCTATAACTGCTATACAAGCTCAACAGTCTTGCAATAAGTAAAAGTTATATTATATACTAAAGATTGTGAGCTTTTAATAACAATTTTATTAAAAGTAATTTTAGAAGAATTACTAAATAACAAATAACAAAGGTGTCATTAAGGAGGAGTTATCAATGAAAATACTTGTAATCAATTGCGGAAGTTCTTCATTAAAGTATCAATTAATCAACATGGAAAATGAGGAAGCAATAGCACAAGGTTTAGTAGAAAGAATAGGAATAGAGGGTTCAATATTAACTCAAAAGGTTCCAGGAAGAGATAAATACATAATCCAAGTTCCAATGGAAAGTCATAAAGAGGCTATAAAACACGTTATAGATAGCTTAACTGATAAAGTACATGGAGTTATATCTAACATGTCAGAAATCAATGCTGTAGGACATAGAGTTGTTCATGGCGGAGAAAAGTATGCTGAATCAGTTATCATCAATGATGAGGTTATGGGCAAATTAGAAGAGTGTGTAAAACTTGCACCACTTCATAATCCAGCAAACATAATAGGAATTAATGCATGTAAAGAATTAATGCCAAGCACACCAATGGTTGCAGTATTTGATACAGCATTCCATCAAACAATGCCAAAAGAAGCATTTATATATCCATTACCATATGAGCTATATGAGAAGCATGGAATAAGAAAATATGGATTCCATGGAACATCTCATAAATTTGTATCTGGCCAAGTTGCTGAAATGATGGGTAAAGATATAAAAGATATTAAAATTATTACTTGTCACTTAGGAAATGGTGCTAGTTTATCAGCAGTTAAAAATGGTAAATCAGTAGATACAAGCATGGGCTTTACTCCACTTGAAGGAATAGCAATGGGAACTAGATGTGGAAACATTGACCCTGCTATAGTTACTTTCTTAATGAAAGAAGAAAATATGAGTGTTGATGAAGTGAATGACTTACTAAACAAAAAATCAGGAGTTCTAGGAATTTCAGGAGTAAGTAGTGACTTTAGAGATATAGAAGGAGCTGCTGATGAAGGAAATGAAAGAGCTAAACTTGCATTAGATGTTTATAACTATAGAGTAAGACAAATGATAGGATCTTACGCTGCAGCTATGGGTGGAGTTGATGCTATTGTATTTACAGCAGGATTAGGAGAAAATTCTCCAGTTACAAGAGAAGATATATGCAAAGGCTTAGAATTTATGGGAATTAAAATTGATTCTGAGAAAAACAATGTAAGAGGAAAAGCTGTAGATGTAAGTGCTGCTGACGCTAAAGTTAAGGTTTTCGTTGTACCAACTAACGAAGAATTAGTAATAGCAAGAGATACTCAAGAGTTAACTTCTAAATAGTTTTTAAATAATAATTAGCTACTGCCTTTCCTTAATATGTTTTTAAACATACAAATAATTCTTGACTTTTAAAGTTATAATTTATATAATAGTTTGTGTTTGAAAATAGTAGAAAATCTTGAATAAACATAAGGAGGGGCGTAGTAGCTTTGCTCAAGCTATGTGATTAAATTCGCATTATGTATGATGAGCTATTCATATGAGAAGAATATTTTGTAATATTTTTTCGGAGCGTTAAAAATTATGAATATTGACCTTTCAGAATTAAAGAATAAGAAACATGGAAGAAGAGAGCTTGATTTAGAGTTATCTAAAGAAAGTTTTAATGACAATGGTGAAGTTATAAAGTTCACTAAGCCTATAAAATTCAAAGGAATAATCAGGTTAATTGATAATATCTATGAATTAACTGGAAATGTTGAAACTGAGGTTTTATTACCTTGTTCAAGATGTAGTGAGAGCTTTTCTTATAATGTAAATATGGACATAAATGAAAAGTTATCTGATACTATTAAAGATGAAGACGGAGAAATTATCTCAATTAAGAATGATAAAATAGATATTTACCAAATAATAGAAAACAATCTTTCTGTAGAGCTTCCTGTAAAAAAACTTTGCAAGGAAGGCTGCAAAGGGCTGTGCCAACACTGTGGAACGAATCTAAATCATAATTCATGTGACTGTGAAAAAGATGATCTTGATCCGAGGTTGGCAAAGTTAAAAGAATTGTTTTCAAACCCGTAAGGAGGTGTTACGATGGGAAATCCTGCGAGAAAATTTTCTAAAGCTAGAAGAGATTCAAGAAGAGCGCAAACATTCAAACTTGGTTTACCAGGAATAGTTGAATGCCCTCAGTGCCATGAAATGAAACTTGCTCACAGAGTTTGTAAGAACTGTGGACACTACAAAAATAGAGAAGTTGTTTCAACTGAGAAATAAAAAAGAAAGTCACTTGACTTTCTTTTATTTTTTATATAATATTTTTTATAAATATAAGAATAAAGTAGAATTTTTTACAAAGTTTAATATATAATATTTATAATAAGAACTTATACATAATTTTTTTTATTTAGTAACTTATAGAAAAAATTGATAAAATTAAGTGAGGGTTAAAAATGAAATTTGCAGTAGATGGAATGGGTGGAGATTTTTCACCTTCAGCGATAGTAGAAGGATCAGTATTAGCAGTAAAAGAATATAATGATATAGAACTCATTATAACCGGTCCAGAAGAAGAGATAGCTAAAGAATTAAGCAAATACGACTATGATAAAGAAAAGATCACTATAGTGAATGCTACAGAGATTATAAGCCCTAATGAAGAGCCTGTAAAAGCTATTAGAAGAAAAAAGGATTCTAGTATTTCTAAGGCGCTACAATTAGTTAAAGAAAAAAAGGTAGATGGAATTATATCTGCTGGAAGTACAGGGGCTTTTTTAGCAGGTTGTACTCTTATAGTTGGTAGATTGAAAGGTATTGATAGACCGGCATTAGCACCAGTTTTACCAGGAATTAATGGTCCATTTATGATTATAGATGTAGGTGCAAATGCAGATTGTAAACCTCATTATTTAGTTCAATTTGCTCTAATGGGAAAAATTTATTTTGAAAATGTATTAAATACTAAAAATCCTACTATAGGACTTATAAATATTGGTGCAGAAGAAGAAAAGGGTAATGAGCTTACTAAAAATGCTCATAAGCTTTTGAAGACTACAGATTATAATTTTGTTGGAAATGTTGAGCCAAGAGATATTACTCAAGGCGATGTTAAGGTGCTGGTATGTGATGGTTTTGTAGGAAACACGGTACTTAAAATGTACGAAGGGGTAGCTGCTAGCATATTTTCAATATTAAAAGAAAATATAATGAGTTCTTTTACTACAAAATTAGGTGGTATGCTCTTAAAACCTGTTTTTAAAAAGATTAAAAGTGATTTTGACTACACAGAATATGGTGGAGCTGCTTTTTTAGGTGTTAATGGGATTTGTGTTAAGGCTCATGGAAGTTCAAATGCAAAAGCTTTTAAAAATGCTATAAGACAAGCAAAAGTAGCATATGATAATAAAATTGTTGAAAAAATACAAGTAGAACTTGAAAATTTAGGAACAGAAAAAGAGTAAAAGAATAAAATATCATGAATAATATTATTAAATTGAAGTATATTATTAAAATATATTAAAAAAATTAAAAATCTATTGATTACTTTCAATATAACTATTAATATTTAATTGAAATGTTTTTAATTTATTAGGAGGCTGAATAATTATGTTTGAAAAAATAAGAGAGAGAATAGCTGAGCAATTAAGCATAGAGGAAGATGAGATTAAAATGGAATCATCTTTCATAGATGATTTAGGTGCTGATTCACTAGATATAGTTGAGTTAATAATGGCATTAGAGGAAGAATTCGATATAGAAATACCTGATGAAGATGCAGAAAAAATATCTACAGTGGGTGATGTAGTCGAATACATAAAAGCACGTGTAGAAGAGTAAAATTTAAGTTCCGCTAATTGCGGGACTTTATTTTCATATAAAAGGAATAAAATCAAGGAGTTCTTTCTTGAATTTATTAATGAGGTAATAAATTGAGGAATAAACTCCTAAGAAGGAGTAAAAAATGAAGATTAGACCTAACACATTAGAATTGCAGAATAAATTACAATTAAACTTTGATAATTTAGAATTATTACAAACAGCAATTACCCATAGTTCTTATGCTAATCAAAAAAAAGACGTAGATTACAATGAGAGATTGGAGTTCTTAGGAGACTCAGTACTTCAACTTGTAATCTCTCAGCATTTGTTTTCAAACAATATAAATGAAAGTGAGGGATACTTAACAAGAGTCAGATCACTAATTGTTTGCGAAAATTCTCTTTATGAAATAGCTAAAGGATGGAATCTAGGTTCTTATATAACTATGAGTAAGGGTGAAGAAATGACTGGTGGAAGAACTAGAGTATCTATTTTAGCAGATGCTGTAGAAGCTATAATCGCTGCTATTTATTTAGATAAGGGTTTAGAATATGTAAGAGAATTCATATTAACTAATTTTAAAAATATAATCTATAAGGCTTTAAAAAATCAAATAATAATTGATTATAAAACAAAGCTTCAAGAAATCCTTCAGAAAAATGGAGAAGTGTCTATAATTTATAATCTAATTAAATATGAAGGTCCTCCACATAGAAGGTTATTCTATGTCGAAGTTTTAATAAATGGTATATCTAAAGGTAGCGGTGTAGGTTATAGCAAGAAAGAAGCAGAACAAAATGCTGCCAGAGAAGTGCTTTTAACTAAGGAGGAAATATATGAATAAACTTCATTACATAATCCCAATATTTGTGCCACATGAAGGGTGTCCTCATACATGTGTATTTTGTAATCAAGATAGTATTACAGGAAGTTGCTTTAAAATTGATGGAGAATTTGTAGAAAATACTATAAAAGAATATCTAAAAACTATAGATAGAGAAAAATCAGTTGTAGAAGTATCTTTTTTTGGAGGCACTTTTACAGCTATAGATATAAATAAACAAAATGAGTTGCTTTCTGTAGCAAAGAATTATAAAGATTGTAATAAGATAGATTATATAAGGTTATCAACAAGACCGGATTACATAGATGACAAAATATTATCTAACCTTAAAGAGCATTCTGTTGACATAATAGAGTTAGGAGTACAATCACTTGATGATGAGGTTTTAATAAAATCTGGAAGAGGACATAGTTCTGATGATGTAGTAAAAGCATCAAAGTTAATTAAAAAATATGGATTTACTTTAGGGCATCAAATTATGTTGGGATTACCTGGGGATAATAGGGAAAAGGATATATTAACTGCTCAAAAAAGTATAGCAATGAAACCTGATATATGCAGAATCTATCCCTCTCTGGTGATAAAAAATACACCTATGCAAACCTTATTAGAAAGAGGAGAGTACAAGCCTTATGATTTAGAAAAGGCAGTTGAAATTAGCAAAATAATATATGGGATGTACGTAGGAAGTGGTATTATGGTTATAAGAATAGGACTTCAACCTACAGAAGAGATAAATTATGGTAAGGAAATAGTCGAAGGTCCATTCCATCCCGCTTTTAGAGAACTAGTAGAAAGTTCTATATATCAAGAATTAATAGTAGAATATTTTAAAAGTCATAGTGATATTGAAAGTATTTCTATAAATCCTAAAGATATATCAAAACTTTATGCTAATAAGAAAAAATATTTTAATGAGGCTTTAAAAATATTAGGGTTGAAAAAACTAAAAATCAATCAGGATATATCAGTAAAAAGGGGAGAATTAAGATTTAATCTAAAGGAAAATGCTGAGGAAATAACTTTAGAAAATTATTTGAGAAGAAAATTTGCTATATAGAAATAAATATTAAATTTATTACTATTCCTAGATTTAAATATCATTTAAAAATGGAATTTTAAACTCTTGATATTGCTAGATTTCAAAAATGAAGTTTTGTAAATCAAGAGTTTTTAATATTTTATACTATAAACATTAATAACTTTGAAGTAAAAAAATTAACATTAATTATAATATATTTATTTAATTTTATTATAAAAATAGCTAATCAGTTAAGTATATTATTTTTAACTTTAATTCTTTTGTATCATACTGACTAGTTATTTTATTTTAAAGATTTTATCAACAGACTTTTATAAAAATTATCTAATATAAAATTAAATTAATTTTAACTAATTGACAATTAGTAGTGAATAAATGACAATTAAGAATGAAATGAATTTAATAAAATTAATTTTATTAAATTCATACTTGTATTTGTAGGGTTATTAATGTTTTTGTTTGATATTTTAAAGTAAATAATATAAACTAAATTGTAGTAAAAGAAGGTGAGAACTGTGAAAAAGAAAAAAAGAGAAAAATTAGCGAAAATATTAGCAGCAGTAATTTCTATGTTTATGTTATTAGGAATTGTATTACCATTAATTATAGCAAATTAGGAGAGTGAATAGATGTTCTTAAAATCTATTGAAATTAGAGGTTTTAAGTCCTTTGCAGATAAAACGGAACTTGTATTTAAAAAGGGAGTAACTGCTGTAGTAGGACCTAATGGAAGCGGGAAAAGCAATATATCAGATGCAGTAAGATGGGTTTTAGGAGAGCAGAGTGTTAGGAACTTAAGAGGAGATAAAATGGAGGATGTAATTTTTGCAGGTACTCAATTTAGAAAACCTGTGGGACTTGCACAAGTTTCTCTTATTTTGGATAACTCTGATTCAGAACTAGATATTGAATATTCTGATGTAGTTATTTCAAGAAGGCTTTATCGCTCAGGAGAAAGCGAATATTTAATAAATAATACTATATGTAGATTAAAAGATGTACAAGCTTTATTTATGGATACAGGTATAGGTAAAGAAGGATATTCTATAATAGGTCAAGGTAAAATAGATGCTATACTTAGTGGAAAACCGGAGGAAAGAAGAAAACTTTTAGAAGAAGCCGCTGGAATTGTTAAATATAAAACTAGAAAAGAAGAAGCAGAGAGAAAATTAGATAATACAGAACAAAACTTAATAAGAATACATGATATATTAGATACTTATGAGGAAAGATTAGAACCTCTTAGAATTGAAAGTGATAAGGCTAAAAGATTTTTAGAATTATCAAATCAATTAAAAAATGATGAAATTAATATTATTATTGATTTTATAGAAAAAACTGAAATAAAAATTTCTAGTTATAAAGGACAATGTGAAGCTATAAATAAAGAATTGCAAGAAAAATTAAATGAAAGAAGAAAAATAAAAGAACAAATAGAAATACAAAGTAGTAATTTAGAACAATTTGAAAATAAAATATCTGAAGATAAGCAAAAGTTTTATGATAATAAATCAAAGCATCAGCAAATATTGTCAGAGATAAAAATCTTAGAAGAGAGAATGGAGTTAGTTAATGAATCTATAAGAAAAAATATTGAAGAGACAGAAAAATTAAATTTAAAGGTTAAATCTTTAAAAGATGAAGTAGATAAATTAGAAGTAAGTTTAAGTGATTCTAAAGAAAAACAAAAAAATATAGAAGGTAAAATCAAGATTAAGGAAGAAGAAATAAAAAAATTAAGTGATGATACTTTTAATGAAAATGAAAAATTAGTGGCTTTTCAATCAAAAAAGCAGAGTCTTTTAGATAATAGAAACCTTCAAAATAATAACATAATGCTTCTAGAGAGCCAATTAGGTATTTTAAATGAAAAACTTCAAGGATTAAGAGTAGATATAGAAGGGTTTGTTAATTCGTTAAAAATTAATAACTCTACTAAAGCTGTACTTGAAATAGAATCTAATAAGCTTTTAGAAAAAATAAATAGTTACGAGGATAAAATTAAAGCTAACAAAAGTGAAATTGGAAAGTTAAGACATAGTCAAACCTTAGAAGAAAAAAAACTTAAGGAATTAGTTGCTAATTCAAACAAGATAGATGCAAGTTTAAATATGTTAATTAATCTAGATAAGCAATATGAAGGATATAATAGGTCTGTTAAACTTTTAATGCAACATATAGATTCCAAAAAAGTACTTAATTTTAAAGGTAGTTGTTATATTTTAGGGGAAGTCATAAAAGTTGATAGAAAATATGAAACAGCTATGGAAATCGCACTAGGGGGAAGCTTATCTAATATAATTACAGAAGATGAAAATGATGCAAAGATTCTAATTGAATATTTGAAAAAAAATAGTTTAGGTAGAGCTACATTTTTACCATTAAGTACAGTTAAAGGTAAAAGCTTGGAACTTAGCAGTAATATTAAAAATACTTTTGGATATATTGGAGTTGCTAGTGAACTTATAGATTTTGATAGTAAGTTTAAAGGTATAATTGATTATACCCTAGGAAAAACCATAATATGTGATAATATGGATAATGCAATTAAAATAGCTAAGTTGCTAAATTATAAACAAAAAATTGTAACTTTATCTGGAGAAGTTGTAAATCCTGGTGGTGCTTTAACAGGAGGAAGTATTTATTCTAAGTCTACTAATGTAATAGGAAGAAAAAGAGAGATTGAAGAACTTAGAGTTAAGTTTAACCATATAAATGATGAAATTGAAAATGAAAATATTTTAGTAAAAAAGTTAAATGAAAATATTAAAACTTTAGACGAAGAGAATTTAAATTTAAGAGATGAAATTCACTTTGAAAATATAGAGAAAACAAAAGTGCAAAGTAAGATAAATTCCATTTCTGAAGAAGAAGCTAAACTTAAAATAGATTTGGAAAAGTCTGGAATAAACTTAAAAAATACAGAAAATGAAATTTCTTTAAATAATGAAAAGCTAAAGGAATCTAGAGAAAATGTAAATTCTATAGAAGAGAAAATAAAAGTTATAGATAATGAAGAAGAAATTTTAAAAAGCAAGTTAAAAGAAAGCGATGAAAATATTAAAAAGTATAGAGAAGTTTTAACTGAACTTAGAGTTGAAAAAGCAAAGATTGATGAAATTACCATTAACAAAGATAATGAGCTTTCAAGAATAAATGATGAGATTAAAGACTATACTTGTAAGATAGAAATACTTAATAAAGAAGCAGAAGGTTTAAAAGAAAATAAAGATAATTATCAAGAGATTTTAAGTAATAATAAAATTACTATTAAAGATACTTTAGAGATGTTATCTAGTATGGAAAAGCTTATATCAGATAATGAAATTGAAAAGGTAAAATTAAAAGAAAATATAACTAAAATTAAATCTAAAGAAGAAGATTTAATTTTAGAACTAGAAGCTTCAGAGAAAGAATTACACAAGTATCAAGTAACTTTAGCTAGAATAGAAACAGAAAAGGAAAGCCTTCTTAATAAATTAAATGAGGAATATGAGTTAACTTATGCAGAGGCTTTAAATTTTAAAGAACCTATAGAAAATGTAGCTAAACTTAAAGAAAATGTTGTGCAAATTAAACAGGAGATTAATAGTTTAGGTTCAGTAAATGTAGGTGCTATTGAGGAGTATAAAGAGGTTAAGGAAAAATATAGCTTTATGACTTCTCAAAGAGAAGATTTAGTTCAAGCAAAGGATGAACTTTTAAAAGTTATTGAAGAGATGACAAGTAAAATGAGAATAGTATTTAAAGAAAACTTTTTAATACTTAGAAAAAATTTTAATGAAACCTTTAAAGAGTTATTTAAAGGTGGAAGTGCAGATTTAATATTAACAGATGGAGACGAATTGACCTCAAAAATAGACATTAATGTAGAGCCTCCAGGAAAGAAACTTCAAAATATAAATCTTTTATCTGGAGGAGAAAAAGTGTTATCGGCTATAGCACTTTTATTCGGTATATTAAAGATGAAACCAACTCCATTTTGTATATTAGATGAGATTGAAGCTGCTCTTGATGATGCTAATGTAGTTAGATATGCGGAGTTTTTAAAGAAATTCTCAAATAATATTCAATTTATAGTTATTACTCATAGAAAAGGAACAATGGAAGCTAGTGACGTGCTTTATGGAGTGACAATGGAAGAAAAAGGAGTATCAAAAGTGGTTTCTGTTGATTTTATGGATATTCAAAAAAATAACTAGTGAATATATGGATAAACTATACTTCACAATTTTAAATAATGTATAATTTAAAACCCACAATTAAAGTGGAAATTAACTCTTTATGAATCAATTTCTTTTACCTGACATTATAAACAAAACAAGGAGGAAAATTTATGTTTGGAAATTTTTTTGAAAAACTTAAAACTGGTCTAACAAAAACAAGAGATAGTATTAGTAATGCAGTATCAGATGTTTTAAATCTTGCTGTTACTATAGATGAAGATCTTTATGAAGAATTGGAAGAGGCTCTAATTGTTAGTGATATAGGAGTTGAAACTTCTGTAGAAATTATTGAAAGACTGAAAGCGAAAATTAAAAGTGACAAAATTAAGGATGTAGCAATGGTTAAGCCTTGTATGAAGGAAGTTATAATTGAGATGATGGGAGAAGAAGAAAATACTTTAATTCCTAAAAATCTTCCAGAAATTAAGTTGATAATTGGTGTTAATGGAGTAGGTAAAACTACATCTATAGGTAAAATTGCTGCAAGAATTAAGGCGGAAAATTATAAAGTATTATTAGCAGCAGCAGATACATTTAGAGCAGCAGCTATTGATCAATTAGAGGTATGGAGTAAAAGAGCAAACGTTGATATAGTAAAACACCAAGAAGGATCTGATCCAGCAGCAGTAGTCTATGACGCAGTGCAAGCTGCTAAAGCTAGAAAAGTGGATGTATTAATTTGCGATACAGCAGGAAGGCTACATAACAAAAAAAATTTAATGGATGAGCTTGGAAAAATTAATAGGGTAATTGACAGAGAGTATAGTGAAGCTCATAGAGAAACACTTTTAGTTTTAGATGCAACTACAGGACAAAATGCGGTCATTCAAGCTAAACAATTTATGGAGGTCTGTCCTATTGATGGTATAATACTTACCAAACTTGATGGCACTGCTAAAGGTGGAGTAGTTATTTCTATTAAAAACCAATTAAACATTCCTGTTAAATTTATAGGGGTTGGAGAAGGCATTGATGATCTTCAAGAATTTAGTTCAAGAGAATTTGTAGAAGCACTATTTTAAAAAATTTAAATGTAAAATCCACTATGAGAATAAAGTTAAAAACTTATAGATGATTCTATATTTAAATAATAAAATAAAAAGTAATTATAAGCTCAAATAAAAATATTTAGAGTGTTAAGTAAAAATACTTGACAGCTATATTTATTTTTGCTAATATATGCTTTGTGAGTAAGGTGATTACATGGAAAAAAGATTAGAGTTATCATTACTTTTAGATTTTTATGGTCCGTTGCTTACAGAAAAACAAAGAGACATAATGGGCTTGTATTTTAATGATGATTTATCTTTAAAAGAAATATCAGAGATTACAAATACTAGTAGGCAAGCAATACATGATTTAATAAAAAGATGTAATAGTCTCTTATTAGAGTACGAAAAAAAACTTCATCTTTTAGAAAAAAGTTTAGAAATTAAAAATTCTAAAGAAAGAATAATAAAAAAAATAAGTAGTTTAAATATAGAGGACCATGAAAAGTCCGAAGTAATCAATGATATAATCGAAAATATTATTGAAATTTAGGAGGTTTACTATGGCTTTCGAAGGATTAACTTCTAAGTTGCAAGAAACCATAAAAAAATTAAAAGGTAAAGGCAAACTTTCAGAAAAAGATATAAAAGAAGCTATGAGAGAAGTTAAACTAGCGCTGTTAGAAGCGGACGTTAACTATAAAGTTGTTAAAAACTTTGTTAAGGACGTTAGTGAGAAATGCCTTGGAAATGAAGTTTTAGAAAGTTTAACCCCAGGACAACAGGTAATTAAAATAGTTAATGATGAGTTAACTAAACTTATGGGAAATGTGGAAAGTAAGCTTCAATTAAATCCAAATGGAATTTCTGTAATTATGTTAGTGGGACTTCAAGGTGCTGGTAAAACAACAATGGCTGGTAAGCTTGCACTTAACCTTAGAAAAAACAATAAAAAACCTCTTTTAGTAGCATGTGATATATATAGACCTGCCGCAATTAAACAACTTCAGGTGGTAGGAAAATCAATAGATGTACCAGTGTTTACTATGGGAGATAAAACAAGTCCAGTGGATATTGCTAAAGCATCTATAGAAAATGCTAAAAATAATGGATGTAATGTAGTAATTGTTGATACTGCTGGAAGACTTCATATAGATGAAGAATTGATGAATGAACTTAAAGATGTAAAAGAAAATATAGATCCTAATGAAATACTATTAGTAGTTGACTCAATGACAGGTCAAGATGCAGTAAATGTAGCTGAAAGTTTTAATTCTCAACTAGATATATCAGGTGTAATATTAACAAAACTTGATGGTGATACAAGAGGAGGAGCTGCACTTTCAATAAAAGCTATGACTAGTAAGCCAATAAAATATGTTGGTATGGGAGAAAAAATGTCTGATCTTGAAGTATTCCATCCAGAAAGAATGGCCTCTAGAATATTAGGCATGGGAGACGTACTTTCTCTTATAGAAAAAGCACAATCTGCAATTGATGAACAAAAAGCTCAAGAACTAGGAAATAGAATGTTAAATCAAGAATTTAACTTTGAAGATTTTTTAGATATGCTTAATCAAATGAAGAAATTAGGACCTCTAGGTAAAATTATGGAAATGGTGCCTGGAATGAATTCTAAAGAATTAAAAGGATTAGACCTTTCACAAGGAGAAAAGGAAATGGGTAAGATAGAGGCAATAATAAGTTCCATGACCTTTGAGGAAAGAAGAAAACCTAATCTAATATCATCTTCTCCATCAAGAAAGAAAAGAATCGCTAATGGTTCAGGTACTTCAATTCAAGAGGTAAATAAAATTTTGAAACATTTTGATATGATGAAGAAGGCAATGAAGAATATGAAGGGTATGCAGAAATCAATGAAAAAAGGTATATTTGGAAAGTTACCTTTTTAAATATATGATATTAATCCTTTAAAGGAGGTGAAAAAACATGGCAGTAAAAATTAGATTAAAAAGAATGGGTGCAAAAAGAGCTCCTTTCTACAGAATTATAGTAGCTGATTCAAGATCTCCAAGAGATGGAAGATTTATTGATGAAATAGGATATTACAATCCAACAACAGAGCCAGTTACAGTTAAAATAGACGAAGAGAAAGCAAACAAGTGGGTAAAAAATGGTGCACAACCAACAGATACAGTAAAAAGACTTTTCAACAATGCTGGAATAAAATAGTAAGTTGTTGATTTGAATGGAGGAGCATTCCATGAAAAAGTTACTTGAAGTTATTGCTAAGTCTTTAGTTGACAATCCCGATGCCGTAGTAATAAATGAAGTTGCTAGCGATCATTCTATAATATTAGAGTTAAAAGTTGATAAGGCAGATATGGGAAAAGTAATTGGAAAACAGGGAAGAATAGCTAAGTCTATTAGAACTGTTGTAAAAGCAGCGGCTGTTAAAGAAAATAAAAGAGTTGTTGTAGAAATAATAGAAACATAAGAGTTAGGGTATCCTAACTCTTATTTTATAATTATAATTAATTATGACGATAAATTATAGGGATTTCATATAAAACTTAAAACCATATATCCTAAAGAAACTCCGAAGAGCTTAAAAGTGGAGTTTAAATCATAATTTTTAAATTTTCATTTATAGGTAAGAATTTTGTTATGAAAATTAAGATACTGCATAAATTAAATTTTGATTAGGAAACCCTATAATAAAATTCTAGGAGGAGCTTTTAAAAATGAAAGAGTTTATGAGCATAGGACAAATAACTAAGCCTCATGGAGTTAAAGGTGAGGTAAAAGTTTTTTCATTGGCAGATAGTTTAGAAGAATTTACAATGTTAAAAAAAGTATATATAGATGGGATAGAGAGAAAGATTACTTCTTGCAAGCTTCAAACTGATAGGGCAATACTTAAAATTGAAGGTATAGATTCTATGGATGAAGCTGAGAAATATAGAAATAAATATTTAAAGATTCATAGGGAAGATGCTAAAGAGCTGCCAGAAGACAGTTATTATATTGCAGATTTAATTGATTGTAAAGTCTTTGATACTGAGGGAGAAGAACTAGGCACAGTATATGATGTTATTGAAACAGGAAGCAATGACGTATATTGGGTCAAAGGAAAAAAAGAAGTGCTTATTCCAGCTTTAAAAGATATTGTGGTTAAAGTAGATATTGAAAATAGTAAAATAACAATAAAGCCTGTCAATGTTTGGTCTGAATAATGAAGATACATATATTAACACTTTTTCCTGAAATGTTTGATGTGTTTAACCACAGCATTATAGGAAGAGCACAAAATGAAAAAATATTAGAAATAAATTGTGTAAATATTAGAGATTATGCAAATAATAAACATAAAAAAGTAGATGACTATCCTTATGGTGGGGGTGCAGGAATGGTGATGACTCCTCAACCTATAGTAGATTGCATAAAAAATGTCAAAAAGGTTAATAATGGTAAGGTGATATTTCTAGGACCTAGAGGTAAAACTTTTAATCAAGAAATGGCTAAGGAATTAAGTAATGAAAAAGAGTTAATTTTCTTATGTGGTCACTATGAAGGCATAGATCAAAGGGTTTATGATTACATAGACATGGAGTTATCCTTAGGTGATTTTGTACTAACTGGTGGCGAAATGGCATGTATACCAATTGTAGATAGTATAAGTAGAATGATTCCAAAAGTATTATCTTGCGATGAAAGTTTTATGGACGAATCTTTTTATAATGGATTCTTAGAATATCCTCAATATACAAGGCCTTATGATTTCGAAGGGAAAAAGGTTCCAGAAGTTTTAATTTCAGGACATCATGATAATATAAGAAAATATAGAAGACTTCAATCCTTGCTTATAACTAAAGAAAAGAGAAATGATCTATATAAAAACATTGAACTTACAAAAGAAGATAAAAAATTATTAGAGAATTACTATAAAAGTAAAAAATAGTATTGATATGATATTTCTTATGTGATAAAATGTGTTTTGTGCTAGTACGGGCGGTCCTCTGTCATGATACATGATTATGAACGTCAAATAAAGCTTAGGAGGGAATGCACATGTTAGATATAATAAAAGCTATAGAAGCTGAACAAATTAGAAATGATTTACCAGAATTCAACGTTGGAGACACTGTTAAAGTTCACATCAGAATCAGTGAAGGAAACAAAGAAAGAATCCAGATTTTTGAAGGAACTGTACTTAAAAGACAAAACGGTGGATTAAGAGAAACTTTTACTGTAAGAAGAGTAGCTTCAGGAGTTGGAGTAGAAAAAACTTTCCCAGTTAATGCTCCAGTTATAGAGAAAGTTGAAGTTGTAAGAAAAGGTAAAGTAAGAAGAGCTAAGTTATTCTACTTAAGAGACAGAGTAGGAAAAGCTGCTAAAGTTAAAGAATTAATCAAGTAAAAAATGGGGCTAAAAAGTCCCTTTTTTTATTTTAAAATATAAGTTTTAAAACTTAAAAATATTTTTTAGCTATTATAAATTGCTTATTGCCGACTATAAAGAAAAAGAAAGGTGGGTATTTATGAGTATAAATTGGTTTCCAGGACATATGGCAAAGACTAGAAGACAAATTAAAGAAAGTCTTAAACTAGTAGATGCAGTAATAGAAATAAGAGATGCTAGAATTATAAAATCTAGTGCTAATCCTGATATAGAGGAAATTTGTAAAGATAAACCCAGAATTATATTATTGAATAAAAGTGATTTAAGTGAAGAAAAAGTAACAAAAGAATGGGTAAGGACTCTTTCAAATGATTATACTAAGGTGTTAGCAGTAAATTGTTTAACTGGTATGGGGCTTAAAAATATTAAGCCTGCATTGGATGAAATTTTGAAAGAAAAACATGATAGACTTAAAAATAAAGGAGTAGTTAATATTGTTACTCGCGTTATGGTGGTAGGGATACCTAATGTAGGGAAATCTACCTTTATCAATAAATTAGCTAAAAATAATATAGCAAAAACTGGAGATAGGCCAGGAGTTACTAAGAGTAAACAGTGGATAAAGACTAAAATAGGTATAGAACTTATGGATACTCCAGGTGTATTATGGCCTAAATTTGAAGATGAAGAAGTAGGATTAAATCTTGCCTTTACAGGAGCTATAAAAGATGAAATTATGGATATAGAAGATTTAGCATTAAAGCTTATAGAAAGGTTGCAAGAGTATTATCCAGAGCGATTAAAAGAGAGATATAAACTTAATGAATTAAGTGAAAGTGCTCTTGAAAACATGGAGAATATAGGAAGAAAAAGAGGGGCTGTAATCTCAGGGGGAAATATAGATTATAATAGAGTGGCAGTAATGCTCTTAGATGAATTTAGGGGCGGAAAATTAGGACCTATATCACTAGAGAGACCTTAAGTCAATTGAGGATTGACGATTGACAATGAACAATTATGGATACTTCTCTCAAGAGAAGTTTTAAACTTATTTCTTTTAAAGAAATTAATTCATAAAGAATTAATTTCAACCATAATTGTCAATTGTTCATTTTTAATTTTATAAAGAATAGTGGTGATAGTTTTGCATGATTTGAATTTATCTTCTATGAAATATGATGAAATAAAAAACTATGTAAGTAAATTTCAATCAGATTATACCATTGATGAGTATAATGAACTGTTTATGAAATTAGTAAATTTATTAAATAATGATAATAGAAAAAATGTACAGAAGTTAGGTGAAAAATTAAAAAAATATATAAATGCTTACCATGAAGAAATAATTAGAGTAAAGCATATGTATGATTTTGATAAAAACTTTGGTAATTATAAATATGTTGCTGGTGTAGATGAAGTAGGAAGAGGACCTCTTGCAGGACCTATTGTTTCTGCAGCAGTAATACTAGATTTAGATTTTGAAAAAAATAAGGATATGATTTTATACATTAATGATTCTAAAAAGATATCACAAAAGTTGAGAGAAGAGTTAGCAGCAAAAATAAAAGAAAATGCATTAAGCTATAGCATTTCTACTATTAATAATGAAGAAATAGATGAAAAAGGTATAGGATGGTGTAATAATGAAGTATTTAAAAAAGCTTGTAATAGGCTTTCTATTACACCAGAGGTAGTTTTATCAGATGGATATTTGATTAAAGATTTTAATATTAAAAATTATCATGTTATAAAAGGTGATACTAAAAGTGCAAGTATAGCTTGTGCTTCTATACTAGCCAAGGTTTTTAGAGATAAACTTATGGAAGACTATAGTAGAGAGTTTTTAAACTATGGCTTTGAAAGAAATGTAGGTTATGGTACAGAAGAACATGTAAAAGCTTTAAAGATCTATGGTGTGACAAAAATACATAGAAAAAGTTTTTTAAAGAATATATTATAAAAAACATGATTTAGGTCATGTTTTTTATAATTGGCTGTAATTCTTATTAAAAAGTATTATTTTACTTATATTAATTGGATAAGCTATCATATTCTGAAAGCATCCTTAATTAATTTAATATAAGGAGAATTTTTATTGTTTAATGTGATTTCAATGACATCAAATCTAAAATTAGACTTATAGAGTTTTTTCTTTAAAATGTAAGTTTGAGCAGTTTTATATATTTTATGTTGTTTTAAAGTGGTTATAGATTCTCCTGGAGTTCCATAGAGATTTCCATAACGTGTTTTTACTTCTATAAAAGAAATATAATTTTTATCTTTTGCTATTAAATCAATTTCACCAATTTTGCACATAAAGTTTTTTTCTAGTATAACATATCCAACAGATTTTAAATAATCTTCAGCTATGGCTTCACCATAACATCCAATGCTTTTATTTAAAGACTTCATTTAAACATCCTTTCTATATCTTTAAATATCTTAATAATTAGTATAATTATTTCCTTTTATAGTATTTCAATTCATAATTCATCATTAATTGTCAATTGCCATTTTAAATTTTCCATTGACTAAAGTTGTTAATTGAAATATTTAATAGCTTAGATATTAGTTATATATTAAATTTTTGGGCAATTTATACAGAGAGAGTTAATATATATTAATTTATTGTCGAATTTGAAAAAATACTGAATAATATGACGATTTATACAATTATAATTTAATTAAAATAATAAATTTAATGAAATGAACTTTATTTGTAAGTAAAATTTCTAAAGATAATGTTTATATGAATTTATATTGTCAATAATTACTATATAAAATTATAATAAAGGGTGATTATATGGCAACGCAAATATTATGTGCAACCTTTTTGGGAGTAGAAGGTGTACTTATATCTGTTGAGATTGATATATGTAATGGATTACCTTGCTTTAATATAGTTGGACTAGCAGACACATCCGTTAAAGAAGCTAAAGATAGGGTAAGAGCAGCTATTGTAAACTCAGGCTATGAATTTCCTGTTAATAAAATTACTGTAAATCTAGCTCCAGCAGATATTAAAAAAGAAGGAGCGCTATTTGATTTACCTATAGCTATAGGTATATTAATAGGAAGTAATCAAATAAATATACAGGATATACATAAGTATATATTAATGGGTGAATTATCGCTATCTGGGAATTTAAAAAGCATAAAAGGAGCACTTCCTATAGTAATAGAAGGTGTAAATAGGGGAATTAAAAAATTTATTATGCCCTATGAAAATGCAAAAGAATGCAGCATGATAAAAAATGCAGAAATTTATCCTATGGATAGCTTAAAGCAGGTAGTAGATTTTTTAATATATAAGGATATGTGTCCTTACATTTATAAAAAAGAAGAAAAATCTATCAAAAATGATGTTTTAGACTTTGAGGATGTTATGGGACAAGAGGCTGCTAAAAGAGCTATAGAAGTAGCTTCGTCAGGTGGACATAATTTATTAATGCATGGAGCTCCAGGTTCAGGAAAAACTATGTTAGCGCAAAGAATAAGTTCTATCTTACCTAAGTTAAATTATGAAGAAGCCTTAGAGGTAACAAAAATTTATAGTGTTTATGGAAGTACAGCGTATAAAGGAGGACTAATAGCGGAGAGACCCTTTAGAAATCCCCATCATACTACTACAGAGGTTGCTCTTGTAGGTGGAGGAAAGTATTTAATGCCGGGAGAAATTTCCTTAGCTCATAATGGTGTTTTATTTTTAGATGAAATATTAGAATTTAAAAAGAATTTATTACAGGTTTTAAGACAGCCATTAGAGGATAGAAAAATTAAAATAACAAGGAATGCTGGAACTGTAATATATCCATCCAGTTTTATGCTTATTGCAGCTTTGAATCCATGTCCCTGTGGATTCTTTGGCACTAATATAAAACCCTGCAAATGCAGTGATTATGAGATTAAAAGATATTTAGGAAAGCTTTCAGCACCGTTATTAGATAGGATAGATATATTCACTCCAGTAAATCCATTATCATATAAACAAATTAGAAGTACAACAAAAAATGAAAGTTCAGCGGAAATTAGAGAAAGAGTAGAAGCTTGTAGAGAAGTTCAAAGAAAGAGGTTCAATAAAGATAATATAAATTGTAATTCAGAGATGAAAGAAAAGCACATAAAGAAATACTGTAAAATTGATGAAAATTGTAATGAAGTTTTAGAAAGAGCTTTTAATAAATTTCATATAAGCACTAGAGTTTATAGCAGAATTCTAAAAGTTTCTAGAACTATTGCAGATTTAGATAATAGTGAAAATATAGAAGAAAAACATGTTATGGAAGCACTTCAATATAGAAGATTTATAAATAATGAAATAATTTAAGGTATATATAGGTGTAAAAATGGATAAGTATAAGTTATGGTTTGCCTCAGTGGAATTGAGTGATCATATAAAAATAAAACTTTTAGAAGAATTAGAAAATGAAAAAAATATATATGACTATGCATTTTCTATGAAAGGAAGTAATAATAAGATTATAGAAAGATTATTACAAGGTTCTGATGAAAATAAAATAAATTTAATTTATAAAACAATGGAAAGAGATAAGATTAATACTGTCACTTTCAATGAACCTAAATATCCTAAAAAGCTAATAAATATCGATAACCCACCTTATATATTATTTTATAAAGGAGATATTAAAAGGCTAGAAGATGATAGTAAGAAACTTTCTATAGTAGGATCAAGAAAAGCTACTCATTATGGAAAAAACATAGTTGATATTATTTGTAAAGAACTAAAAAATTATAATGTTCAGATAATAAGTGGCATGGCAAAAGGAATAGATGGTATAGCACATAGGGCATCTTTAGATAATGACATTTATACCTGTGCAATATTAGGGAGTGGTGTAAATGTAATATATCCTAAAGAAAATTTTAAATTATACGAGGACATATTAAATAGGGGAGGATGCATTGTATCGGAGTTCTTACCAAACAAATCACCGGAAAAACATAATTTTCCTCAAAGAAATAGAATAATTAGTGGCATGAGTGATTTAGTTTTAGTTATAGAAGCTGGAGAAAGAAGTGGATCCCTTATTACTGCTTCTATGGCGTTAGAACAAGGAAAAGATGTAATGGCAGTGCCAGGTTCAATTTTTTCTATAGAAAGCAAAGGTTGTAATAAATTAATTAAAGAAGGAGCATTTGTTTTTACATCTACAGAAGATATAATAAATATACTAAAATTAAATATGATTCGACAAGAAAATGATAAAAAAATTTCTAATAATAGTGAAAAAAATGACAAAATATATAATTTATTAGGAGAAAGTCCTATACATATTGATGATATTGTAAGATCTACTAATATTGACATAAAACAATTATATGGGTTATTATTTGAAATGCAACTAAAAGATGAAATATACTGTTTACATGGTAATTATTATGCTAAGGTAAATAAAAGTATATAGATATCTTAAATTAGCTTGATTTTAAAATTTAATCTATGTAATTAAAGTAATAATTAATGACAAGATTACTGGAGGGGATAAGATGGGTCAAAAACTAGTTATAGTTGAGTCACCTGCTAAAGCAAAGACAATAAAAAAATATTTAGGAAAAAATTATGCAGTGGAAGCTTCAATGGGACATGTGAGAGATTTGCCAAAGAGCCAATTAGGCGTAGATATAGATAATAATTATGAACCTAAGTATATAACTATCAGGGGAAAAGGCGAGCTTTTAGAAAAACTTAAAAAAGAAGCAAAAAAAAGTGAAAAAGTTTATTTAGCAACGGACCCTGATAGAGAAGGAGAAGCTATATCATGGCATTTAGCTAAAGCACTTAAAATTTCTGAAGATGAAAAATGCAGAATTGAGTTTAATGAAATTACAAAAGCAGCAGTAAAAGCAGCAATTAAAAATCCAAGGCAAATTAACGAAAATGTATTTGATGCTCAACAAGCAAGAAGGGTATTAGATAGATTAGTAGGATATGAAATAAGCCCTATACTATGGAAAAAAATCAAATGGGGATTAAGTGCTGGTAGAGTACAATCTGTAGCTTTAAAAATAATATGTGATAGAGAAAAAGAAATATCTGAATTTATACCTAAAGAATATTGGACTGTTGAATGTGACGTCTTTAAAGATAATCAAAAGGAAAGCTTTATAATAAAATTGCATAGCAAGGATGGAGAGAAGGTTGAAATATCTTCAAAAGAGGAAAGTGACAAAATAATTAGTGATTTGCAAGATGGAACTTTTATTGTTAAAAGTATAAAAAATAGTGAAAAAAATAAAAATCCATTGCCACCTTTTACTACAAGTACTCTTCAACAGGATGCTTATAGAAAATTAAATTTTCCAACTAAAAAAACTATGTCAATAGCACAGCAACTTTATGAAGGTATTGAGATTAAAGGACATGGATCTATAGGATTAATTACTTATATGAGAACAGATTCTGTTAGAATTTCTGATGAAGCTCAAGAAAATGCGAAAAACTTTATTACAGATAATTTTGGAGAGAAGTATTTACCTCAAAGTAAGAGAGTATATAAGGGAAAGAAAAATACTCAAGATGCTCATGAGGCTATTAGACCTACTAATATTAATATAACTCCTGAAATAGCTAAAGAAAATTTAAAAGAACCTCAATATAAGTTATATACACTAATTTGGAATAGATTTATGGCAAGTCAAATGGCTTCTTGCATATTAGATAGTACTTCTATAGAAATTAATAATAGAGAGTATTCTTTAAAAGCAACTGGCTCTACTGTTAAATTTGATGGATTTACAAAAATTTATAGCAATGAAAATGAGGAAGAAGAAAAGGCTATAAAAATGCCTAAACTAAATGAAGGTGATAAAATTACATCTAAGAATATAGAAGGTAAGCAGCACTTTACTCAACCTCCTGCTAAATTTTCAGAGGCATCATTAGTTAAGACTTTAGAAGAAAATGGAATAGGTAGACCAAGTACTTATTCACCTATTATATCTACACTTTTAGATAGAAAGTATATAGAGAGAAATAAAAAGGTTCTTGAACCAACAGAGCTTGGTTATATTGTTAATAATTTAATGAGTGAATATTTTAAAGAAATAGTAGATGTAGAATTTACAGCTGCCATGGAGAATAAGTTAGACAGCGTAGAAGAAGGAAAAGAATCTTGGAAAAAAATAGTAGATGAGTTCTTTATACCAGTTAAAAAATCTATAGATATAGCTGAAAAAGAAATTGCTAAAATTACTATTGAAGATGAAATTACTGATATTGAATGTGACAAATGTGGAAGAAAGATGGTAATAAAGCATGGAAGGTTTGGAGATTTTCTTGCTTGCCCTGGGTATCCCGAGTGTAAAAATACTAAACCTTTAGCAGCAGAATTAGATGTACCTTGTCCGAAGTGTGGAAATAAAATATTAGAGAAAAGAAGTAGAAAAGGAAATAAATTTTACGGCTGCAGCTCTTATCCAGAATGTGACTTTGTAAGTTGGTTTGAGCCTACAAGTGAAAGATGTCCAAAATGCAATGAAATAATGGTTAAAAGATATACAAAAACAAAAGGCGATTATTTAGAATGTATAAATAAAGATTGTAAGTATAAAAAAGAGCAAAATATGCAAAATAATAGTACAGAAGATTAAATTAAAAACTTTATTATGTTAAAAACTGAAGAAATATCCTATGAGTTTCCAAGAAATTTGTCGAATGAGGTAAAAATTTATTGAAATACTAAAAGTTTTATGATATTATAGTCTAGGGAAGAAACAATTCTAAAAATTTAAAATTTTGATGACGATTTTTAGATAAGTTTTAAAGTGACAACTTTATATCTTTAAATGAGATTTCTTAGGTGTAGTTAGTAACAAGATATATACTCAATTTAATGTAATGAATTTGGTAAGGAGGAGTAGAAGTGTCGCTATTAGATAAAACAAGAAAACTAAATAAAATATTGCAAAAATCAGGTACTGAGCCAGTAGTATTTGATGATATCTGCAATTTATTAAGCGAAGTATTACAGTGTAATGTTTATATAATTAGTAGAAAAGGAAAAATACTAGGCTTTAATTTTGCAGCTGGGTTTGAATGTGATACAGTCAAAGATCAAGTTGTTAAAAATATGAGGTTCCCAGAAGATTACAATGAGAGATTACTGAGCGTTGAGGAAACTAGAGCAAACCTTTCAAGCAAAGGAATATGTGTGTTTGAAGATGAAAAAGAATGTGGGATAGAAGGAAAACTTTCCACTATAGTTCCGATAAACGGAAATAGGGAAAGATTAGGAACATTACTTCTTGCAAGATTTAATAAAGAATTCACAGAGGAAGATTTAGTATTAGCTGAATATAGTGCAACCATAGTTGGTATGGAAATATTAAGAGCTAAAAATGAAGAAATTGAAGAAGAAGCTAGAAAAAAAGCTATAGTTCAATTAGCAATAGGAACTTTATCTTACTCAGAATTAGAAGCAGTTGAACATATATTCAATGAATTAGATGGTACTGAAGGATTACTTGTAGCATCTAAAATAGCTGATAAAGTTGGTATTACAAGATCAGTTATAGTAAATGCATTAAGAAAGTTTGAAAGTGCTGGAGTTATTGAATCAAGATCATTAGGTATGAAAGGAACACATATAAAGATACTTAATGATAAGTTAATTGAAGAGTTAAACAAACTTAAATAGATTAATAAAAATAGAGCATACACTTTTGCTCTATTTTTATGCTTTTAAAGAGATAAATGTTTTATAAGTTGTCACTTAATAAGTATACAGAGTATATATTTTGAATAATGAATTTTATAATATGAATATTACTTATAAAAAATGGAAAACTTAATATTAAAATATAAATTTCCAATTTTGATATATTTTAATATTAAGTATATTGAAATGGAAAATATATTCTGAGAAGAATTATTAGAATTTTGAATAAAGTTAATATTAATTTATTTACATATAAGATTTATAAGCTATAAATTTTATATTGAATAGTAATTATAATTATGTTATACTACACAAGTGAGAAAATACACACATTACTGTATTTGTGAAAAGGTGCCTAAATTTAGGTCTTTCATGAACATGAAGGTAATGGAGGTAAAACCAAGGAGGTATATTAAAATGGCAGTTATTTCAATGAAACAATTATTAGAAGCAGGTGTACATTTCGGACACCAAACAAGAAGATGGAACCCTAAAATGGCTCCATATATATTCACAGAAAGAAATGGAATATATATTATCGACTTACAAAAAACAGTTAAGAAAATTGACGAAGCATATGATTTCTTAAAATCTATTGCAGAAGAAGGAAAAGACGTTCTATTTGTAGGAACTAAAAAACAAGCTCAAGAAGCTATACAAGAAGAAGCGGTTAGATCTGGAATGCATTTTGTTAACAATAGATGGTTAGGTGGAATGTTAACTAACTTCAGAACTATTAAAACTAGAATAGGCAGATTAGAAGAATTAGATAAAATGGAAGAAGATGGAATATTTGATGTTCTTCCAAAGAAAGAAGTTATAAAGCTTAAAAATGAAAGAGAAAAACTAGAGAAAAACTTAGGTGGAATCAGAAATATGGATGCAAACAAAATTGGTGCATTATTTGTGGTTGACCCTAGAAAAGAAAGAAATGCTATATCAGAAGCAAAAATATTAGGAATACCAGTTATAGCTATAGTTGACACTAACTGTGATCCAGATGAAGTTGACTATGTAATACCAGGAAATGATGATGCTATAAGAGCTGTAAAACTAATAACTGAAAGATTATCAGATGCTATAATTGAAGCTAGACAAGGTGAGCAATTAGCTGAATAATTTCTATATTATTTACCTTGACTTTAACATCTGTAATTAAGATGTATGAGCATATAAATTTTTAAGGTAGGTGAGAGAAGAAATTCTTTTCATTTACCTTTTAAATTAATTATGAAGAGGAGGAATAACAATGATAACTGCGAGCATGGTTAAAGAGCTTAGAGAAAGAACTGGTGCAGGAATGATGGACTGCAAAAAAGCTCTAAATGAAACAAACGGAGATATGGATAAAGCTATCGAAATATTAAGAGAGAAAGGATTAGCTGCTGCTGCTAAAAAAGCTGGAAGAATAGCTGCAGAAGGACTAGTTGTAACTTATATATCTGAAGATATGAAAAAAGGTGCAGTAGTTGAAGTTAACTGTGAAACAGACTTCGTTGCTGCTAATGAAGAATTTAAATCATTAGCTGACAATATAGCTAAACAAATAGTTGAATCAAATGTTAGTACAGTAGAAGAACTATTAGAAGAAAAATACATAGCTGATAATGGAAAAACAATTAAAGAAGTATTAACTGCATTAATAGCAAAAATTGGTGAGAATATGTCTGTAAGAAGATTTGAAAGATTTTCTATAGACAATGGACTAATTCAAAGTTATATCCATGGTGGTGGAAGAATAGGCGTTTTAGTTGAGTTAGCTTGTGAAAAACAAGATGCTACTTTAGCTCAAGTTGCTAAAGATGTTGCAATGCAAGTTGCTGCTGCTAACCCATTATTCTTAGATAAAAACTCAGTAAATCAAGAAACTTTAGAAAAAGAAAAAGAAATATATAGAGTTCAAGCTTTAAATGAAGGAAAGCCAGAAAATATAGTTGATAAAATGGTTATGGGAAGAGTAAGTAAATACTTAAAAGAAGTTTGCTTAGTAGACCAAATTTGGGTTAAAAACTCTGATTATACTATAACTAAATATCTTCAAGAAGAATCTAAGAAAATTGGAGCAGATATAAAAGTTACAAGATTCACTAGATTCGAAAGAGGAGAAGGAATCGAGAAAAAAGAAGATAACTTTGCTGAAGAAGTTCAAAAAATGCAAGGTAAATAATTAAAATTAAAGAGAACCCTGTGTTCTCTTTTTTTCAAATATCTTGTAATTATACAAAATTATGATGTAAATATAATAAATTGGAGGTATAATATATATGGAGGCTGCGAGATACAAAAGAGTTATGCTTAAACTTTCAGGTGAGGCTTTAGCTGCAGATAAAGGATATGGAATAGATTTTGAGGTAGCTAATAAAATAGCATTACAGATTAAGAAATTAGTAGAGATGGGAGTAGAAGTTGGTGCAGTTGTTGGTGGCGGAAATATTTGGCGCGGAAGAAGTGGCGAGAGTATGGATAGGACAACAGCGGACTATATGGGAATGCTAGCAACTTGTATAAATGCATTAGCACTTCAAGATTCCTTAGAAAGCGTAGGAGTACATACTAGAGTTCAAACTGCTATTGAAATGAGAGAGGTTGCTGAGCCTTTTATAAGAAGGAGAGCAATGAGACACCTAGAAAAAGGTAGAGTAGTAATATTTGCAGCAGGCACTGGAAATCCATATTTCTCCACAGATACTACAGCAGCATTAAGAGCAGCTGAGATCGAAGCAGAGGTAATTTTGTTAGCGAAAAAAGTAGATGGTGTATACGATAAAGATCCACATAAGCATTCAGATGCTGTAAAATTTAATAATCTTAACTATATAGATGTACTAGAGAAAGGATTACAAGTTATGGATTCTACGGCTACATCGCTATGTATGGACAATAATATTCCAATATTAGTATTTGGATTAGATGAGCCAGAAAATATAATTAGAGCGATTAAAGGTGAAAAAATTGGTACTCTAGTATCTTCTGATACATGTAAAGGCCAAGTTTAAATGGAGGTAATTCTATGGTAAAAGAAATTATTAAGACTACTGACGAAAAAATGAACAAGACTATATCAGTATTAAAAAACGAATTAAGTTCAATGAAAGCTGGTAGAGCAAACCCTAAAATGCTTGATAGAATTGAGATTGAGTGCTATGGTAGCATGATGCCATTAAATCAAGTTGCTGGTGTATCTGCTCCAGAACCAAGGGTTCTTTTAATTCAACCATGGGATAAAGGTTCAATAAAGGAAATTGAAAAAGCAATCTTAAAATCAGACTTAGGTCTAAATCCTTCAAATGATGGTTCTGTTATAAGATTGGTAATACCAGAACTTACTGAAGAAACAAGAAGAAACCTTGTTAAATCTATTAAAAAAGTTGGAGAAGAAGCTAAAGTTGCTGTAAGAGCTATTAGAAGAGATGCAAATGATAAGATAAAAGCTCTTAAAAAGGACAACGAAATTAGCGAAGATGAAGCTAAGAAAGCAGAAGAAAATATACAAAAAGAAACTGATAAGTTTGTTAAGGAAATAGATAAAGTTCTTGAAGCTAAAGAAAAGGAAGTTATGTCAGTTTAATTATATTATTAATAAAACCTGCATTTTTGCAGGTTTTATTAATAATATTAAAAACTTTAAATATATAACTTATTTTATTGTAATACATATAATTTTTACTAATAATAGAATTAGGTATCTTTAAAAAATAAGTTAGTCTGTTTTCATATTTAACTGGTTAATTTATATTGATGCCTTAATTAGCTAAAGCAAATGGAATGGAGAGATAAGATTGCTAGGATTTTTTAAGAAGAAAAGAAGTGAAAAAGAAAAAGCTGAATTAGATTTAGAGAGAATGCCTATACATATTGCAATTATAATGGATGGTAATGGAAGATGGGCAAAACAAAAAGGTCTTCCAAGAGTTATGGGTCATAGAGAAGGAATGAAAAGTATAAGAAGAATTGTAGATGAATGTGATAGTTTAGGAGTAAAATTTTTAACACTTTATGCTTTTTCTACGGAAAATTGGAAAAGACCTGAAGAAGAAGTATCTGCACTTATGAATTTAATTGTAGAATTTTTAAATAAAGAATTAGATGATTTATGTAAAAACAATGTAATTTTTAACACCATTGGAGATGTTACAAAGTTACCAAAAATTTGTCAAGATACTATAGATAATGCAAAGATGAAAACTAAGAATAATACTGGGTTAACTTTGAATATAGCATTAAATTATGGTGGTCGTGATGAAATAATATTGGCAGTTAAAAACATTTGTAATGAAGTAAAAAATGAAAAATTAAGCATTTCATCTATAAATGAAAAGCTATTTTCAAATTATTTATATACAAAAGGTATGCCAGATCCTGATTTAATAATAAGACCAAGTGGAGAACAAAGACTAAGCAATTATCTTTTGTGGCAAAGTGCTTATTCAGAGTTTTGGTATTCTGATATAAAATGGCCTGATTTTAAAGAAGAAGATTTACATAAAGCTATATTGGATTTCCAAAATAGAAATAGAAGATTTGGTGGGGTAAAGTAACAAAGGGGGATTAAAAATGGATAAGCGATATATTGGTGCTGCAATAATTGCACCCTCATTATTAATATTCTTTATTGGTGGTATTTACCTTAAATATTTTGTAATGCTTTTAGCTTTACTCGGACTATATGAATTTTATAGGACAGCAAAAAAATGTGATATAAAACCAATAGCTATAGTAGGTTATGCCCTTTGTTTAGTGCATTTTATTACCTTAAAATCTACATTAGATTTAGAACTATTTTTTTATGTACTAATAATTGCAGTATTTTTATTACTTTGTGTTCCTGTTATTAAAACGGATTATAATTTTATTGATGTAGCAGTAACCATATTTGGATACTTATATGTAGCTGTATTCTTTAGTTTTATAGTATTAATTGAAAATAAAATACATGGAAGCTACTTAATATGGTTAATATTTATATCATCTTGGGGATGTGATACCTTAGCGTATTATAGTGGTAAATATTTAGGAAAACATAAGCTAATTCCTAAAGTTAGCCCTAAAAAGACTATAGAGGGATCTATAGGTGGGCTTTTAGGAAGCATAATAGGATGTACCTTATATGGCTATGTGATTAGTAAATATGGAGTTAATATTTCAATATATAATTATGTTATCATAGGAACATTAGGAGGTATATTTGGTCAATTTGGAGATTTAGTGGCATCTTCTATAAAAAGATATGCAAAGGTTAAAGATTATAGTAACCTTATCCCTGGACATGGAGGGATATTAGATAGATTTGATAGCATACTTTTCGTATCAGTTATAATATACTATTATATAACAATTTTTATGGGGATTTAGGAGTGAAATATAAAGAAATAATTTATTCAGCTATATTACTTATAGTATTTATAATTTTAAGTATACTAATGACTAGTTATATTCAGCCTATAGTAGTAACTATAGGACTATTAATACTGTCATTACCCATACACAAAGTAATAACAAAAAATAATATATTTAATTCAAAAACTAGTGCAGTAATTAGCTTGATATTTGTTAATGGATTTTTATTTATAATTATATTGTTTATAGGAAATTTTTTATTTACTCATATAAGAGGTTTTATTAGAAATCAATATGAGGGATTTATTGTGGATTTTGTTAATATGTATAATAGAATTATACCATTTAATAAAATTGATACTTTTACTATAAAAGAGGGATTAAAGGGAGTTTTTCATAATGTATTTAATAGTGGATTTTTAACTAAAGGAGCAGTATATACTACCGATCAGATATTAACATACTTTATAGGTAATATTACTGCTTACTTTATTTTATCTGATACGATTTCTATTTGTAATTTTCTAAAAAAGATAATTACAGAAGAAAATTATTATATACTATGTGAAAAAAGTAGTGAAGTAAAAAAATTATTTAAGATATTATTTCTATCTGTAGGCGTAAATACAATTATAACTATAGCAGGATTTTCAGCATTATCAGTAGAAAATTCTGTAGTTCTTGGAATAGTATGTGGATTATTAGATATAATTCCTTATGTAGGGATATTTATGATTTTCATACCATTGTTTGTATATTATATAATGATAAGACAATATATTATTGCATTTGGTATCATATTATTATATATTTTGCTTATGGTTAATACTCAAATGATACAAACTAAATTTATGAGCAATAAGCTTCAAATTCATCCTCTTCCTATGGTTCTAGCTCTTTACATAGGAATGAAAAATTTTGGATTGGTAGGAATGATTATGGGGCCATTATATGTTATAACAGTAAATGAATTTATATTAAGGCATCTTCAACAAAATAATAACGCAGTATGTTAGCCTATTTTCTATCATACTGCGTTGTCAGAACCTGACCATAGCCCAACTATGATCAGAACCTGACGCCTTGTCTGATATAAAATATGCTAACATCTTTGGATTATTATTTTATATCAGATGCCTTAAACCTAAATTTGATAAAATTTATGGTGTTAAATAGATTTATGAAGGAGAGATTGTTTTGAAGAACATAAGTATATTAGGGGTTACAGGTTCTATAGGAACACAGACCCTAGAAGTAATTAGAAAAAGTAATAATGAGTTTAAAGTAGTAGGAATATCCGCTAATACCAGCTGTGATAAAGTAATAGATATAATTAAAGAATTTAATCCTAAATATGTTGCTATGATGGATCACGATAGTTATGTAAAGATAAAGGATTATTGTAAAGAAAATAGTTTAAAAGTTGAAGTTTATGAAGGACTAGAAGGGTTAAATAGAATTTCTACTTTAGATGATGTGGAAGTGGTAGTTACTTCTGTAGTAGGAATGATAGGTCTCGTACCTACAATAAATGCTATAAGGGCTAAGAAAGATATTGCACTTGCAAATAAAGAAACTCTTGTGGTGGCTGGAGAAATTGTAATGAAAGAAGCAAAAGAAAACGGGGTAAAGATACTGCCTGTTGATTCTGAGCATTGTGCTGTATTTCAATCTCTTCAAGGAAATAATCCTAAATCATTAAATAAAATAATACTTACTGGTTCTGGTGGACCTTTTAGAGGGAAAAAAAGAGAGGAACTTATCAATATAAGCCCAGAGCAAGCGCTAAAACATCCTAAGTGGAATATGGGTAGAAAGATATCTATAGATTCTTCTACATTAGTTAATAAAGGTTTAGAGGTAATAGAGGCACATTATCTGTTTGATATGCCATATAAAGACATAGAAGTAGTTATACATCCTGAGACTATAATTCATTCAATGGTAGAGTATGTAGATGGTAGTGTTATAGCTCAATTAGGTAATACAGATATGAAATTACCTATACAATATGCATTAAATTATCCTGATAGAAAAACTTCCATAACAGAAAAACTAGACTTTTATACTTTAGGAACATTAACTTTCGAAAAACCTGACATGGATACTTTTGGATGTTTAAAACTGGCATATGAGGCAGGAGAAAAAAGTGGTAATATGCCTGCAGTTATGAATGCCTCTAATGAAGTAGCTGTAGAACTATTTTTAAAAGGGGATATAGAATATCTTCAAATAGAAAAAATTATAAGAGAATGCATGGAAAATTTTCAGTACATAGAAAAGCCTACTTTAGAAGAAGTAATAGACATAGATAGTAAAGTAAGGCATTATGTAATAGAAAAATATAAGTTATAAGGGGTGATTTTTATGGGAGCAATGCTTCAAAATATTTCTTATGTAGTTATGGGACTTTTAGCCTTTGGACTACTTATAGTGGGCCATGAATTTGGTCATTTTATACTTGCAAAATTAAATGATGTTAGAGTTGATGAATTTTCTATTGGTATGGGACCAAAGCTTTTTGGAATAAAAGGAAAAGAAACTGAGTATATGATAAAAGCTCTTCCTATAGGTGGATATGTAAAAATGTATGGAGAAGAAGATGATGTTACTACTTCAGATTCTAGAGCCTATGCAAATAAAAGTTCTTGGCAGAAGCTTTCAATAGTATCTGCAGGACCAATAATGAATATTATTATTGCTATAATATTATTCTCTTTAGTAGGAAAAGTTCAAGGATTTCAAATTCCTACAGTAGATAGAATAGAACAAAATACTCCAGCATATATTGCAGGGATAAGATCAGGAGATATTATCAAGGAAGTTAATGGCAACAAAATTGTAACATGGGATGATTTTGTAACTAATATTATCACAGGAAAAGGTGAAGAAGTAACTATAACTATTGAGAGAGACGGTATAGTTGAAAATTATAAGGTTAAGCCAGAGTTTAATAAAGAAAAAAATCAGTATTTAGTAGGTATTGGAGGAGCTTTTAAAAAGCCAACTTTTACTGAATCAGTAAAATATGGTGTGGATCAAACTTTAAGTATGGCAAAACAGACTTTTAAATTCTTTGGTCAACTATTTCAGGGTAAAATATCTAAAGATGATGTAGGTGGCCCTATAACCATAATAAAAGTTACAGGAAAGGTTGCGAAAGCAGGACTAACTACATTAATGTTTTTTATTGCATATCTAAGTGTGCAATTGGCTATATTTAATATAATTCCTTTTCCAGCATTAGATGGTGGATGGATTATGTTATTATTACTTCAAATAATCACTCGAAAGGAATTTAATAAAGAAAAGGTTGCAACAATAAACTATTATGGTTTCATGATATTAATGGCCCTTATGGTGATAGTGCTGATAAAAGATATAGTTAGCCCTGTACAGTTTTAGGAGTGAAAGTTATGGATAGAAAAGTTACAAGAAAGATAAAAATAGGAAATACCTATATTGGTGGAGATGCAAAAATATCTGTACAGTCTATGACTAATACAGATACTAGAGATGTTAATTCCACTGTAGAGCAAATCTTGAGATTAGAAAAGGCTGGTTGTGATATTGTTAGATGTGCAGTACCAGATATGGAGGCAGCGGAAGCTATAAAGGAAATAGTAAAGAAAATTAACATACCATTAGTAGCAGATATACATTTCGATTATAGATTAGCTTTAAAATCCATTGAAAATGGAGTTTCTAAGCTTAGAATCAATCCAGGCAACATCGGTAGTGAAGAAAAAGTTAGAGAAGTAGTAAGGGCTTCTAAGGAAAGAGGTATTCCTATAAGGATTGGAGTAAATTCTGGTTCTCTTGAAAAATCCTTACTTCAGAAATATGCTAAACCATGTCCAGAAGCATTAGTAGAAAGTGCTTTAGGTCATGTAAGAATTCTTGAAGATATGGATTTTCATGATATAGTAATTTCAATTAAGTCTTCTGATGTATTACAAATGATTGAAAGCTACAAAATGATTTCAAGTAAAGTTAACTACCCTCTTCACTTAGGGGTAACAGAGTCAGGAACTCCTTGGAGGGGAACTATAAAATCTAGCGTAGGTATAGGATCATTATTAACTGAAGGAATTGGAGATACTATAAGAGTATCTATAACTGGAGATGTTGAGGAAGAGGTTAAAGTAGGAAGAGAGATTTTAAAATCTTTAGGTTATATAAATGAAGGTGTAAAATTTGTATCCTGTCCTACTTGTGGGAGAACTGAGATTGATTTAATAGGTATTGCAAATGAGGTAGAAAAAAGATTAGCAAATTTAAATAAAAATATTAAGGTAGCAGTAATGGGCTGTGTAGTAAATGGACCGGGAGAAGCTAGAGAGGCTGATATAGGCATTGCAGGTGGAAAAGGTCAGGGCCTTATATTTAAAAAAGGTGAAATTATAAAAAAAGTTAAAGAAAGTGAGTTAGTTGAGGAACTCATGAAGGAAATAGAAAAACTTTAAGACTAGGAGGCAAAGGAATATGAACGTAAGCCTAGTTGATATTTTAAAGAATCATTTAAATGAAGATGAAGAAATATGCCAATATGATATTAAGGTACTGAGAGTTCAGTACCTTAAAAAAAGCGGAAAATTGAGGATACACATTAAAGGCAATAGCAGTGTAAAAGAAGAAAATAAACCAAGAGTAGAAAAACTCCTAAAAAACATTTTACCTTCCTTTAATGACTTAGAATTTATATGGTATATAGATATAAAATCTGCTAATCTTGAAGAGATTTGTTCTATGTATTGGACTGATGTTGTTGCGGCTGTAACCTCAAAAAGTCCAGCTCTAAGAACAGTACTTTTAAATTGCAAAAAAACAGTGGAAGATGATACTTTAATTATATTTATTTCAAATAGATTTATTTGTGATTTACTATGTAATAAAAATATGGAACATAATCTTAGGACTACTCTTAAAGAAGTATATGGCATAAATGCTAGTGTTAAAGTTCAATATGATACTGATAAAAAATTTGACTATTTTAAAGAAAAAGAAAAAGAAAATATTAACATAATTCAAGAAGTTATGAAAGACAAACCTATGACAGTATCTAAGGAAAATTCAAAACCTAAATCCTCATCAAGTTCAAATCAAGGAGGATACAAAAAAAATAGATTTGAAAGTACTAAAACAGATATTAAAGACGAAAATGTTATTGTTGGTAGACATGTAAATGGCGAAATAACTCCTATCGAAGAATTAGATCAAACTTCAGGATTTGTTTCTATCTGTGGGGATGTATTTAAGGTAGAGATTATTGAAACCAAAACTGGAAGGATAATTCCTACTTTTTATGTAACGGATTATACAAGTTCTATAACTATAAAATGTTTTTTAAAGAATCAAGAGCTTGAAAGGTTACAGGAAAATCTAAAGGTAGGACTTTATTGTAAAGTTAGTGGTGAAGTTATATATGATACTTATGCTAGAGAGATAGTTATAATGGGTAAGCATATAGTTAAGATGCATAAAATTGAAAGAAATGACACTAGTGAAGAAAAAAGAGTAGAATTGCATGCTCATACTACTATGAGCGCCATGGATGGAGTGACTTCTGCGTCAAAATTAATTGAAACCGCAGCTAAATGGGGACATAGTGCTATTGCTATAACAGATCATGGAGTGGCACAAGCTTTTCCAGAAGCTATGGATGCTGCAAAAAAGAATGATATAAAGGTTATATATGGAATGGAAGGCTATTTAGTAGATGATGGAGTTCCAATTGTTTTAAATGGAGAAGGAAGAACACTAGATGATAGTTTTGTGGTGTTTGATATAGAGACTACAGGATTTTCTAGTGAGAATGATAGTATTATAGAAATTGGTGCTGTAAAGATAGAAAATGGGAAAATTATAGATAGATTTAATGAATTTGTAAACCCTAATAGAGCTATTCCTTATGAAATAACAGAACTCACAGGTATTAATAACGACATGGTCAAAGATGCTGAGGATATAACCTCTATACTTCCTAAGTTCATGGATTTTATAGGTGATAGTATAATAGCTGCACATAATGCTTCCTTTGATACATCATTTATAATGAAAAATTGTAAAAGATTAGGATTAGAATTTAAAAACCCGATAATGGACACAATACCATTAGCAAAGTTTTTATTTCCAGACCTAAAAAGATATAAGCTAAATGTGATATGTAAGCACATAGGTATATCTTTAGAAAATCATCATAGAGCAGTAGATGATGCTAAGGCAACCGCAGAGATAGTTTTGCATTGCTTTAACATGCTTAGAGAAAGGGATATATTAGATATTAATTCTTTAAATAGCGAATTTTTAGGAAGTTTTGATATAAAAAAAGCAATGACATACCATATAATTATATTGGCGAAAACTCAAGAAGGTCTTAAAAATTTATATAAGCTTATATCCTATTCTAATTTAGAGCATTTCTACAGAAGACCAAGAATACCTAAAAGTCTTATTGAAAAATATAGAGAAGGGCTTATTATAGGTTCTGCCTGTGAAGCAGGTCAAATATATAGAGAAGTACTTCAAGGAAAATCTGTAGAGGAAATGGAGAATATAGTAAAGCTTTATGATTATTTAGAAATACAGCCCATAGATAATAATAGATTTTTAATACAAAATGGAAATGTTAAAAATGAAGAAGAACTTAGGAGTATAAACAAGAAAATTTGTGATTTAGGAGAAAAATATAATAAACCTGTGGTAGCCACAGGGGATGTTCATTTTCTAAATCCTACAGATGAGGTATTTAGAAGAATATTAATGGCGGGTCAAGGATTTTCCGATGCGGATAATCAAGCTCCGTTGTATTTAAAAACTACTAATGAGATGCTTAAGGAATTTTCCTATTTAGGAGAAGAAAAAGCACGAGAGGTTGTAATAGTAAATCCTAATAAAATATCCGATGAAGTTCAAGCTGTAAAACCTATACCAGATGAAACCTATCCTCCTAAAATAGAAGGTGCAGAAGATGATATAAGAAATATGACTATGAAAAAGGTTCATTCTATATATGGAGAAAATTTACCAGAAGTTATTCAAAAAAGGTTAGATAAAGAACTTAATTCTATAATAAATAATGGGTATGCAGTACTTTATTTAATTGCCCATAAGCTTGTTGCTAAGTCTATAGCTGATGGATATTTGGTTGGTTCTAGGGGATCTGTTGGTTCTTCATTTGTTGCAACTATGACAGATATAACAGAAGTAAATGGTCTTCCACCGCATTATGTATGCCCTAATTGTAAACATAGTGAATTTTTTATGGATGGATCTGTAGCTTCAGGAGTAGACCTTCCAGATAAAAATTGTGAAAAATGTGGTACTGTCTACAATAAAGATGGGCATGATATACCATTTGAAACTTTCTTAGGATTTGAAGGGGATAAAGAACCAGATATAGACCTTAACTTTTCTGGAGATAACCAAGGTGATATTCATAAATATACAGAAGTTCTTTTTGGAGAAGGATATACCTTTAAGGCAGGTACTATAGGTACTATTGCAGAAAAAACTGCCTATGGATTTGTTAAGAAATATTTAGATGGAAAAGGAAAGTATGCAACATCAGCTGAAATTGAAAGGCTCACATTAGGATGTACAGGAGTTAAGAGAACTACGGGACAGCATCCAGGCGGTATAATGGTTGTACCTAATGATAATGAAATATTTAATTTCTGTCCAATTCAACGTCCCGCAGATGATTCTACATCAGATATAATAACTACTCACTTTGATTATCATTCTATAAGTGGTAGGTTATTAAAATTAGATATACTTGGTCACGATGATCCTACAGTGCTTAGAATGCTACAGGATATAACTGGACTTGATCCTAAGACTATACCACTTTCAGATCCTAAAGTTATAAGTATATTTACTTCTACGGAAGCTTTAGGCTTAACTAAAGAAGAGTTAGGATGTGAAGTAGGTAGCTATGGGATACCGGAATTTGGTACAAAATTTGTTAGACAAATGCTTATAGATACACAGCCTAAGACATTTTCTGATCTAGTGAGAATTTCAGGACTTTCTCATGGTACAGATGTATGGCTTAATAATGCTCAATACTATATTAAGGAAGGATATACAACACTTAAAGATTGTATAGCTACAAGAGATGACATTATGGTATATCTAATATATAAAGGACTTCCTCCTAAGACTGCATTTACTATAATGGAAAAAGTTAGAAAGGGTAAAGGGCTTTCAGAGGAGCATGAAAAAATAATGAGAGAGCATGATGTGCCAGATTGGTATATAGGATCTTGTAAAAAAATTAAGTACATGTTTCCTAAAGGCCATGCGGCGGCCTATGTTATGATGGCAGTTAGAATAGCTTATTATAAAGTGTATTATCCTAAAGCTTACTATGCAACCTATTTCACTGTAAGAGCAGACGATTTTGATGGAGATATAGTAATTAAAGGGGAAGAAGCTATGAAGGCTAAGATGGACGAGATAAACGCTTTGGGAAATAATGTAGGACCTAAAGAAAAAGGACTACTCACCATATTAGAATTATCTTACGAAATGTATAAAAGAGGTATAAAATTCTTACCAGTGGATATATATAAATCTGATGCTACTAAATTTACCATAGAAGGAGAACTGGTTAGAATTCCTATTAGTGGACTTCAAGGTGTTGGGCAGAATGCAGCTAAGAGTATTATGGAAGCTAGAGCTGATGGAGAATTTATCTCCAAAGAAGATTTACGAATTAGAAGTAAAGTTTCTAAAACAGTAATTGAAGCCTTAGATAATCATGGTGCTTTGGAAGGCTTACCAGAAACTAATCAATTATGCTTATTTTAAGATGGCAATTTACTTGAAATTAAGCTTAAACTATGATATAATTTTGGTTAGTTTAGTGAGTTATGACAAATTTAGTTGGAGAGAGTAGGTTTTGCCTACTCTCTATTTATTAAAAACGCAACATCTATTCGTTGCGTTTTATTATATATTTTTAGATTTAAACTAAACAAAAATTAAATAAGGAGGTAGTAGTTATGCAAAATGGCCCATTAGTTGAAAGACTTACATCTCTTGCAAAGCCTATAGTAGAGAAAAATAATTGTGAGCTTTATTATTTAGAGTATGTAAGAGAAGCAGGGGAATATATTTTTAGAGTTTATATAGATAACGAAAAAGGAATTTCTCTTTCTGATTGCGAGAAAGTAAGCAGAGAAATTAGTGACATATTAGATATTGAAGATCCAATTTCAGATGAATACAATTTAGAAGTTTCTTCTCCAGGAGTATTTAGAACATTATTTACAGAAGCTCATTTTGAGAAGTATTTAAATCAAGATGTAAAAGTTATTTTGAACAGTTTATTAAATGGAAAGAAAAAATATGAAGGAAATTTAAAAGACTTTGATACTTTAAATTTAGTGATTGAAATTGATAATGCTCCAGTAACGATTCCAAGAGACAAAGTATCAGTAGTGAATTTAAATCCGACGTTATAGGAGGATAATGAGATGAATGAAGAATTTATAGACGCACTTAAAGAGATAGTAAGAGAAAAAGGAATAAGTGAAGATGTATTATTTAGCACAATTGAAGATGCATTAGTTGCTGCATACAAAAAGAACTATGCTAATTCTCCAAATAGCGGTCAAAATGTAAAGGTTACAATGAATAGAGATTCTGGTGAAATTCATGTTTACGCACAAAAGGAAGTTGTAGATGAGATTTACGATGAAAGTTGTGAAATTCTATTAGAAGAAGCTAAAGAAATAAGCCCAAGATATACAATAGGAGATATAGCAGAAATAGAGGTTACTCCAAGACAGTTTGGTAGAGTAGCAGCGCAATCTGCAAAGCAAGTTGTTATACAGAGAATCAAGGAAGCAGAACGAAATATCATATACAATGAATTTATAGCAAAGGAATATGATATAATTACAGGAACAGTAATAAGAAAAGATAGAGGAAATGTATTTATTAATTTAGGCAAAATAGAAGCAGTACTTGGACCTAATGAACAAATGCCTGGAGAAGAGTATGTTTTCAATGAAAAGCTTAGTTTATATATAGTTGAAGTTAGAAATACTACAAAGGGTGCTCAAGTAGTAGTTTCAAGAACTCATCCAGGTTTAGTTAAGAGATTATTTGAAAGAGAAGTGCCAGAGATATATAGTGGTATTGTAGAGATTAAAAGTATATCAAGAGAAGCAGGTTCAAGAACAAAGATAGCTGTACATTCAAAAGATGAAAATGTTGATGCAATGGGTGCTTGTGTTGGTCCTAAAGGAATAAGAGTACAAAGCATTGTAAATGAACTTAAAAATGAAAAAATTGATATTATAAAATACAGCAAGCTTCCTGAAGAATATATTGCTAATTCATTAAGCCCAGCTAAAATTTTAGAAGTTAAAGTAGATGAAGAAAATAAAAGTGCTAAAGTTGTAGTTGATGATAACCAGTTATCACTTGCTATAGGTAAAGAAGGCCAAAACGTAAGATTAGCAGCAAGATTAACTGGATGGAAAATTGATATAAAAAGCAAATCTCAAGCTTACACAGCTTTAGATGTTATTGACGTTAATGAAGAAACTGAGATAAATGAAATTCTAGAGTAGGTGATATCTATGAAGGTGAAAAAAATACCACAAAGAATGTGCACTGGCTGTATGGAGATGAAGCCTAAAAAAGAGCTTATAAGAGTAGTTAGAAATAAAGAAGGAGAGATCTCTATTGATACTACTGGGAAAAAGCCAGGACGAGGAGCATATATTTGTAAAAATATAGAATGCTTAGAAAAGTCCGTAAAAGCAAAAAGGTTAGAGAGAAATCTTGAAGGTAAAATCAGTGATGATATATTTGAAAGATTAAAGGAAGAGATGGGATATGACCAATAAGTTTTATCAATTTTTAGGACTTACTAAAAAGTCAGGGAATTTGATAGAGGGATATAATAAATGTGAAGAGGCGATAAAAAAACAAAAGGTTTATCTTGTAATATTATCACTAGAGTGTTCAGAAAATACTAAGGATAAATTTAAAAGATACTGTAGTGATAGAGAGATTCCTTTATTGGAGAATGTGCCTAAATTTCAATTAGGTATTTCCTTAGGACGAGAAGAAATAAATGTATTATGTGTAAAAGATAAAAATATGAGTGAAAAACTTATTGATTTATGGCAATAGCATAATAACATACAAATTCGGAGGTGAAAGCTTTGGCGAAAGTAAGAATATACGAATTAGCTAAAGAGTTAGAAGTTTTAAGTAAAGATTTAATCACAGTGCTTTTCGAAGAGTTTGGTATAGAGGCTAAGAATCATATGAGTGTGATAGATGAGGAAGATGCTGAGCTTATTAAAGAATTATTTGCAGATCAAAAAGCAAATACAAATGAAACAATAGAGCATTATGAAAATATCGAAAATGAGAATGTAAATAAGTTAAATAAGAAAAAAAATAAAAACAAGATGAGAAATAGGGATGAAGAAGATTTAGATTCAGAATCAACACCAGACGAAGTTATAGAGATGGAAAAAACTATAATTGTTAAAGATTTAGCAGAAAAGCTTAAAAAATCACCTGTAGAAGTTATTAAACAATTAATTTTCTTAGGTGTTATGGCTAATATGAATCAAGAAATAGACTTTAACATTGCTGAAAAAGTTGTTGAAAAGTTTGGTTCAATGGCAGTATTAAAAGAAGAAGAAGCAGGAAAACTTGGTGAAGAAGTAGATATAGATGATAACTTTGAGGAAGAAAAAGATGGAGAAAAAAGACCACCTGTAGTTACTGTTATGGGACACGTTGACCATGGTAAGACTTCATTATTAGATGCTATTAAAAAATCTAAAGTTACTGCTACAGAAGCAGGTGGAATTACTCAACATATAGGAGCTTATACTGTTGATGTAAATGATGAAAAGATTACTTTTCTTGATACACCGGGACACGAAGCTTTTACTGCAATGAGAGCTAGAGGAGCACAAATTACTGATGTTGTTATATTAGTTGTTGCAGCAGATGATGGAATAATGCCACAAACTGCTGAAGCTATTAACCACTGTAAAGCAGCTAATGTGCCAATGATAGTTGCTATAAATAAAATGGATAAACCATCAGCAAATCCAGACAAAGTTAAACAAGAGTTAACTGAGCATGGATTAATTGCTGAAGATTGGGGCGGAGATACAATATGTGTTCCAGTATCTGCTCATACAAGAGAAGGTATTGATACATTACTGGAAATGGTAGTAATAACTTCAGAAATGTTAGAGCTAACTGCTAATAAAGAAAGAAGGGCTAAAGGAACAGTTATAGAAGCTAAACTTGATAAAGGTAGAGGACCGGTAGCTTCATTACTTGTTCAAAATGGAACATTAAGTGTTGGAGATTCAATAATCGTAGGAACAACTTATGGAAGAATAAGAGCTATGATAGATGATAAAGGTAATAAAATAAAATCTGCTGGACCATCAATACCAGTAGAAGTTTTAGGACTATCTGAGGTTCCAGCAGCTGGAGACAGATTTAATGTTGTTAAAGATGAGAAAACAGCTAGAAACATGGCAGATAAGAGAAAAGAAAAAATAAGACAAGAAAACTTTACAGCATCTAACAAAGTTTCTATGGAAAACTTATATAGCCAGATTCAAGAGGGAAAAGTTAAAGAGCTTAGCGTCATAGTAAAAGCAGACGTACAAGGCTCTGTAGAAGCTATAAGACAATCACTAGAAAAACTTTCAACAGATAATGTTAAAGTTAGGGTAATCCATGGTGGTGTTGGAGCTATAACTGAAACAGATGTTACGCTAGCATCAGCTTCTAATGCAATTATAATAGGATTTAATGTAAGACCAGATGGAAATGCTATAGCTGCTGGAGAAAAAGAAAGCGTTGAAATTAAAACTTATAGAATAATATATGACGCTATTGAAGATATTAAATCTGCAATGGTGGGAATGCTTGATCCAGAGTATAAAGAAGTTATACAAGGAAGAGTAGAAGTAAGAGCGGTTTATAAAATTTCTAATGTAGGTACAATTGCAGGATGCTATGTTCTAAATGGAAAGATTACTAGACATTCAAGTGTAAGAATTTTAAGAGAAGGTATAGTTATATTTGAATCAACATTAGCATCATTAAAGAGATTTAAAGATGATGTTAAAGAGGCTGCAGCTGGTTTTGAATGTGGTTTAAGTATAGAGAAATTCAATGACATAAAAGAAGGAGATATCCTTGAAGCTTATACTATGGAGGAAATCAAACCTAAACAAATATAAACATAAGGAGTGAGTTACGTGACAAAGTATAGAAGCGGTAGAATTAACGAGGAAATAAAAAGAGACGTAAGTAACACAATACAAAATAAAATAAAAGACCCTAGATTAACTGCAATGATAAGCGTAACTGATGTAGATGTAAGCAAAGATTTAAGCTATGCAAAGATATATGTAAGTATTTTTGGTAGTGAAAAAGAAAAAGAAGATAGTTATTCAGCTCTTAAAAGTTCTGTAGGATTTATAAGAAAAGAAATAGCTAAAAATGTTAAAATAAGACATATACCTGAAGTTATTATAGAGTTAGATAATACCCTTGATAGAGCACAACACTTAGATTCATTACTTGAGCAAATAAAGGAGCAAAATAGCAATGACAATAAATAATGTTATTGAGAAAATTAAAGAAAGTAAAAAAATTGCTATTACCTTTCACACTTCTCCAGATGGTGATTCTCTAGGAAGTAGTACAGCACTTACTTTAGCACTTAGGAGTATAGGAAAAGACTGTACTATTCTTTGTAAGGAAGCTATTCCTGAAACATTTACTTATTTACCTTGTTCAGAAGAGATAACTGGTGAAAATTATAATGTAGAACAAGATACAGACTTAGTCATTGTATTAGATTGTGGAGATTTTAAAAGAATTAATGCAGAAATTCTTTTAAAAGATAGGGATTATACGTTAATTAATGTGGATCATCATATGTCAAATGAATTATATGGAGATGTAAACTATGTAAATACTAATGCGGCAGCGGTAGGAGAAATTGTATATGAAATATTAAAGCTACTAGATATAAACCTAACTAAGGAAATAGGAGTAGCATTATATACTTCATTATTAACCGACACTGGCTCCTTTAGACATTCTAATACTACTAGTGATACTCATAACATTGCAGGGGATATAATAAATACAGGTATTGATTTTAGTGAGATTCATAGAATTATTTTTGATAATAAAAGTTTTAATAAAGTTAAGCTTTATGGAAAAGTTATAGAAACTATGACTTTAGAATGTAATAAAAAAGTTGTATTTATGGAACTTACTAATAAAATATTAGAGGAACTGGATCTAGATGGCTCAGATACATCTGACTTAATAGCATTTGGAAGTAAAGTTGAAGGTGCAGAAGTAACAGTACTGATTAAGGAATCGGAAGATGGTGTTAAAGTTAGCTTACGTTCAAAAAATAAGGTTGATGTAAGAAAAGTTGCAGAGGACTTTAATGGTGGTGGACATATTAGAGCAGCAGGCTTTGTGGCAGAAAGTAATATACAAACTATAAAAGAGAAGTTAATAACTATATTAGAAAAAGAGTTGATATAATGAACTTAGATAGAGAAAATAAAGATATTTCTAATAAAAAAAATATTTTTGGTATATTAAATATTTATAAGCCAACAAAAATCACTTCTTTTGATGTAGTTAGAATTATAAGAAAGCTTACCAATGAAAAAAAAGTTGGTCATTGTGGAACTTTAGATCCTGAAGCTTGTGGGGTTTTACCTATTTGTATAGGTAAAGCCACTAAAGCTATTGATTACATTATGGAAAATAATAAGGTTTATGTTGCAGAATTAAAGCTAGGAGAAGTAACAGATACTTATGATATTGAGGGAAAAGTAATAAGAAAGTGTGATGTGAATGTTACGGCAGAAGAAGTAATGGAAGCTGTATATTCTTTTAAAGGAGACATAAAACAAGTTCCACCAATGTATTCAGCACTTAAAGTAAATGGTAAAAAGCTTTATGAACTTGCAAGAGAAGGTATAGAAATTGAAAGAGAAGCTAGAAGTGTAACTATACATGATATAAAGGTTTTAGAAATTAATCTTCCTTATGTAAAGATGGAAGTAAACTGCTCTAAAGGTACTTATATTAGAAGTTTATGTTATGACATAGGAGAAAAATTAGGCTGTGGTGCTATGATGAGTGCATTAGAACGAACAGCTACAGGTAAATTTACTAAAGAAAATAGTATAAATATAGAATCTTTAAATAAGGAAAATATATATGATTATATTATTCCTATAGAAAATGCTTTTTTAAACTATCCTAAGGTAGTAGCTAATATTAAATTTAAAACTCTTCTTCTTAATGGTGTCATATTAAAGGATAAAAGCTTTACATCAAAGATAGAGAAAGATGAAATTTACAGAGTTTATGATGAAGAAAACAACTTAGTTGGAATAGGTAGAAAAAATGATGTAGGTTTTAAATTGATAAAGGTTTTAATCTAGAGGATATAAGTATGAAGATAATAAAGGATAATTTTAATGAGAAGTTAGATTTCCCTACCTTTATAGTTTTAGGTAGTTTTGATGGAATTCATCTTGGCCATAAGTCTCTTATAAAAAAATCAATAGAGATGGCCAAGAAGTATAATAGAAATAAAGAAGAGAATTTAAATTTTGTTAATGCTAGAACAATGGTATGTACCTTTGAGAATCATCCTTTAACAGTTATAAATGAAGATGTTGCACCTAAGCTTATAATGGATAATGATCATAAAATTGAGGTTTTAGAAAAGCTAGGAGTAGATGTGATAAATTTTATTACCTTTGATGATAATTTTATGAGAATAAGTCCAGAAGACTTTATCAAAAACTTAGTAAATTGCTATAATGCAGTAGGTGTAATTGTAGGTTTTAACTATAGATTTGGATATAAGAATTTAGGAGATGTTGAACTTTTAAAGAAGTACAGTGAAATTTTAGGATTTAAACTTTATGTAGCTAAGCCTGTTAAATTAAAAGATGAAATAATAAGTAGTTCTAAAATAAGAAACTATATACAAGAGGGAGAAATTGAAAAGGCAAATGTAATGCTAGGAAGGCCTTTTATGTTAAGTGGGCAGATTATTAAAGGTAGACAGATAGGACGAACTATAGGATTTCCCACTATAAATTTAGATTATGATAAAAAATTTGTACTTCCTCAAGGTGGAGTTTATTATAGTTTGGTTAAATATAAAGATAGGCTTTATAAAGCTATGACTAATGTAGGATATAATCCTACAGTAAAAGGAAAAAAGCTTTGTGTTGAAACAAATATATTAGATTTTCATGAAGATATATATGGAGAATCTGTAGAAATATTCTTTTTACATAAAATTAGAGAAGAAAAAAGTTTTAATTCTTTAGAAGAATTAATAGCTCAATTGAATAAAGATAAGAAATTTGTTAAAAATCAAAATATGTTAGATATATAGGCAATTAATATAAAATTTATTTAAAAAACTTCAAAGGCTTTAGCGTTAAAGTTCTAATCATAATTCTTCATTTTTTATCCATAAAGAAGAATTTTTACTATGGAATTAAAAATATTCTACAAATTAAATTTATATTAAGAAGTCCTATATATAAACTAGTTAATTTTAAAAGAAAGTTATAATAAATAATTTACAAAAAGAAAATTATTTGCTATAATTGGTCTGAACCTTATGCTAAGTTTACTGAATTGCCAACGGTATACTTGGGACAAGGGGATATTACAATCGGAGGTGTTTTTAACATGGATAAGGCTAAAAAACAAGAAATAATGGTAAAATTCGCTAGAACTGAAGGAGATACAGGATCACCAGAAGTTCAAGTTGCTTTATTAACAGAGAGAATAAAAGAGTTAACTGAGCACTTAAAAGTTCACAAAAAAGATCACCATTCAAGAAGAGGTCTTTTAATGATGGTTGGACAAAGAAAAGGACTTTTAAATTACTTAAAGAAGCAAGATATCGAAAGATACCGTGCTTTAATAGCTGAGTTAGGAATAAGAAAATAGTTAGAGCGGCTAAGCCGCTCTATTATTTTAACTTATATTTTTTAGGTAAATATAACTAATTATATTTGACAATACTATTAATAATTATTGAAAGGAGGCAAAACTATGATTAATACATTAGAAACTACTGTAGCAGGAAGAACCATGAAAGTTGAATATGGTAAAGTTGGAATGCTTTCAAACTGTGCAATATTTATGAATTATGGAGATACAGTAGTACTTGTTAATGTAAACGCTTCAGAAGAACCAAGAGATGGAATAGACTTTTTCCCTCTAAGTGTTGAATATGAAGAAAGATTATATGCAGTAGGAAAAATTCCAGGAGGATTTATCAAAAGAGAAGGTAAGCCATCTGAGAAGGCAATATTAAATGGAAGAGCTATAGATAGACCTATAAGACCTCTATTTCCAAAGGGGTATAGAAATGATGTTCAAGTAGTTTGTACAGTAGTATCTGTTGAACAAGATAATCTTCCAGAAATATTAGCTATGAATGCTGCATCAATGGCATTATGTTTATCTAGCATACCATTTACTGATGCTGTAGGAACAGTATCTGTTGGTCTAGTAGATGAACAATTTATTATAAATCCAACAGTAGCTCAAAGAGAAAAAAGTACATTATCATTAACTGTCTGTGCAACTAAAGAAAGAATTATGATGATAGAAGCTGGTGGAGATGAAATTCCAGAAGAAACAATGATAGAAGCTATAAACTTTGGATTTGAAGAGTGTAAAAAAATAGTTGCATTCCAAGAAGAGGCTATGGCGAAGTTTGGAAAGGAAAAAGTAACTCCAGAGATACACAAAATTGATGAAAATTTAGAAGAAGACATAAGAAACTTTGCATATGATATGTTAAAAGATGCAATGTATACTACTGATAAAGATGAAAGAAATAATAAGGTTTCAGAAATTAAAGAAAAAATTAGTGAAGCTTTTGGAGAAAAATATGAAGATAAAATGTCTGATATATCAGAAACAGTTTATAATCTTCAAAAAGAAATAGTTAGGTATATGCTTCTTCATGACAAGAGAAGACCGGATGGAAGAGGTTTTGATGAAATAAGAAAAATTAGCTGTGAAACAGAATTACTTCCAAGAACACATGGTACAGGATTATTTACAAGAGGATTAACTCAGGTAATGACCGTTGCTACTCTAGGTGCACTTGGAGATGTTCAAATAATTGACGGCCTTGGAGAAGAAGAATTTAAAAGATATATGCATCATTATAATTTCCCAGCTTATAGTGTAGGAGAGGTTAAACCACTACGTGGACCAGGAAGAAGAGAAATAGGACATGGTGCTTTAGCAGAAAGAGCATTAGAACCATTAATTCCTTCAATTGAAGATTTTCCATATACTATAAGATTAGTATCTGAGGTATTAAGTTCAAATGGATCTACATCTCAGGCAAGTGTATGTGGTAGTACATTAGCATTATTAGATGCAGGGGTTCCAATAAAAAGACCAGCAGCAGGTATAGCTATGGGATTAATAACTAGTGAAGATTTATCAGAAGAAGAAGTGTTAACAGATATTCAAGGTATTGAAGACTTCTTTGGAGATATGGACTTTAAAGTTGCAGGAACTGAAAAAGGTATAACTTCTATACAAGTAGATACAAAAATAAAAGGATTATCTGATTATTGTATAAGAACTTCTATAGAAAATGCTAGAAAAGCTAGATTATATATTTTAGATAAAATAAAAGAATGTATACCAGAAGCAAGACAAGAGTTATCACCATATGCACCAAGATTATATACAATAAATGTTAATCCAGATAAAATTAGAGATATCATAGGACCAGGTGGAAAAACTATAAAGAAAATTATAGCTGAAACTGGTGTTAAAATAGATACTAATGATGATGGTAAGGTTGTTATTATGTCTAATGACAGTGTTGGAGCAAATATGGCTTTAAAAATGATAAAAGAACTTACTAAAGAAGTTGAAGTAGGAGAAATTTATCTTGGTAAAGTAACTAAAATTGCTACTTTTGGAGCCTTTGTAGAATTATTACCTGGAAAAGAAGGTTTAGTTCATATATCTAAACTAGATACTGCAAGAGTAAACAAGGTAGAAGATATTGTTTCTGTAGGAGACGAGATATTAGTTAAGGTAACAGAGATAGATAATCAAGGAAGAGTTAATCTTTCAAGAAAAGATGCTATTAAAGAAACAGAAGAAGATAAAATTGATAAGTAATAACAAATAGAAGGGCATAATGCCTTTTTATTTTTTTAATTTGCTTATTTGTAAAGTTAAAAATAAATAATTAAGAATTGAGATAGAAATCTTTTTTCAACAATCTACACTCAAAAACTTTTATTTTAAGTTTTTATATAAATATTATATTTTTAAAGTGCTTTTTATATTTGGGTATTTTTTACTGTACTTTTTAATAAATAATTGATATTATACTAATATTTATACGAAAAATTGAAGAAAATATATAAATAGTACTATTATTTTAGAAATTTAATTTAGAACTAAAATAAATGTTACTTTTAGGTTTAAATTTAAACATATTCAATTTGCAATGAATAGTTCATAATATATAATTAAAGAAATAATTAATCATTTATAAATTAATTGACATAATAAAGCCTAAAAAATATAGGCATCTTAAAAAGAATAATTAGCCATTATGGTAGGTTATTTTGTGTTATATTGCGTCTACGTTTAACTGAACATAATTATGATAACTATATGCAAAACCATTTTTCTTGATTGGCACAAAATATTAGCTCCATCTTTGACTAGTTATTTTATTTTAAATGTTAAATCTATAATTAGGAGTAATTTTAATTGTGAATTTTACATTGTGAATTGGTATATTAAAGGAAATATCTTCAATAAGGAGAGATGAAATGTATAATTTGTTTACTTTAAATAATGGATTAAAAGTGGTAGTAGAAAATATAGAGCATTTTAACTCTGTGTCAGTTGGATTATGGGTTGAAAATGGTTCTAGAAATGAGAATAGCATTAATAATGGAGTATCTCATTTTATAGAACATATGCTTTTTAAAGGTACTATTAATAGAGACTCTAAACAAATAGCAGAGGATATTGAAAATGTAGGTGGTCAAATAAATGCATTTACAGGTAAAGAAGCTACTTGTTATTATATTAAAACTTTAGATACTCATTTAGAATTAGGACTTGAATTATTATCTGATATGCTTTTTAATAGTCTATTTAATGAAGAAGATATTGAAAAGGAGAAAGGTGTTATAATTGAAGAAATAAATATGAGTGAGGATAGTGCAGAAGATGTGTTGATGGACTTACATGCTGAGGCTGTTTGGGGAAATGATGGGCTTTCACTTCCTATACTAGGAACTGAGGATACAGTAAGATCTTTTAATAAGGAAATGATAGTTTCATATTTAAAATCTCATTACATACCAGAAAATTGTGTTATATCTATATGTGGAAAAATAGATATGAAAAACATAGAAAAAATTGTAGAGAAATATTTTGGAAACTGGCAATATGATGATAAAAATATAACTGTATACTCTACGCCGAAGATATTAAATAATAATTATTTTAGACGTAAAGATATAGAGCAACTTCATATAAATCTAGGAATGCCGGGACTAAGAATAGGTGACGATGATTTATATACATTAATACTATTATCTAATATATTAGGTGGAGGAGCTGCATCTATTCTCTTTCAAAAGATAAGAGAAGAATTAGGAATTTGTTATTCTATATATTTATATATGTCTTCTCATGTAAATAATGGTCTTGTAAATGTATATGCAGGATTAAATCCTAAGTATATTAAAGAGGCAATTGATGTTATACTTAATGAAGTTAATAAATTTTCAAAAGAGAATATCACTAATGAAAAACTTCAAAAAAGTAAAGAACAATTAAAAGGAAATTATATTTTAGGACTTGAAAGTACTAGCAGTAGAATGTTTAGTAATGGGAAATCTGTGTTATTTTTAAATAAAATAAACACTCCAAGTGATGTAATTAAGAAAATAGATAAAATTGATATGGGCAGTGTAGAAAGAGTTAAGGAGCTTACTTTTAGAAAAGGCATACAAAGTAGTGCTTTTGTAGGTAAAGACATAAGGCTTTTAAAAGAAATTTATAAAGATAATCTAATTGAGATAAAAAAATAATAGATTTAGTTTTAAGTAAATACTTTTTTCTTGCATAACTTCAGCTTAATTCTCATAATTATTTCTATGGGAATTATAATAAGAGGTGATATTATGGAAGATAATATTAAGTATTTAAGCGAAATGGAAAGATACGAGATTATAAATATTAATGATGGCGATAAATACAATTTTTTAGGCAATAATGATATTGTAATAGATGAACGTGGTGTATTAAAATTATTAATATTAAACGATAATAAAGCTACTTTTAGTTTTTTTAAAAGTAGTGAACTCATTGAAGTACCTTGGGAGTATGTAAAGAAAATTGGCTCTCGAACTATTATAATAGACGTAGATAATGAGGTGCTAAAAAAATCTCGTATTTAAATGGGGGAGAAGTAATGAAGATACTTATACAAAAATTCGGAGGAACCTCTGTTTCAAGTGAAAGAAATAGAAAGTTAGTAGCAAAGAAAATAATTAGTGCCGTAGAACAAGGATATAAGACAGTTGTTGTGGTATCTGCCATGGGAAGAAAAGGAGACCCTTATGCTACAGATACATTACTTGGTTTATTAAGCGAAAGTTTTAAAAAAAATAACTTATTAGCTACGGATTTGATGGTAGGGTGTGGAGAAATTATAAGCACTGCTGTAGTATCAAATGAGTTATATAATAATAATCTTAATGCTATACCACTAACAGGAGGACTTGCAGGAATTAAAACAGATAATAATTATGGAAATGCTACAATAATGGATGTAGATACTGAGAGATTGCTAAAACTTTTAAATGAGGATAAAATACCAGTAGTAGCAGGCTTTCAAGGAATCTGTGAAGATGGGTATTTAACTACTCTTGGAAGAGGGGGAAGCGATGTTACTGCTGCTATCTTAGGAGCAGCACTAAAAGCAGAAGAAATTCACATTTATACAGATGTAGATGGAATAATGACTGCTGACCCTAGAATAGTATCTCATGCTACTTTGATTAAAGCTATAAGTTATGATGAAGTATGTCAATTTGCATATCAAGGGGCTAAAGTTATTCATCCTAGAGCTGTTGAAATATCTAAAAAATATAATATACCATTAGTTATTAAAAATACTCTTAGCGACTGTGATGGAACCTTTATTACTAATCATATAGAAGATGATTCACAAAGTATTATTACTGGAATTACTCATGTAAAAGATAGAGTACAAATTACCGTTGCAGATAATAATAGTAATAGCTATGTTGAATTGTTTGACATAATAGCAGAAAAAGGTATAAGTATTGATCTTATCAATGTTTTTCCTAAACAAAAAATATTTACTATAGCATTAAGTGATTTAGATAAATTTAAAGAAATTACAAATGAAATAAATCTACAATGCTCATATATTGAAAATTGTAGTAAAATTGCTATTATAGGTTCTAAGATGAGAGGTATGCCAGGAGTTATGGCTAGAATTTTAAAAACATTGACAAAGGAAAAAATAGAAGTACTACAAACAGCGGATTCTCATATGACTATATGGTGTTTAGTAGAAGCTCCATATACAGAATTGGCTATTAATGTGCTTCATAAAGAGTTTAATTTATAATAATTAAGTATATGATTTCCTCTAAATGTACAAAATAGAAATGTATATTTAGGAGGAATGATTATGACAGATAAAAATACTGAAAAGAAAATAAAAAGTGAAGAGATAACTAAAAATGAAGAAGAATCAAAACCTAATGAAGGAGTTCAAAATATTAAGGAGTTAGGAGTACTTAATGTGGCTAGTGGCGATGATAGTATACAAATACTACCTATAATAGGGCAAATAGAGGGTCATAGTATGGCATCACCTCAAACAAAAGTAACTAAATATGAACATGTTATACCTCAATTAGTAGCAATGGAAAGAGATGAAAAAGTTAAGGGTATACTTGTAATATTAAATACTGTTGGAGGAGATGTAGAAGCAGGACTGGCAATTGCGGAAATGATAAATAGTTTATCGAAGCCAACGGTATCTTTAGTTATTGGCGGAGGGCATTCTATCGGAGTTCCGCTAGCAACTTCCTCAAGCTATTCATTTATTTCACCTAGTGCTACTATGATTGTTCACCCTATAAGAATGAATGGGTTAGTAATAGGGGTTCCTCAAACTTTTGACTATTTTAGAAAAATGCAAGAACGAATTATTGAATTTATAACAAGGACTTCTAAAATAGATGCAAATGAATTGAGAAATATGATGTCTGAAACTGACGAATTATTAAATGATATGGGAACTATATTAATAGGTAAGCAAGCAGTTGAATGCGGAATTATTGATGAAGTTGGAGGAATATCTCAAGCGTTGCACAAATTAAATGAACTTATTGATAAAAAATAGGTCGATTTTGACCTATTTTTTATTGGATTTATTTAAAAGGAAATATTATGATATTTGTAGAAATAGTTAATTTGGAGGTGATACGGTGGCTAAAAATAACGTTGATAAAGAAAAGAGTAAAAAATCTCAAAAAAGAAGTGGGGCCAAAGATAATGGAAAGACTGATAAGAGATATACTAATGAAAAAAGCCACTCGGAAGTTTCGGGAATTATACTTATAACTATAGGCATATTAATGTTACTTAGCTTAGGTTCTACTGTATTTTCAAATCAATCATCATTATCTGGTATGATAGGATTATTTATTTATAAATTATTTGTAGGATTAATAGGCTTAGGTGCATATGTAATGCCTGCCTTTTGTATATTTATAGGAGCTAGCTATATAATTAAAAGTGGTAATATTGCTTTTACTAAGAGATTTTATGGAATAGTTTTATTCATTATTAATAGTTTATTACTTATACAAATGGCTGTTTTATCTAATTATTATGTAAAAGATAATATTATGGCAGGAGTAGAAAAAATCTATAATTCTGGTAGCATATTTCATAGTGGAATTATAGGATATTTTTTATCAGTTCCACTATATAAGCTTTTTGGAAAACTAGGTAGTTACATAATTTTTATTGCAGTATATATAATATCTATAACTTTAATCAAGGACATAACTATTAAAGATATGATTTCAGAAATCATAAATAAGAAAGATAGTTCAAAGAAAAATAAGTTAAAAAATGACGGAAAAATACTTGTGAATGAAGAGTTAAAAGAAAACATCATTGAAGAAAGTTCCATATCAAAAGTTGATACAAACCATAAAATAAAAATTATAGATTTCTTAAAATCTACAGAGATAGATGATAATAGTAAAAGTGAAAAAAATTCTATACAAAATAATATTAAAGAAGAAAAATCTTCTATTAATGATAAAGCTTTTACTAATGAATTAGAGGAAGAAATTAATATTAATACTTTAAATAGTACTAAAAACTTTGAATATAAATTTCCTGATGTGGATTTACTTTATAAAAATGAACATAATCAACTTAAAAAAGGAGATAAAAAGGATTTATTAAATAGCGCAAGTAAGTTACAAGAAACTCTTTTAAGCTTTGGAGTAGAGGCAAAGGTTATACAAGTTACAAAAGGTCCATCTGTAACTAGATTTGAACTTCAACCTAGTGCTGGAGTGAAAGTAAGTAAAATTGTTAATTTATCTGATGATATAGCTTTAAATTTAGCATCCTCAGGAGTTAGAATAGAAGCACCTATTCCGGGTAAAGCAGCAGTAGGAATAGAGGTACCTAATAGAGAATTAACACCAGTATATTTAAGAGAAGTTATTGAATCAGAAGAGTTTATAAGTTCTAATAAAAATTTAGCCTTTTGCCTAGGTAAGGATATAGGTGGACATTCTATTGTTTCTGACTTAACAAAAATGCCTCATATGCTAGTAGCAGGGGCAACAGGATCAGGTAAAAGTGTGTGTATAAATACCTTACTCATGAGTTTACTATATAAGTATTCTCCAGATGAGGTTAAATTATTACTTATAGATCCTAAAGTTGTTGAGCTTAATATTTACAATGGAATACCACATTTATTAATCCCTGTAGTAACCGATCCTAAAAAAGCAGCTAGTGCATTAAGTTGGGCGGTAAATGAGATGACTAGAAGATATAAGATATTTGCAGATAATAACGTAAGAAATATTGAAGGTTATAATGAAATGGCAAACAAGGGTATTCTTGAAGAAAAGTTACCTTGGATAGTAATTATAATTGATGAGCTCGCAGATCTTATGATGGTTTGCCCTAATGATGTCGAGGATTATATAGGAAGATTAGCACAGATGGCTAGAGCAGCAGGTATGCATTTAGTTATAGCTACTCAAAGACCATCTGTAGATGTAATTACTGGAGTTATTAAAGCAAATATACCTTCAAGAATTTCTTTTGCTGTATCAAGTCAAATAGACTCGAGAACTATACTTGATTCGTCAGGGGCAGAAAAATTACTTGGTAAAGGAGACATGCTATTTTATCCTGTAGGAGAAGCAAAGCCTGTTAGGATACAGGGAGCCTTTGTATCTGAGGAAGAAGTAGAGAGAGTGGTAACATTTATTAAAAATCAAGTAGAAGAACATCAATATGAAGATCACATTATTGAAGAAATAGAAGAAGGGGCTAGGCCTAAAAGTGATGATTGTGATGAGCTTTTAAATGAGGCTATAAAAATAGTTATAGATACAGAACAGGCATCTACCTCTCTATTGCAGAGAAGATTAAAAATAGGATATAATAGAGCAGCGAGAATAATAGAACAGATGGAGGAAAGAGGTATTATTTCTGGAAGAAATGGAAGTAAGCCAAGACAAGTTCTTTTAAGTAAAGAAGAATATGAAGAGTGATAACCTTATACTATAAAGAAAAATATAGGAGGAAAACTAGTGGATAAATTGAAAGTTGGAGTAGTAAACTTAGGTTGTGATAAGAATAGAATTGACTCGGAAATTATTATAGGAAATATAAAAGAAAAATTTGAAGTTATAAATGAACCTAATAATGCAGATATTATAATAATAAATACTTGTGGATTCATTGAGAGTTCTAAGCAAGAATCTATAGATACTATACTTGAAATGGCAAGATATAAAGAAGAACATAATTGTAAAGTGCTTATAGCTACAGGATGTTTAACTCAAAGATATGGAAGTGAACTTTTAAAACTTATACCTGAGCTTGATATAATATTAGGGGTAAATGATTATGATAAATTAAATGACAGTATAGAAGATGTATTAAAAAATAATAAAAAAATAGCCTATACTAGTTATAGTGATTCTAATATTAATATTGGGAAAAGAGTGGTTACAACTGGAGGAACTACCGCTTATATAAGAATATCTGAAGGGTGTAATAACAAATGTGCTTATTGTGCTATACCTAGTATAAGAGGTAAGTATAGAAGTAGGACTATAGAAGATATTCTAAAAGAAGCTAAAGAACTTGCTATAAATGGTTATAAAGAGTTAATTTTAGTTGCACAAGATACTACAAGTTATGGTATAGATATATATGGTGAAAAGAAACTACACACATTATTAAATGAGCTATCTAAAATTAAAAGTATTAAATGGATTCGTATATTATATTGTTATGCTGAAGAATTGACAGATGAAATAATAGATGAAATAGCAAGTAATGATAAAGTTTGTAAATATATTGATATACCTATACAACATATAAGTGATAAAATATTAAAAAATATGAGAAGAAAAGGACGAAATAAAACTATAACTGACAATATAAATAAATTAAGAGCTAAGGTCTCTAACGTGGTTTTAAGAACATCTCTTATAGTAGGATTTCCAGGAGAAGGCGAAGAAGACTTTGAAGAGCTTAAAGATTTTGTTAAGGAAATCAAATTTGATAAACTAGGAGTATTTACTTACTCCCAGGAAGAGGGAACTGCTGCAGCTGATATGGATGAACAAATTGATGATGAAATAAAAGAAATGAGATATCATGAGCTTATGGCTCTTCAACAACAGATTTCTAAGGAGTTAAATAAAAATAAAGTGGGCAGAATATACACTGTATTAATAGAAAATAAAGAAGATAAAATGTATATTGGAAGAAGTTATGAAATGGCTCCTGAAATAGATGGTGAAATTTTTATTGAAAATGATAATAATATAAAGATAGGTCAATTTATTGACGTAAAGATTATAAGGGCATTAGAATATGATTTAATAGGAGTTGTTCTACAGTAAAAATATTCATATTTATTCTATAAAATTTTGTTTAAATAGGAGTTGTGTCATATGAATCTTGCAAATAAACTTACAGTGATAAGAATATTATTGGTTCCTGTATTCTTAGTGTTTATAGCATTAAATACTTCTTTAGGAACAATTTTGGCTACCATAGTCTTTGTAGTAGCATCATTAACAGATAAGCTTGATGGATACATAGCTAGAAGCAGAAATCAAGTAACGACCTTTGGAAAGTTTATGGATCCTTTAGCAGACAAGTTATTAGTAACTTCTGCACTGGTTTCTTTAGTTGAGTTACAAGTAATACCAGGGTGGGTAGCTATGATAATAATTGCAAGAGAATTTGCTGTATCTGGTCTTAGAACATTAGCTGCATCAGAAGGTATAGTAATTGCAGCTAGCAACTGGGGAAAGGCTAAAACTGTAATACAAATAGTAGCAATAATAGCAGGATTGGTAACATTAAGCTATGATATTTGGATTATTAGAATAATAACAATGATATCAATGGCGTTAGCTGTTATAATAACTATAGTATCTGGTATAGATTATTTCTACAAAAATGCAAATGTAATTAAAATGGATAAATGATTAAAAACATTTAAAATGGCAATTATAAAAAGGGAGTTCCTGCTTGTAGAGTAGGAACTTCTTATTATATTCTTTTAGTTGACCTATTAAATAATATATTGTATAATATATACAGAACAAATGTTCGTCAAGTGAAAGGATGGTGAACCCTTAAGGGGAGATATATGAATAGTGAAAAGTTAAAAGCCTTAGAAGCAGCTATGGGACAGATAGAAAAACAATTTGGTAAAGGTTCAGTAATGAAGCTTGGAGAAAACAGTGTACTTAATTTAGATTCAATATCTACAGGATGTCTAGGACTAGATATAGGACTAGGAATAGGTGGAGTACCTAGAGGAAGAATTGTAGAGATATTCGGACCAGAGTCTTCTGGTAAAACAACAGTAGCACTACATGTTGTTGCAGAAGCTCAAAAAGCTGGAGGTGTAGCAGCTTTTATAGATGCAGAACATGCATTAGATCCAGTATATGCTAAGGCCTTAGGTGTTGACATAGATAATTTAATAGTTTCCCAACCTGATACTGGAGAGCAAGGTCTTGAGATAACAGAGGCGTTAGTACGTTCAGGTGCAGTAGATGTTGTAGTTGTAGACTCAGTTGCAGCTCTTGTACCAAAAGCAGAAATTGAAGGAGAAATGGGAGACTCTCACGTTGGACTTCAAGCTAGGCTTATGTCACAAGCACTTAGAAAATTAGCAGGATCAATAAATAAATCAAAATGTGTTACTATATTTATAAATCAGCTTAGAGAAAAAGTTGGAGTAATGTTTGGAAATCCTGAGACTACTCCAGGTGGAAGAGCACTTAAATTTTATGCATCAGTTAGAATGGATGTAAGAAAAGTTGATACTATTAAACAAGGTGATGAATTTTTAGGAAATAGAACGAGAGTTAAAATAACTAAAAATAAAGTTGCACCTCCATTTAAACAAGCAGAATTTGATATCATGTATGGCGAAGGAATCTCAAGAGAAGGAGACGTTTTAGATATAGCAGTTAAGGAGGAAATAGTTCAAAAGAGTGGTGCATGGTTCTCTTATGGTGATACAAGATTAGGTCAAGGTAGAGAAAATGCTAAGAATTATTTCAAAGAAAATCCTGAATTAAGATTAGAAATAGAAAATAGAATAAGAGAAAAGTATAACTTACCTTTATATAAGGAAGAAGTTTTAGTAGAAGAAAAAGGTAATGAAAAGTAGCAGGTATTTCTTGCTACTTTTGTTTTTTTATTTTTATAATAATATTATATTAAAAATTAATGTATGGTAAAATAATAGTGAATTTTTGATACAATGTATAATTTTTTTAAAGCTAATATTTTTGTATAAAAATGTTATATAATTATATTAAAAGATAGTAGAAATAGATGGTTAATAACAATGAAGAGATATTTATAGATACATAACAAATAAATTCAATTATTTGGAAATTTTTCTTTTATCTTTCAATAATTTTGAATATATATATGAATAATTGGATATAATTTTAATATTATAAAAAAGTATATATTTTACCTGTTTGTAGCATACCAAGCAACTTGACATTATATAGAAAGTAATATAAAATAAATACAAATACTGGTTTAGCATAATGTAATTGCTACCAATTGAATAAAATATGACACCTTTTCTAGCTTTCATTTTCAATCCAAATAGATATTAAAATGAGCAAAGGAGGTGTTAACATACAATGGATACAAGAATGTTATTAGGGATAGGTATTGTATTAATTGTTATTTTCATTGGAATTTTTGTTGTTGTTTATACTAGAAAAAATATATCACAGGCTAATATTGCAAAGTCAGAAGAAGAATCTAAAAAAATTATAGAAGAAGCTAAAAAAGATGCTGAATCTAAAAAGAAAGAAGCTATACTTGAGGCTAAAGAGGAAGTTCATAGACTGAGAACTGACCTTGAAAAAGAGTCTAGAGAGAGAAGAAATGAAATTCAGAGGCTTGAAAGAAGAACAATTCAAAGAGAAGAATCTTTAGATAAAAAGAGTGCAGTATTAGAGAAAAAAGAAGAAAATCTAAATAAAAAACAACAAGAAGTTGAAATATTAGAATCAAGTATACAAGATTTGTATACTAAACAAAGAGAAGAATTAGAGAGAGTATCAGGTCTTACATCTGATGAAGCAAAGCAGATTTTACTAGACGAAGTAAGAAAAGAAATTAAGCATGAAGCAGCAGTTATGATTAAAGAAGTTGAACAAAAGGCTAAAGAAGAGGCTGATAAAAAAGCCAGAGAAATCATAACATATGCTATTCAAAGATGTGCTGCAGATCATGTTGCAGAGTCTACTGTACACGTAGTTTCTCTTCCAAATGATGAAATGAAAGGAAGAATAATAGGTAGAGAGGGTAGAAATATTAGAGCCCTTGAAACTCTTACAGGAGTAGATTTAATTATTGATGATACTCCAGAAGCAGTAATTCTTTCAGGATTTGATCCAATAAGAAGAGAAGTTGCAAGAATAGCTTTAGAAAAGCTTATAGTAGATGGAAGAATACATCCAGCAAGAATTGAAGAAATGGTAGAAAAAGCTAAGAAAGATGTTGAAAATGATATTAAGGAAGAAGGAGAACAAGCTACCTTTGAAACAGGTGTACACGGTCTACATATTGAAATATTAAAATTATTAGGAAGACTGAAGTACAGAACAAGTTATGGTCAAAATGTATTAAAGCATTCCGTTGAGGTTGCTTATTTAGCAGGACTTATGGCATCAGAGCTTGGCATGGATCCGACATTGGCAAAAAGATGCGGATTATTACATGACATTGGTAAAGCTGTAGACCATGAAGTTGAAGGACCACACGCATTAATAGGTGCAGAACTTGCTAAAAAATATCATGAATCACCAATAGTTGTAAATGCTATAGCAGCTCATCATGGTGATGTAGAATCTCAATCTTTAGAAGCAGTATTAGTTCAAGCAGCTGATGCTATTTCTGCTGCAAGGCCAGGTGCGAGAAGAGAAACATTGGAAGCTTATATTAAAAGATTAGAAAAACTTGAAGAAATTGCAAATTCTTATGAAGGCGTTGAAAAGTCATATGCCATTCAGGCTGGAAGAGAAATTAGAATTATGATTAAACCAGAAGAAATTGATGATGCAGGAGCTATTGAAGTGGCTAGGGATATTGTTAAGAAAATAGAGAGTGAACTTGAATATCCAGGTCAAATTAAAGTTAATGTAATCAGAGAAACTCGTGCTATTGAGTATGCAAAATAGTAAAAAGTAGAAATTTAAAATAAAAATGAAAAAAATAATCTTCTTAAATTTTGGAAATTTTAATTTTATTCAAAATTTAAGAGGATTTTTTTGATTATTGTAGAATTATATATTATCACAATAGAATGTTTACTTATAGGAGGTTAATCATGGAGGTATTAAAAGTTTCAGCAAAATCAAGTCCAAATTCAGTAGCAGGAGCATTAGCAGGTGTTTTAAGAGAAAAAGGTGCAGCTGAAATTCAAGCTATCGGTGCAGGAGCTCTTAATCAAGCTATAAAATCAGTAGCAATAGCTAGAGGGTTTGTAGCGCCAAGTGGAGTAGATTTAGTTTGTATTCCAGCATTTACAGATATAGAGATTGAAGGCGAAGAAAGAACAGCGATAAGATTAATTGTTCAGCCTAGATAAAACTAATTAATTTACATAGAAGAAAGACATGAATTATAAAGCCATGTCTTTTTTATTTAAACCACATTTAAATATCCGGTTACCTTACATATATAAATACAATATGGAACTTTAAAATATACTCTTGAAAATAGATTTGCTATACAAATGACTTAACCACTTAAAAGCTAAGGATTAATAATTAACAGTGAAGAATTTAAGATAAAATTTATTCTAAAAACTCCGAAAGCTTTGATAGTAGGGTTTTAACCATAATTCTTCATTTTTCATTCTTAATTTTTACTAAGAAATTCTATATAATAACTTTAAATTAAAAACTAATTTACATAATATTTTAATTTTCATGTTAAAAATATATTTATATATAAATTTAATTTTAAAATATAATCTTTATTTTGATAAATAGTCAAAATATGCCTTATAAAATTATTTACACTGAGTATAATAAATGATATATTATAGATGATATGACGTATATCCTTCATTTTATTGAAATATGAAGGGGAGTATGCAGATAACTTATAAAATTAAGAAAATTTTGGGGGTAGTAACTATGAAATTATCAAATAAAGCTATGCAAATTTCTCCATCATTGACTTTAGCAATAACAGCTAAAGCAAAAAAAATGAAAGCAGATGGCATAGATGTAATAGGCTTTGGTGCAGGAGAGCCAGATTTTAATACTCCAAAAAACATTCAAGAGGCTGGCATAAAAGCTATACAAGAGGGGTTGACAAGATATACAGCTGCTTCAGGAATAGCAGAGCTTAAAGATGTTATAGTAAACAAATTTAAAGTAGATAATAATTTAATTTACAAACCTTCTCAAATAGTAATTTCAACTGGAGCTAAACAATGTTTAGCAAACGCGTTACAAGCAATACTAAATCCTGGAGATGAAGTATTAGTAGGAGTACCTTACTGGGTGAGTTATCCTGAACTTATTCAATTAGCTGATAGTAAAGCTGTATTCGTAGAAACTAAGGAAGAAAACGCTTTCAAATTAACAGTTGAAGCATTAGAAAAAGCTACAACAAATAAAACAAAAGCCTTTATATTAAATAGCCCTAATAATCCAACAGGAACTGTTTATACTAAAGAAGAGCTAGTAAAACTTGCTGAGTTTGCTAAGGAAAAGGACCTACTAATAATATCAGATGAAATATATGAAAAATTATTATATGGAGTAGAAGGACATATTTCAATTGCAAGTATCTCAGAAGACGCGTATAATAGAACAATAGTTATTAACGGAGTTTCTAAAGCATATGCTATGACTGGTTGGAGAATAGGATACGCTGCAACTAGCGAAGAGATAATTAAGCTTATGTCTAATATTCAAAGTCATACAACTTCAAATCCTTGTTCAATATCTCAATACGCTTCAGTAGAAGCTTTAAATGGAGATCAAAGTGAAGTTGAAAATATGAAAAAACAATTTAAAGCAAGAAGAGATTTTATGGTTGATAGAATTAACTCAATAAACAATTTATCTTGTGTTAAACCAGAAGGAGCTTTCTATGTTATGGTTAACATAAGCAAAGTTTTGGGTAAGGAATTTGATGGAAAAGTAATTAAGGATTCCTTAACTTTCTCCGATTTACTATTAGAGAAAGAAAAAGTTGCAGTTGTGCCAGGAATAGCTTTTGGAGTTGATAACTTTATAAGATTATCTTATGCGACATCTATGGATAACATTAAAAATGGATTAGATAGAATTGAAAAATTCGTAAATAGCATAGGATAGTTTTAAATAAACTGTAGAGGTGATGCTAGTGGTATCAAGAGATGTTATTGTAAAAAACCCACAAGGGTTACATGCAAGACCAGCTACACTGTTAGTTAGAGTAGCTTCATCTTTCAAATCAAATATAAATATTGAGTACAATGGAAAAAGCGCTAATGCTAAAAGCTTGATAGGGATACTATCTTTAGGCATAAATAAAGATTATAAGATTACTGTTTCAGCTAAAGGTAGCGATAAAGAAAAGGCGTTAGGAAGTATTTGTGACTTAATAGAAAGCTTCGAATAATTAACATAATAAAAGCTGCTGACGTTTGTTAGCAGTTTTTATTATGTTATAGACATTAGGTGATAAATGTGAACAATGATATTATTATTAAAAATCAACAAAGAATAACTAATTTATTTAATGATAAAAATTTTATAAGATATTTTTTAGAATTAAAAGCTAATAAAAGCAAACATACTGCTAAAAGTTATGAGAGAGATATTAAAGATTTTTTTAAAGTAGAATATGTTGAAGATATAACAATTAATCATATTAGAGCAGTAACTATATTTGATGCTCAAAATTACATTTTAGAATTAAGCTCTAAGAAATTTTCTTCTGCTACTATAAATAGAAAAATTTCATCATTAAGTGCACTTTATAAGTGGCTATTAAAATTTCAAGATAATAGTACAAGAAGTGAGCTTATAAAATATAATCCTTTTGGTAATTTAAAAGAAGAAAAACCAATTATAAATAATAGGGACACAGAATTTTTAACAAAGGAAGAATGTAAAATTTTACTTCAAAGCATAGATATTTCTAGTATAATAGGTCTTAGAAATAAGGCTATAATGTCATTAGCATTGACTACAGCCTTAAGAAAATCAGAAATTATAAACATAAAATTAAAAGATGTAACTACATATGGAGGTTATGATGTTATTAACATAACTAGAAAAGGTAATATTAAAGATATAATAAAAATTCAAAAAGAGGTATTAAATCTAATAAAACAATATGTTGAAAAAAGTAATAGAGATTTTAAAAAAAATTGGGATGAATATTTGTTCTTAGGTCATTCTAAAAATAGCTTAAAAAAGGAAAAATTAAATCCTAGCAGCTTAAATTATATAATTAAGCAAATTTGTAAAAATGCAAATATAAATAAAGATTTAAAAGTTCATTCTACCAGGCATACTGCTATAACGCTAGCTATAACAGAGGGAGCAACTATAGAAAAAGTAAGGGAATTTGCAGGACACAAAAATTTAGCAACTACAAATAGATATGTTCACTCTATAGATAAATTAAAAAATAATGCAGGCGATATTATAGATATTCTTTAAAGCTAATATACAATTAAAGTATATTAGCTTTAATTATATATAAAAAATAATACAGTAACTTCCTTCTCTATCCTAGTAGAAGTAAATTTTATGAATTTTAAAGGAATAGATTAAATATAATGTATTAGAGCGTCTAAAATGGATTAATTAGTCATATGAAGAATTAAATAATATTAATGATTGATTATTTATTTATTGATGCATAAAGTAATAATTTAGGAGAGTGTATAATGGAGGAGAAATTAAGTCCTAAAACTTTTAATTTTAAGAATATTAAAGGAATAAGCTTAAATCAATTAGATCAACACTATAAATTATACGAAGGATATGTAACGAATGTTAACAAAATATGGAGTGGTATAAGGAAACAAAGGGATTTTGAAGGAACAAATGCTACTTTTAGTCCCTATAGAAGTCTTTTAGTAGCTCAAGGTTTTGCACTAGATGGAGTTAAGCTTCATGAGCTTTATTTTGAAAACATGAATGGAGAAGTAAAGGGTATATCATCATGTGTTTATGAGGCAATACTTGAAAGTTTTGGTAGTTATGATTTTTTTGAAAAATTGTTTAAAAATGCAGGTTTAGCAGTTAGGGGATGGGCAGTACTTGCATATGAACCTATGGATAAAAAACTCCATGTGTATGGACTTGATAGCCATGATTGTGGACCTATATGGAATGCTTATCCATTACTTGTTTTAGATGTTTACGAGCATGCATATATGATTGATTTTGGAATTGATAGAAAAAAATATATTGAGGTTTTTATGAATAATATTGATTGGAGAGTTGTAAATAATAGGATGGTTGCATTAAGAAAAATGTTGAATTAATTTATAGGATTATGCATAGATTTTAATGTAAGGAGTCTGAAGTAAAATAACTAGTAAAAGAACATAAAATGAATGTTTTATATCAATATGCAGGGAAGCATCCTTAATAGTCTTGATATCAGCAAGTTCTGTTAAGGTACCATTTACAAAATGGAATAGTATATTTTCTAGTTATTTATTTTTTGATCTTCAATATAAATATGGGGGTATCATAATGTATTCAGATAATGAAAGAAATCTTGATGGAAATGCAGTTCAAGAATATGAGTTTGTTCCTATAGAGCCGATGAATAATACGAACATGTCTAAAGAGATGGAAGAATTCATTGCTATGTATTGTATGATGGGAATTATGCCAATGCAAAGAGGTAATCCTATGGGATTTATAACACCTATGCCATGGATTATGGATGAAGAAGATAATGAATTTAAAGTTTTTGATGAAGAAGAAGATTTAAGAGGAAACGTAAATGAAAATTTAGGATTTTTAGATAATGATCTAAAAACAGCACAAGGATATCCTGGATATAATTATTTAAAAATTGATAGAATAGTTAATAGAATAGAAAGAAATAATCCAGGTATATTTAGATTTTTAGAGTCTAAAGGAGTTCCATACATGAGAGCAAGAAATTTTGTGAGAAGAATAGTAAGATTAACTCTTATGTATAGTTAAAATAATGAGTAGCATAATGCTACTCATTATTTTTTACATATTTAAAAGTATAACTGTATCCTTGAGTATCTCAATTTACAACTCTAATCAATTTAGAATTGAAAATGGACAATTGAAAATTATGATGGAAATTAATTTTACAAATTAATTTCTTTAATAAATAGATTTTTAGCTAGCAATATAATTGCCAGTTCTCTACCTCTGGGGAACAGTAGTGAAACCCTTTAGGATTCCCCTGAGGTGCAGTATAGTTTGGAACAATACTAATGATTTAAACTAATACTGTGAAAAGATCACATATGAGAATATTTTTATTAAGAAGTTACTTTGTCACTTTTAAAAGGAATAAGTCCAAACTTCTCTTATAAAAGAAAAGTATCAATAATTGTCCATTGTCAATCGCCAATTCTCAATTTCATATTAATGTAAACTTAAATAATTTAATAGTACAATTTTATGAATTTATATATTAGATTTGAAAGTAGTAAATCTATAAATATATGCTTTTATAAGTTAAAATATAACAACATTATTTTGAAATATATACTTATTTAGGAATATTTGTCTTAATAAAAAAGTTGACTAGATGTAGTTTAATAATTTATAATGTCTTTAAGTTAAAATTTACTAAATATAATATATATTATACAGTAATTAACCTTAGAACATTATATGATAACGTTATATATTAATTTAGAGGCAATTATTTTAAGGTTATTAAGATGTATAGTTATTAGTCTTTAGGGGGAAAATTTATGTTAAATATGAAGAAAGTCTGCGGGCTGTTATTAAATTTAATGTTGTTTATATTTGCAGTTACTTTAATAAATTGCAAAAGTGTACAAGCTACCGAAACACCTAAAAAGAAAAATGAAATAATATTACGTTCAGCTAATTTATCAACAGATAAGACAATAAAAGTTCCAAATAGAACATTAGAAAACAAGAGGCTATCTAGAGGTGGAAGTGAATCTACACCAGAGGTTGCTTATGATATAGTAGATTTAGCTTGTACTAAGCTTGGAAGTCCATATGTTTGGGCAGCAACTGGACCAGAGGTTTTTGATTGTTCAGGATTTACAAAGTATGTTTTTAGCAATTATGGTATAGACTTACCACATTATACTGGTTCACAGATAAGATACGGTAGAGGAGTTTCAAGATCAGGTTTAGAACCAGGAGATTTAATATTTTTTAATACTGATGGATACTCTGTATCTCATGTAGGAATATATATGGGTAATGGTCAATTTATACATGCAGCTTCAGGAACTGGAAGGGTAATAATAAGTGATTTAGGAGAAGATTATTATTCCACCAGGTATGTAGGTGGAAGAAGAATATTTTAGAATTTAAACCGGCAGTAATGTCGGTTTTTTATCATAATCCTCATAAACTATGAATATAAATTAAGGACAAGTATTTATAGGTTATAGGAGGGGGACAAAATGAAATACACAAGATATAATATAAAACCTAAGAAAAAAAATAATAATTTGATTTATCTTTTAATTATAATGTTAATTGCATTGTTATTAACTATTATGCTCTTTAACAAGTTTTCTTCTAATGATGATTTAAAAAAAGATAATAAAGAGATTACAGAAACAAAAAAAGAAAAGAAGAATGAAGAAACTAAAGGTGCAGAGAAAAATGTTAAAAGTAGCGACTTTATACTAATTCAATGTGGTGTATTTAAAGTAAAAGAAAATGCTGATAAGTTAAAAAAACAGCTAAATTCTTTTGGTAGTCCTTTTATTGTAGAACAAGATAATACTTATAAAGTATATCAAGGTATATATACTGAAAATGATTGTGATAAAATTATAGAAAAATTGAACGGAAATAAGATTCCAAATAATAAAATAGCAATAACCTTACCCTATGAAGATTTATCTATAGTTGAGTTAAGTAAAATTATAGAGGCTAAATTAAAGGTAATAAATAAAACATCAGATGCACAAGTTAAATCTATAAAAACTACTGAATTAAAAAAGTGGGTGTCTTCTTTAGAAAATTTGAAGGAGGATACTCGTTCATATAATGATGTTAAAGAAATAAAAAGTTATATAGCTTCTCTTCCAGAGGAAGTGGACAAGAAAAAATCAGAGGAAATGAATATATATATATATAACAAATTAATAAAGTTTAAAATAACTAGTTAAATAGTAGAACAGGTATAGCCTGTTCTATTTGTATATTTATAAATGTAAAAAAGTGCAAACCCTAATATAAAATTTAATATAGTTATTTTCTTAGGCATTTTAATGTTAATTATGGTCGAAATTAATTCTTTACGAATTAATTTTTAAAATATACTTTTTTACTAATGAATTCATTGCTAGATTTTATACAAGTAACTCCGTTGATTTAAAAATAAATTAATTTTAAATCTTCTTATGAAGAAAAACGATTTATAATTGTGAATTTATGACTGGGTTCATGAATTGAGAAAACATGACTTTTAGTCATTTTTAAATTTACCTGTTTGATACCTTAAAATCCAAATTAAGGAACAGAAAATTTTTCTAAAAACTATATTATAGACTTGTTAATCATTTTATTAAATGATACACTATATAAGATAAAGAAATAAATGGGGGATATAAATTGAAAAATTCAGAAAGGAAAACCAGAGAATACATTTTTGTTATACTACTGGCAGCCATTTCTGGTAGTTTCATTGGGGAAGTGTTATCTAAAAGCGTTAGCTTTTTAGATATATTAGGAAGATCTTATTCCATTGGATTAAGTGATCCTTTTTTGTTAAACTTAAAAGTAATAGGGATAACTTTTGGTATCTATTTCAATATTAACTTAATGTCTATTATTTGTGTAATATTGGCAATAATATTATTTAGAAAATATTAGGAGTGAACAATTATGAAGATTATACTGGCATCAGCTTCAGAAAGAAGAAAAGAACTTTTAACTAGAATTACAGAAAATTTTGAAGTGATTGTTAGTGACTTTGATGAAAGCACTATAAGCTTTGATAATAATTGTGAAGAGTATGTTATTAACTTAGCAAAGGGAAAAGCTTTTAATATACTTGAAAAGCTAAATGAACATTCTCTTGTAATTGCTTGTGACACTATAGTGTATAGTGAAGGCAAGGTATTGGGAAAACCCAAAAATGAAGAGGATGCTATTATCATGCTTAAAATGCTTAGTGGCAAAGCTCATAAAGTATACTCCGGAATAGTAGTTTTAGATACAAAAACTAATAATATGAAATTTGATGCTGTTTGTACAGAGGTTAAATTTTCAGAACTTAGTGATGAAACTATAGAGAAATATGTAAAAACTGGAGAGCCTTTAGATAAGGCTGGGGCTTATGGTATACAAGGTAGAGCAGCAACATTTGTAGAAGGTATTAATGGTTGTTATTATAATGTGGTAGGCTTACCTTTAAATAGGCTAAATACTTTACTTATGGAGATGGGGGTAAATCTTTAATAAGGAAGTGTTATGTTTGAACAATTTTAAACTTACGGATTTACCTAAAAATGAAAGACCTCGTGAGAGACTTTTTAGATATGGTGCATATGCACTATCTAATGCAGAACTTTTAGCAATTATTTTGCGAACAGGAAGTCAAAAAGAAGATGTTTTAAGTTTATGCAATAGAATAATATCAGACTGTAATGGATTAAATGGACTTCTTAGTTGTGATACTCAAGACTTTTTAAGTTTGTGTGGTATAGGAGAAGCTAAGGCAGCACAACTTATAGCATTATCAGAAATTTCAAAGCGTTTTAAAACCTTTAAGTCTGGCGATGAATATAGAATAACCAGTGCTAAATCAGCAGCAGAATATGTCATGGAAGATATGAGGTATTTGAAAAAAGAATATCTCAAGTTAATAATGCTTAATAGCAAAAATGTAGTTATATCTGTAAAACATATATCTGTTGGCAGCTTAAATAGTTCTATTGTTCATCCTAGGGAAGTATTTCTAGAAGCTATAAAAAATAGTAGTGCTTCAATAATTATTTGCCATAACCATCCATCAGGAGATCCTACTCCAAGTAAAGAAGATATCAATATTACAAATAGACTTAAAGAATGTGGAAAGATACTAGGCATAGAGGTTTTAGACCATATTATAATTGGGAATGGTATTTATGTTAGCTTAAAAGAAAGAGCATTTTTATAGAAACGAAAGGAGAAAAAAGTATATGGGATTTTTTGCTAAATCAAGAGATATGGGAATAGATTTAGGGACTGCTAATACATTAGTTTATGTAAAAGGAAAAGGAATAGTGTTAAGAGAGCCATCAGTTGTGGCTATAAATAAAAAGACAAACAGGGTTTTAGCTGTAGGAAATGAAGCTAAACAAATGATAGGAAGAACTCCAGGTAACATTGTAGCTATAAGACCAATGCGAGATGGAGTTATTGCTGACTTTGACGTTACTGAAAAAATGCTAAGAAGCTTTATTGAAAAAGCAGGGGCAAAAAATGGATTTAAAAGCCCAAGAATAGTGGTTTCTTTTCCATCAGGAGTAACTGAAGTAGAAAAAAGAGCTATAGAAGAAGCGACAAAAAGTGCAGGTGCTAGATTTGCTTGTCTTTTAGAAGAACCAATGGCGGCAGCTATAGGTGCTGGACTTCCAGTTGATGAACCAACAGGTAGTATGATTGTAGATATTGGTGGAGGAACTACAGAAGTAGCTATTATTTCTCTAGGCGGAATAGTAACTAGTAAATCTTTAAGAGTTGCTGGGGATGAGTTAGATAAGGCAATAATAGCTTACATAAAAAAACAATATAGCTTAATGATAGGTGAACGTACAGCTGAAGCAATAAAAATAGAATTAGGTTCTGCCTTCGATTTAGGTGAAGAAGAAAGAACTATGGAGATTAAAGGGAGAGACTTAATTTCTGGGTTGCCGAAAGTGGCAGAAATCAATGAAAGTGAAGTTAGAGAAGCATTAAAAGAACCCGTATACTCTATAATTGACTCAATAAAAACTACACTTGAAAAAACACCACCAGAACTTGCCGCAGATATTATGGACAAAGGTATAATGTTAACTGGTGGAGGCGCATTGTTAAGAGGGATAGATGCACTAATTTACCACGAAACTCATATGCCAGTAAATGTAGCTGACATTCCACTAGATTGTGTAGCTATAGGAGCTGGAAAAGCACTAGATAATATAGATATAATGTATAAAAGAGGATAAATTTGAAGAAGTTCAAGAATAAACTGGCAGTAATAGTTGTACTACTGTCAGTATGCTTTTTGTTTCTTATTGGATATAGTGTTCAAAGAGAAAAAATGTCTTTCGTGGAAAATGGTGTTGGATACACCTTAAATAGTATTCAAAGTGTAGTTTATAATATAGGAAATAAAATAAAAAACTCCTTTAGTTTTATTACTAATATAAATAATATAAAAGAAGAAAATGAGAAGTTAAAAGAGGAAAATATTAAACTATCTCAAATGTCAACGGAAAATGAAATTCTTACTAGTGAAAATGAAAGATTAAGAAATATGTTAAATTTCACTAATTCTAAAAATGAGTATAAATATATAGGTGCTGATATTAAAGGATTAAGTGGAGAAAATTTTTTAGATGGATTTGTTATAAATAGAGGTAGCAAAGATGGAATTAAAAAAGGCATGGTAGCAATTACAGCAGAAGGATTAGTAGGACAAGTCACTTCTGTAGGAAGCAATTGGTCGATAGTACAGTCTTTATGTAATGAAAATATAGCTGTTGCAGCACACGTATTATCAACTAAAGAAAGTGATGGGATTGTAAAAGGATACAGAGGAAATGACGAAAAATTTCTTGCAGAAATTACAGGACTTTCAATTAGCTCTAAGATAAAAGAAGGAGATACTATCTTAACTTCAGGATTAGGATTAGTTTATCCTAAAGGAATAAAAATAGGCACTGTGTTAGAGGTAAAGGAAGATAAAGCTGCTGTAATGAAAAGTGCAATAATAAAGCCAGCTGTAGACTTTAATACTTTGGAACAAGTATTAATAGTAGTACCAACTGACACTATAGAAGTTAAATATAAATATTAGGTGATTAAAATGAAGAAAGTAGTAACACTATTTTTTATATGTATTGGACTTACTATGTTAGATAATACATTAAGTACATTTATTGCTATTAAATCTATTTATCCTAGCATTTTATTTGTTTTTATAATTTCCTACTCAATAATAAATGGTCCAGTGGAGGCAATTATTTTAGGTATATTTGCTGGTGCACTGCAAGATATTTATTTATTTAATGGATTAGGCATTAATATGCTTACTAATATGCTTACTTGCTATATTGCAGCACAAATTGGTAAAAGCATATTTAAAGAAAAATCCTTTGTTCCGATAATTTCAACTTTTTTTCTTAGTATTTTAAAAGGAGTTATGATGTTTAGCTTATTTTATTTATTAAAGATAAAAGTTAATATACAAACAGCACTATATGTAAGCATATACAATATGATTTTATCTATAATTTTATATAGATATGTTTACAAACTTTCTGAAAAAAAATTTATGAAGAAAGATTGGAGATTTTAGGATAGTGGTATTATGGTAAAAAACAATAAAAAAGAAAAAAATTTTTCAAGATATACGGTGTTTTTTATTACTATGGCTGTGATATTTACAATTTTAATAGTAAGACTCCTATTTCTTCAAGTGGTTATGGTAGAAGAATATAGGGAAGAAGCAAGTAAAAAACACTACAAAAATGTTTCTAAGGTAGCACCAAGAGGTGATATCATTGATAGAAATGGAGAAGTCTTAGCAACAAGTAAGCAAAGTTATGCATTGATGTTTACAGAAACTCCTGAAAGTAAAGAAGTTTTTTTTGATACTATGGAAAAAGTATTTAAAATCCTAGATGAAAATAAGATTTCTATAGTAGATGAATTTCCCATAACTGTTGAGCCGAATTTTGAATTTAAATTTAATGCTGTTGATGAAGCAAGTAAACAATGGATGGAGCTTAGATTTAAAAAAGACAGAGGGTTTCAAGGAGATATAATTAACAAACTTTATAAGGGAAAAAGCGAAAGTGATCTTTCTAATGTGGAATTACAAAAAGTAGATGAAGAATTATTAAAGATTACTGCAGAAGAAGCTTTTAATAAGCTCTTTAATGAATATAAAGAACAATTTAAGAAAGATTATGATATTGATATTGACAAGAAAAATTATAACTTAACTGATAAGAGAAGATACATTATTGTATTAGATAGCATTAAGATGCAAAGTTATTCAGGATATAAACCGGTGGTTATATCTAACAGTTTAGATAAAGAAGCTGCATTTATCTTTGAACAACTTCAACCAGACTTGCCGGGTATAATGATAGAAACTCAGCCTATTAGATCTTATCCTAATGGTGAACTAGGTTCAGCTTTCCTAGGATATACTGGGAAAATAGACTCTTGGGAAAAAGAAAAATTTGAAGAAAAGGGATATGATGTAAGCGCTGATAAAGTGGGAAAACAAGGTTTAGAGTTTAGCTTTGAAAGTATTCTAAAAGGAACTAAAGGTCAAGAGAGTATAGAAGTAAATAAGCAGGGAAGAAAAGTTAAAACCCTTGGAGAAGTTGAAGCTTATCCAGGAAAGACTTTACAGCTTAATATTGATAAAAATATACAATCAGTTGCGGAAAGAGCATTGGATGATACTATGGCTGACCTTCAAAAACAAGGTAGAGTAAATGACGTTGATTCTACTAATGCTACAAGAGGAGCAGCTGTGGTTATGGAAGCTAAGACTGGTAAAATACTTGCCTTAGCAAGTAGACCAGGATATGATCCTAATATATTTACACTTACGCCAGAACTTTCATCAAAATATTTTAATTCTGATTTAGAAAAGATGGGAAAAGAATATATTGAAAAAAGAGGACTTACATCTATATCAGGGATATTAGATGAGAATGAATTATCTAGTCTTTCTTATGAACAAAAGGTAGATAAATTACTTAATAAAATGTTCCCACTAGATACTACAACAGAAGGTAATACAAAGAATAGACAAGATAGGTATGACATATTTCCTAAACCATTATATAACTACGCTACGCAATCTTTAATACCACCAGGTTCTGTATTTAAACCATTAACAGGATTAGCTGGACTTGAAGAAGGAGTTATAGATTTATCTACCACAGTTAATGATGCTGGGGAATACAACAAAAGATATTCAGATTATAAGGGAGCATGTTGGATATATAATCAAAATGGAGGTTCTCATGGTGATGTTGATATTAGAAAAGCTCTTGAAGTATCTTGTAACTATTTCTTCTATGAGGTAGCAGATAGATTGTTTGCAAAAGGCGGAGAGAAGTCAAGTGGGCTTGATTATATAGCTAAATATGCATGGAAGTTTGGATTAGGGGTAGAGCCTAATTCTAATAAAGAACCTAAAACTGGTATAGAAATACCAGAAAACTTTGGTCAAGTTTATAACTATGAATCAAGCAGAAATAAGTTTGCTAATGAATATGTAGAGCAATTAGCTGATTATTTAATTATAGGTATAGATTCTATAAACACTACACCACATTATAAACCAATTGATATAAGAAGAAAAAATGAAGTTGGTAGTGATAAAGAAAAAAGTGAAATAGCTAAAGTTAATGAGAAAAAAAGCGTATTAATTGATGCTATAAAAGAAGAAATGAAAAAAGATGTTAAAGGAAAAGAAGAAGAAATAGTTCCTAAAATGGAAAAACTTCTTAAAGATTTAATTGAATCTGTTCCAGAATTTAAAGAAAAAAAATATACAGATAAAGATATTAAAAATATGGCAATAGCGATTAATTATTCTATAGCAGATGCTATATCTAACAAAAAATCTGCTGCTAATGCTTATGATGCTTCTATAGGACAGGGAATGAACCAATTTACTCCTCTACAATTAACAAATTATATGGCTACTTTAGTTAATGGTGGATATAGATATGAAATGCAGCTTGTAGATAAAATTATTGATCCTGTAACAGGAGAAGAGATTGTAATTAAACCACAGCTGTTAGATAAAATTGATATCACTCCAGAGTATTTAGAAGTTATAAAACAAGGTATGGAAGATGTTGTTAGCTCAACAGAAGGTACAGGTGCTACTGCTTTTATAGGTTATCCATTAACACATGGTGGTAAAACAGGTTCTTCCACTTTTAATCAAAATCAAGAGGAAGCATTAGGAAGAACTTCCTATGCTGTATATTTAGGCTTTGCACCTTTAGATGATCCAGAGATAGTAACCTGTGTTATTATATTTGATGGAGGACATGGAGGATATGCAGGACCAGTAGTAAGAGCCATATATGAAGAGTATTTTAAAGAAGAATTATTGAAAGTAAATCCAGGTTATGAATTTATGTATCCTGAAACACAAAATAATTCTAATAAAAATAACACAACAGATAATAAAACCACAAATAATAATGAAAATACAGAGAATAATAATCAAGAAGATACTTTAGATCAAAATAATGATAATCAATAACAAAATAGCCTTTATGCTAAATTTAGCATAAAGGCTATTTTAAAAAATTAAAGTCTTTTATAAAATATATTTAAGAAATCAATTTATAATAAATTAATTTTAACTATAATTGAGAATTCTCCATTATTTTAAGCTTTATTTTTATAAATCAAATAAATCCTATACATTATTTCAAAATTCTAGATTATATGTGGAAAATAGAGTAAAATAAACTTATAATTATTAAAGTTTACTTAAAAATATCCTTATTATAGAAGGATTTTAGTTAGAAGTGTTGAAATATATCAAATAGCTCAATTTTGGAGGGTATTTATGTATGCAGACAATATAATAATAAAAGGTAATAAAGAGGGATTAAATGTAGTTATAGACATGAAAAAATTTAAAAACTCTCTAGATATGACCAATGCATTAATTGAAAAGCTATCAAAAGGAAAAAGATTTTATAGAGGATGTACTTTGAAAATTACAACTCAATTAAAGGAATTTACAGATAGAGAATTAAGAAATCTGAGAGATCTTTTATTTGAAGAATTTTTAATAAGAGATTGTATTTTTCAAGATATAGATGAAAAACAAAATAAGGTCTTTAATGGTATTTATGAAGGTCGTACTAAATATTTAAAGAAAACCATAAGAAGTGGACAAGTATATGAATATTCAGGTAACCTAGTTATAATAGGAGATATAAACCCAGGAGCAGAGGTATATGCCGCAGGAAATATTGTAGTTGTAGGAGCTATTAGAGGGAGTGTGCATGCAGGCTGCACAGGAAATGATAAATCATTTATAGCAGCATTTTCACTAGAACCTCAAATTATAAGAATTGCGGATATAATGACAAGAGCGCCAGAGGATGGTATAAAACCAGCCTATCCAGAAGTTGCAAGAGTTAAGAATGGAAATATAATCGTAGAGCCGTATTTAGTTAATAAATATATTTAATGGAGGTATTATAAATGGGAGAAGCAATTGTTATCACGTCAGGAAAAGGTGGCGTAGGAAAAACTACTACAACAGCTAACATAGGAACAGCTTTAGCTGCTATGGATAAAAAGGTAGTAGTTATAGATGGTGATACAGGATTAAGAAATCTAGATGTGCTTATGGGGCTTGAAAATAGAGTAGTATTCACATTGTTAGATGTAATAGAAGAAAGATGTAGATTAAAACAAGCTCTAATAAAAGATAAAAGATTTAATAACTTATTTTTACTTCCAACAGCGCAGACAAGAGATAAAAACGATGTAGACATAAAAGAGATGTTAAGGGTAGTTAATGAACTTAAAGAAGATTTTGATTATGTTATAATAGATTGCCCAGCAGGAATTGAACAAGGTTTTGAAAATGCAGTAGTAGGAGCTGACAGATCAATAGTTGTTGTCAATCCAGAAATAACTTCGGTTAGAGATGCTGATAGGGTTATAGGAAAGCTTTGTGCAAAAGGACTTGAAGAAAGTGAACTTATAGTTAATAGAATTAATTTTGAAATGACAAAAAATGGAGATATGTTAGATATTGAGGATATAAAAGAGTGTCTAGCTATTAAATTAATAGGCGTAGTACCTGATGATAGAAAGGTAACTATATCAACAAATAAAGGTGAACCAATAGTACTAGATAATACTGCGGATGCAGGACAAGCCTTTAAAAATATTGCAAGAAGAATTACAGGTGAAGAGGTTCCTTTTGTAGAATTAAATCAAACTTCTTCTCAAGGTGGCTTCTGGGCTACAGTAAAAAAATTCTTCGGCAACAAATAGGAGGAAGATATGGATTTGTTTAAAATATTTTCAAGTAAATTGTCTTCTAAGGATATTGCTACAGATAGATTAAAATTGATATTAATTCATGATAGGGCAGATTTTTCCCCAGATTTTTTAGAAATGATAAAGGGAGATCTATTAAAGGTTATATCTAACTACGCGGAAATTGATGATAGCGATGTGGATGTTAAATTTACAAAGGCTGAAGAAATTGAAGGTGCTTCTCCAGCATTAATTGCTAGTATACCTATTAAAAAAATTAAAAATAGATAGCCTAAAGCTATGTATTATTTAAATACATAGCTTTTTTTAATAAACATTAATATGTAAAGAGTATTATAGAATTATTTATGCATAAAAGTTTGATTTTAACTAATAATTAGAAATTAACCATTACTTTTGTTCTTTTATTAAATATGTTATAATCATATTTATGTTGGAGGGATGAATATGCTAAAGAATTTAAAGCTAAATAATAAATTAATAAAAAGATTGGATTATAGCATAATTATAGCTGTAGTACTATTAGTTCTTTTTTCCATTGTAAATATATATAGTGCAGCAGGGGGATATTATGGAAAATTACAATTTGCATGGCTCATAGTAGGGCTTGTTGCTATGTATTTTGTAATATTAATTGACTATACTTTAATTTTAAATTATGCACCTCTTATTTATTGGGGGGGCGTTGTATTATTGATTTTAACAGAGTTTGTACTAGGTAGTGAAGTAAATGGAGCAACAGGATGGATCAGTATTGGAAGTAGAGCAATTCAACCTTCAGAGTTTGCCAAGCTTGGTATGATAATAATGCTTGCTAAACAAATTCAAGATATGGATGGAGATGTAAATAATGTAAAAAGTGTTATTAAGCTTGGAATATATGCAGCAATACCAATGTTACTTATAGTTATAGCACCGGATATGGGGATGACTATGGTTTGCTTTTTTATGGTTTTAGGAATAGTTGTGGTAACAAATTTAAATTGGAAAGCTATTGCAGGAGGTTTAGGTGGTATATTCTTAGCTGTAGTTGCATTATGGAATTCACCTCTTATGAAACCTTATTGGAAGTCAAGATTTATTGCTTTTTTAAATCCAGAGCAATTTGAGCTAAGTCATGGCTTACAGCTATTACAATCAAAAATTGCCATAGGATCTGGAGGAGTTTTCGGCCTTGGATTTTTAAATGGGAAGCAGTACAAATTTGTTCCTGAAAACCATACAGATTTTATTTTCGCAGTAATTGGAGAAGAATGGGGTCTTATGGGAGCGTTAATACTATTAACTTTATATGGTATTATTCTGTATAAATCAATAAAAATAGCAAGAACTTCAAAGGATGTAGCTGGGAGTATAATTTGCACAGGAATAATAGGGGCGCTAATGTTTTCTATAATTCAAAATATGGGTATGACCATGGGCGTAATGCCTATAACTGGAATTACTCTTCCTTTTGTTAGTTATGGTGGTAGTTCAATGTTAACTAACTTCATATCTTTAGGTTTAATATTAAATGTTGGTATGAGAAGAAAGAAAATAAATTTCTAGGGGGAAATTTTTATGAGAATAGCTTTAATTGCCCACGACAAGAAAAAAGATGATATGATAGAGTTTGCAAGAAGATATAAACATATATTAAGCGAACATGAACTTTATGCTACAGGTACTACAGGAAAACTATTAACTGATTTAGTAGATTTGGAAGTTCATAGATTTTTGTCAGGACCTTTAGGTGGAGATCAGCAAATAGGTGCAAGGCTTGCACAGGGAGAAATGGATTTTATAATTTTTTTAAGAGATCCTCTTACAGCTCAACCACATGAACCAGATGTAACTGCTCTTATTAGATTATGTGATGTTCATTGTATACCTCTTGCTACAAATCTAGGCACAGCTGAAGTAATTATGAAAGCTTTAAAGGGCAGATAGAAAAGTATTTAAAATTAAAAATATATAGGAAACTTAAAACATTAAACTAATAGCATATAACTTAAATTGTAAGTAATTTAAGTTATATGCTATTTTTATTATTTACTTTTGTTGTGAAAAGAGGACGGCGCCAATATCTACATAATTTTTTTATTTGCTAATATAAAATAATATATTAGTCTTTAATTAATTATTTTATTTTAGATATCTAAGTTAAGATTTTTTTAAACTTTATTCATAAAATTCAAGTATTTTAATATATATAAAATAGAAAAGTAAGAAGTTATAAAGGAGGAAAAATGGGAGGTTATAGTGAACAATATGAAAAATATTATTCAGCATTAACTAGAAATAAATCTGCATATTACCAAAAAAATAGGATTAATAAAGAAAGCAATAGAAGTAGATTCCTATGGGCATGGTCCCGTAAAAATTATGGTAACAGAATTATAATACAACTCTCCATAGTAATTTTTTTAATCATAGTATTTTTAGGATGTAAGATATATAAAAATCAGTATACAATTAAATTTTATAATTTAAGTAAAACTATGATAAATAAAAGTTATGATTATAAATCTATTCTTGAAAAAGTAAAAAGTGTGGATATTCAAGATATAGAAAATATGAGTATAAAAGTAATAGAAAAAATTAAAATAGGCTTTGTAGGTGGAAGAACAATTGATGAAGAAATTCAAAGTGATTATTCTTTACCTGTATCATCAAAAAAAGTTTATGGTAATAATAAATGGGATAAAAGTATGGATGAGATTTTAAAACTTCAAGTTTACGAGAATATGGATATTAAAAGTTGTAATAATGGAAGAGTTAAAAAGATAGATAATGATAAGCTTGGAAGTTATATATTGATAGATCATGGAAAAGGAATAGAAAGTAAATATTATAATTTATCTGATATTTATGTGAATGTAGGTCAATCGGTAGAAAAAGATGAAACTATAGGTGAAATAAAGGGAGATACTGCAGAACCTAAGACCTTTTATTTTGAAATTTTATACATGGGAAAAACGCAAGATGTATATAGTTATATGGTAACCTAAAAATTTGGAGGAGGAGTGGATTGATACGGTTTAGTAAATACTTTATACCCTATTTATTATTTTTAATTGTTATAGGAATAAACTATAAGCTTTTATTAGGATTTATTATAGTGATAATTCATGAAATGATTCATTACATTACCGCTAGAATTTTAGGTTATAGTGGATTTTGTATAGAAATATTACCTATTGGCGCTGCCTTAAAATTGAAAGACTTAGATGAGGCTTCTCCTATGGAAGATATAATAATTTCATTAAGTGGTCCCATTGGAAATTTTATAATTGCTCTTATAAGCTATATTGTCTATAAATATATAAATAACAGTTATATACTTTTGTTCTTACAATATAATATGGCGATTGGAATATTTAATCTGTTCCCCGCCTTTCCACTAGATGGAGGTAGAGTTTTAAGAGATATACTTACAACAAAATTTTTATATAAAAAAGCTAATGAAATAGCCTTAAGGATAAGTATAATTTTAGGATACATATTGCTCATAATTCACTTTATTACTTTGCTTTATGGTATATCCAATATTAACTTAGCCTTAATAGCTATTTTTATTTTGGTTATTTCTAAAAAGGAAAAAGAAAGGATAGTATATGTAATTATGGGTTATATAATAAAGAAAAGGGAAAAATTAATTAAAAGAGGTTATATAGAAAATAAAAGTATATCTGTACACTATAAATTAACATTACTTCAACTCTTAGATTTGGTAGATAAAAATAAATACAATATTTTTACTGTATTAGACGATAATATGGATGTTTTAGAGATTATCTATGAAGAAGAAGTAATAAATGGATTAAAGAATCAAGGGAACATGACTTTAGAACAATTTATAATCAATAGAGACTTTGATATTTATAGAGAGTCAAGGCCTTAATTTAACATTTAAAAAGAGTTTAATATTTTGAGAATAAATAACTTATACTTTAAATTTATAATAGCAATTAAATATATAGACTTGAAAAATAAATATTCGCCCATACTTTAAATGTTAAAGTAGTTTTCATATAATCAACATTTATTTTGAAATATTCCTAGCTTATGATAAAATAAAGTATTGTAATTAACTTAAGGAGGAATTTGAATGAATAAAATTTCCGATGATATACTATATAAAGTTGAAAAACCAGCTAGATATGTAGGTGGAGAATTTAATTCTTATAATAAAGATAAAAGTGTAGTTGATATACGTTATGCTTTTTGCTTTCCTGATGTTTATGAGGTAGGAATGTCTCATTTAGGAAGTAAAATATTATATTATGTACTTAATGAAAGAGAAGATACTTTTTGTGAAAGATGTTTTGCTCCATGGCCTGATATGGAAAAGCGATTAAGAGAAAATAACATTCCATTATATGCATTAGAAAGTAAAGATTCTTTATCAGAGTTTGATTTTTTAGGATTTACATTACAATATGAAATGAGCTATACAAATATATTAAATATGCTTGATATGGCAGGAATAGCTCTTAGAGCATCTCAAAGGGATGAAAAAAGTCCAATAATTATGATGGGAGGACCATGTGCTTATAATCCTGAACCATTATATGATATTGCTGATATTTTTGTTTTAGGGGAAAGTGAAATTGTAATTCATGAAATATTAGATTTATATAAAGAATATAAAAATAAATCTAAGAAAGATTATTTAAGAGCAGTATGCAAAATTAAAGGAGTATATGTTCCAAGCCTTTATGAGGTAACTTATAAAGATGATAATACAATTGAAGAGTTTAAACCTATTTATGATGATGTACCTAAAACCGTTAAGAAAAGAATTATAAATAACTTTGATGAAAATGTATATCCAGATAAACTTATAGTTCCATATACAGAAATAGTCCACGATAGAATTACATTAGAAACCTTTAGAGGGTGTACAAGAGGATGTAGATTTTGTCAGGCAGGTATGATTTATAGACCAGTTAGAGAGAAGAAGACAGATACACTTATAAATCAAGTAGATGAAATTATTAAGAAGACCGGATATGAAGAGGTTTCATTAACTTCATTAAGTATTTGTGATTATTCAGATATTCAAAATTTAATATTTTCTTTAATTAAGAAATATGAAGGAGAAAAAATAGGGGTTTCCCTGCCATCTATAAGAATAGATTCTTTCTCTGTAGATTTAATTAATGAAATTCAAAAGGTCAGAAAGACAGGTCTTACCTTTGCCCCAGAAGCAGGAAGTCAAAGAATGAGAGATATCATAAATAAAGGTGTTAATGAAGAAAATTTATTAGAGTCTAGTAGAAATGCTTTTGAAGCAGGATGGTCAACATTAAAACTATACTTCATGATAGGATTACCATATGAAACTATGGAAGATGTTGTAGGTATAGCAGACCTAGGTGAAAAGGTAGTAGAACAATACTTTAATGTTCCAAAGCATATAAGAAAAAGAGGGTTAAGAGTTACAATTAGCACATCTATATTTGTGCCTAAACCTTTTACTCCTTTCCAATGGGCACCAATGGATACTATGTCTAGTGTTAAAGAAAAAATTTCTACTTTAAGAAACTCAATTAAAAGTAAGGCTATAGTATATAATTGGCATGAGTCTCCTGTAAGTTATATGGAGGCTGTATTTGCAAGAGGAGATAGAAGGCTTTGTGATGTATTAATAAAGGCTTTTGAAAAAGGTGCACGTTTTGATGGCTGGGGAGAATACTTTAGTTTTGATACATGGAATGAATCAATGAGTGACTGTAATGTAGATGGAGATTTTTATGCTTACAGAGAAAGAGATTATGAAGAGATACTTCCATGGGATTTTATAGATATAGGTGTCACTAAAGAATTCTTAATAAAGGAAAACAATAAAGCTAAGGAAGCCATTGTTACGCCAGATTGTAGAGGAATATGTGAAAGATGTGGTATAAACGTGAGCTTTAAGGAGGGAAAGTGCTTTGAAGGTGCGATACTTAATAAAATACACTAAGGAAAGTGAAATAAAATTTATATCTCATTTAGATTTAATGAGGACAATTCAAAGAGTTATAAGAAGAGCTAGATTGCCTATAGAATATTCTAAAGGATTTAATCCACATATGACTATATCTATAGCTCAACCTTTATCAGTAGGTTCATATTCCAAAGGAGAGTATATGGATGTTGTATTTACAGAGGAGATGGATGAAAATCAAATATTAAAGAATTTGAACGAAAATACGCCTAGAGGTGTTAAATTTCTAGATGTAAAAAAGGTTGAGAATAAGGAAAACTCTAAGGCGCCTCAAGCAATGGCTATAATTGATGCCGCTAAATATATAATAAAATTAAAAGCTAAAGATGTGAATAAAGCAATAGAAGATATAAAGAACTTAAATAAAGAAAGCCAATGGAATATAGTGAAGAAGAGCAAAAAAGGTGAAAAAGAAGTTGATATAAAACCATTAATAAAAGAAATTAGTTATAGCATTGAAAAGGATAGGGTAATATTAAATACATTATTAGCCTGTGGTAGTAGAGAAAATCTTTCAGCTAGTTTACTTAGCGATTATATAAAAGAAAAAGTAGAATCTATAGAAAAAGATTCTTTTGTAGATATAGAGAGAATTGATATGTATGCATATAAAAATGAAAAAATCCTCTCTCTAAATCAGTATTTTTAATAAATTTTAGGAGAGTTTTTTGAAAGAAGTATTTATTGAAAGACAAGAAGATTTTCTCAAAGTTGCTGTGAAAGAAGATAATGTATTAAAGGGTTGTTACATTGAAGAACAAAATCAACTTCCTAAAATTTCTGATATTTATAAGGGTATAGTTAAAAATATTGTACCGGCTATTAAATGTGCTTTTATAGATATAGGTTATAAAAAAAATGCCTACATGTATTTAAATGATAATATAAAAAATATAAAAAAAGGTGACGAAGTATTAGTTGAAGTTATAAAAGAGGAAATTGGTAAAAAAGGTCCTAAAGTTATAAACTCAATTAGCTTACCAGGAAGTTATATCGTTATAACTAATAGTCATAATAAAATACAATTTTCACCTAAAATAAAGGATAAGAATTTTATCAAATATATAGAAGATAATTTGAATAAGCCTAAAGACATAGGAGTAGTCATAAGAACTAAAGGGCAAAATGTAGACTTATCTATATTAAAAGAAGAAATGTCTAGCTTATATAATATATATGAAAATATAGTTAAAAAATTTACTTATTATCAAAATATAGGCTTATTGTATGGAAGTGAAGGAATCTTAGGGAATATATTGAGAGAAATATCAGGTGACGACTATAATATTATTATAAATAATAACGCAGATTTTAATTATTGTAAAGAAATTTTAAATTCCAAATACCATAAAGGTGAAATAAAAATTTATGATGGGTCAATAGGGCTTTTTGATTATTATGGTATTGAAAAAGAAATATTAAGTCTTAGAAATAATAAAGTAGTTCTTCCTAGTGGAGGGAATATTGTTATTGAAAAAACAGAAGCAATGTATGTAATAGATGTTAACTCAGCTAAAAATGTAAAAAGCTCATCTCTTAGAAAAACAGCATTAGTCACAAATATTGAAGCAGCAAGAACTATAGCTGAACAAATAAAACTAAGAAATTTGAGTGGAATAATATTAATTGATTTTATAGATTTAATAGAAGATAATGAAAAACAAGATGTTATTAATACCCTGAAAAGATATTTTAAAGATGATAAAAACAAGACTACTATATATAATTTTACTGAGCTAAACTTAGTGCAAATTGCAAGAAGAAGAACTGGGAAATCTATATATGAGTATATTTTTGAAGAATGTGTATCATGTAAAGGAAAAGGGGTAAAAATAAAATTATGTTATATTGAAAATATGATTAGAAATAATATTAAAAGACTAAATAGTGAGCAAAATGTCAAGGATATATATATCGAGGTAGATGAGTTCTATAAAAATGAAATCCAAAGAGATTTAATAACTTTTATAAAAAATATAAATGCATTGGATAAACGTATATATATAAATTATATTAATGCATTAGATACTTTCAAAATAGAACCATTGATATTTGCAAATCAAATAAGAAATCTAGAAAATTGTAAGGTATATGGATAGTTATTAACATTTTATAACTTATTTCATGATTTATATCTTTGTTATAAAAAGAATAAAATTCCTTTACAAATAAATTTAGATATGCTACAATGGCTTTTGTAGACCGCACAGAATAGGTTTTATTAAATCATTTAATTTTTATTAAATGTACCTTAAATGGCGAGACTGGATTGAGGAGGTGTATTTTAATGTACGCAGTTTTACTTACTGGAGGAAAGCAATACAGAGTTCAAGAGGGAGACGTATTATTCGTTGAAAAACTTGAAGCTGACGTTGATGCAACTGTAGAATTTGATAATGTTTTAGCAGTTGGAAAAGAAGAAGGGTTAGTAATTGGAAAACCTGTAGTTGAAGGAGCTAAAGTTGTTGCTAAAGTAGTAGCACAAGGAAAAGCTAAAAAAGTTGTAGTATTCAAATACAAGAGAAAAAAAGACTACAGAAAAAAACAAGGACACAGACAACCTTTTACAAAGATAGTAATTGAAAAGATAGAAGCTTAATTATGACTAAGGTTAAATTTTACAAAGACTGTGATACATATATTGGGTTTACTGTTAGTGGTCATGCTGCTCCGCGATCTGAAAATCTAGATATAGATTTAGTTTGTTGTGGTGTGTCGGTGATATCACAAACCGCCATACTTGGTATGGAAGAGGTTTTAAAGTTAAAGCCAAAATATGAGATAAATGATGGTATTATAAATTTAACGTTAAAGAATCTAACAAGCGACGACATTGAAAGATGTCAAGTTTTAATTGAAACTATGCATGTTGGATTGATAAGTATGGCATTTACGTACGGTGATTATATGAAGATAGAGATAGAGGAGGTGTAGTATTATGCTAATTATGAACCTTCAGTTATTTGCTCACAAAAAAGGAGTAGGTAGCTCAAAGAACGGAAGAGACAGTGAATCTAAAAGACTTGGTGTTAAGCGTGCAGATGGACAATTTGTGCTTGCAGGAAACATCCTAGTTAGACAAAGAGGAACAAAAATCCATCCAGGAAACAACGTTGGAATAGGTGGAGATGATACTCTTTTTGCTAAAATAGATGGAGTTGTAAAATTCGAAAGAATGGGCAAAAATAGAAAAAAAGCTAGCGTTTACCCAATCGATGTAGAAGTTGCAATAGCTGAATAGTTGATAAAGCACCCTGCTAGGGTGCTTTTTTAATCTATAGAATAAAAACTTATGAATTAAACTGATAAATTGAGAATTAAGAATTGAGAATTGAATTATGGACTAATTGTCTATGGATATAAAGAAATGATTTAAAAGCATTTTAAACTATGAAATAGAAAAAGAAATCATTTCAAAGCTTCTTTCATAAAGGAGAAGTATATATAATGTGCATTATAAACCATATAAGAGAAGAAGTATCTAAAATTCTTAAATCTTAATTCTTAATTAACAAGATACTTTATAATAAATTACTTTTACTATATTATAAGACTTATAGAGAAAAACCTTTTAAGACTATAAACTATCCATAAAAAATTGAATTTAGTAAATAATATAGTTATGTATGTTAGAATAATTTTTATTTAAGGTAAGGTGAAAAAGTATGTTTATAGATACAGCCAAAATTTTTGTTAAATCTGGTAATGGTGGAAATGGATCTGTTTCATTTAGAAGAGAAAAATACGTGCCGCTTGGAGGTCCTGATGGAGGCGATGGAGGTAATGGTGGAAGTGTTATATTAAGAGTAGAGCCTAATATGACTACATTACTGGACTTTTCCTATAATAGAAAATTCATAGCTGACGATGGAGGCAAAGGTGAAGGATCAAAATGTTATGGTAAAGATGGTGAAGATCTCATAATAGATGTGCCAATGGGTACAGTAATAAGAGATGTAGAAACAGATAAAATAATGTGTGATTTATCTCATGCTGGTGATACATATGTAGTTTGCAGAGGTGGAAAAGGCGGAAAGGGAAATGCTAAATTCTGTACTCCAACAAGGCAGGCACCAAGTTTTGCAGAACCAGGTATGCCTGGTGAGGAAAGATGGATAAAACTTGAACTTAAATTACTTGCGGATGTAGGACTTCTAGGCTTCCCTAATGTAGGAAAATCCACATTGCTTTCAGTAGTTTCTAAAGCAAGGCCTAAAATTGCAAACTATCATTTTACTACATTAAAGCCTAATCTAGGCGTGGTGAGCTTAAAAGGAATACAAAACTTTGTAATTGCAGATATTCCAGGAATAATAGAGGGAGCTGCAGAAGGAGTAGGCTTAGGTTTAGACTTTTTAAGACATATTGAAAGAACAAGATTACTTATACATGTTGTAGATATATCAGGATTAGAGGGCAGAGATCCAATTGAAGATTTTAAGAAAATAAATGAAGAACTTAAAAAGTATAGTATTAAATTATGGGATAGACCACAGATAATAGCTGCTAATAAGACAGATATGTTATTTGATGAAGAAGTATTTGAAAGCTTTAAGAAACAACTAAATGAAATGGGATATAATAAAGTATTTAAAATTTCGGCAGCTACAAATCAAGGAGTAGATGAGCTTATGAAGGAAGCTGCGGAGATGCTGAGCCATATTCCAGTTCAAGAGCTTGAAATTAGTAATGATGAAAGATTTGTACCTGAGGAAAAGAGGTTTACTTATACAATACGTGAAGAAGAAGAAGGTATATTTGTTGTAGAAGGAAGCTTTGTTGATAGATTACTTAATAGTGTTAATGTAAATGACCCAGATTCTTTAAGATACTTCCATAAGGTTTTAAGAAATAAAGGTGTACTAGATGAACTTAAAGCTATGGGAGTACAAGATGGTGACACTATAAGACTTAATGATTTTGAATTTGAGTTTTTATTATAGGAGGAGTTTTATGATAAGTACAAAACAAAGAAGCTATTTAAGAAGCTTAGCAAATAATATAGATCCTATATTTCAAGTGGGAAAAGGTGGAATAGAAGAGAATTTCTTAAAACAAGTAGATCAGGCTTTAGAAGCAAGAGAACTTATTAAAATTAAAACATTAAATAACAGTGGAATGACACCTAGAGAAGCATCTGATATTTTATGTGAAAAATTAGGATGCGAAGGCATTCAAGCTATAGGAAGTAAACTAGTTATATACAGAAAATCAGCTAAAAAGCCTAAAATAGAACTTCCAAAGTAAATGATAAAAACCATGAATTTTCATGGTTTTTTAAATAATGTTTTTAGTATACCTATATATATGGAACCAATGTGAAAACTTAAAATATACTCTGGAAAATAATTTTTCTAAAAAATAACTTAAATTCTTAGAAATTAAGGATTAACAATTAAGAATGAAGAATTGAGGAAAAAATTCACTAAAGATGAATTTCTTAAAATAAAATTTATTTGAAAAAAACTCCAAAGGCTTTACCTGTGGAGTTCTGACCATAATTCTTCATTTTTCATTCATAGAAAAGAATTTTAGTTATGGAAGCTAAAATTGTGAATAAGTTAAATTTTAATTAAGGAATTCTATATAGAGCGTATGATTTAATATAAGGAAGAAATTTGTATTTGGTAAAAAGTAAAAATTATGTTATTATATAATATAGAAAAAAAGAGGGTTTTATTATGAGAAAAGCAATATTTGGAGGAACCTTTGATCCAATTCATAACGGTCATATGCATATTGCTTATGAAGCATTATATAACTTAAATTTAGATTTAATTATTTTCATACCAAGTGGAAACCCACCACATAAGATTCAAAGAAAAGTTACGGAAGGTAGAATAAGGTATGAAATTGTAAAGTCTACAATCAAGGATGAAACAAGATTTGATATAAGTGATTATGAAATAAATAGTAATGAATTAAGTTATACATATAAAACTTTAAAATATTTTAATACTCTAGAACCCAATACTAAATGGTTTTTTATAACTGGTGCAGATAGTTTAATTGATTTAGAAAATTGGAGAAATGTGAAAGGTATATTAGAGAATTGTACCATTATAGTTTTTACAAGACCAGGATATAGTCTTGAAGAAATAAAAAAACAAAAGAAAAATATTGAAGAAAAATATAATACAGATATTATATTTTTAAATATGCCTTTAATCGATATTTCTTCTACCATAATTAAAAAGAAAATAAGTGAAAATAAAAATGTAAAATATCTTCTTCCTTGTGAAGCCTACAAAATTATTAAAAAGCTTAACTTGTATAAATAAAGGAAGTGAAAAAATGTTAATAGAAGATGACATAAGAAAATATCTTGAAAAGTGTTTGAAGCCATCAAGATATGTTCATACTTTAGGTGTTGTAGATGTTGCTGAAAAATTGGCAATACAGTATAATGTGGATGCTAAAAAAGCAAGAATAGCAGCTCTATTACATGATGCAGCAAAAAATATGAACAATGATGAGCTTGTAAGAATTTCAAAGGAAAATAATCATGAAATAGATGAGGATTATTATAATTCACCTCAGTTATTACATGGTGTTGTCGGAGCATATATAGCTAAAAATACCTTTGGTATTGAAGATAGCGATATATTAAATGCTATTACATATCATACCACAGGAAGAGCTAATATGTGCTTACTAGAAAAGATAATATATGTAGCAGACTACATCGAACCTTCAAGAAATTTTCAAGGAGTTGAATCTTTAAGAGAAATTGCATATAAGAATTTAGATGAAGCTGTTATTAACTGTTGTGAAAACACTATAAAATATATATTATCTAAAAAACTTTTATTACATAAGAATACAATAGAAGCTAGAAATTATTTATTAATTCAGAAGCAGTAGGTGTTTAAGTATGGAAGAAAATAAAAAACGAAGTAATGAATCTGTAAGAAAAAATAAAAGAAAGAAGAAAAAGTCATCTATTTTATTAAGAGTTCTATTTACAATTTTATTGATAGGAGTACTATTATGTGGTGGAGTATACGCTTATTTATCTAGTTTTAATAATGATGCTATAGATCTTAAAAAATCTGGTGCTAATAAAGGAAATAAGAATGGTACTTTATCTAGTGATGGCTCTGTTAATTTTCTCGTAATGGGATTGGATCTAGGATCTGGTAATGAAAATGATAAATACGATCCAAAGAGAACCGATACCATAATGTTAGTACATTATAATGGAAAGGAAAAGAAATATGATGTTATTTCAATTCCTAGAGATACTAAGGTAACTATTGATGGGCAGGAACAAAAAATAAACGCCGCTCATGCAATAGGTGGTGTTCAATATTTAGTTGATTCTGTAGAGGAATTATTAAATATTACCATAGACTATTACGTAAAAGTAGATACTATAGCTTTTAGGGAGTTCATTGATGCAATAGGTGGAGTAGATGTAGTAATAGAAAGAAATATGTATTATGATGATCCTACACAAGATTTGCATATATATTTTGAAGCTAGCTCAGAACCACAACATTTAAATGGAAAAGAAGCAGAGAATTTTGTAAGATGGAGGCAAAATAATGATGGAACTGGACTTGTAGAAGGAGATATGGGAAGGATAAAAGAACAACAAAAATTCTTTAAAACCTTACTAGCAAAAATACAAAGTCCAAGCATAATACCTAAACTTCCTAATGTGTTATCAGTTTTTCCAAAACATATAAAGACTAATTTAAGTGCATTAAATATAATGGATTATGGTTTAAGCTTAGCTAGTACTCCAAAAGAAAAAATAGACTTTCACATAATTTCTGGCGAAGATGCATGGATAGATGGAATATCTTATTTTATTTATACACCAGAATCAAATAGTGAAATTTTATCAATATTAAATAATGAAAAACAAGTAGAGTCTAATGATGGAAAGCAAGTAGAAGGATTTAAGAAAAACAATATTAGAATTAATATACTGAATTCTACAACTAAAGAAGGATTGGCAAAAAACTTTGGTGAAGATATAGCTAAAAAAGGATATAGTCAATATACTACAGGAAATGCTAATGAAAATAGACAAACTTCTAAGATTAAGATATATGGATTAAAAGAAGATGCTGTAGAAATTATTAAAAAAGATTTTAATATAGATGATGTAGAATATATGTCCGAATATAATGAGAATTTTGAAGTAGAAGTTATATTAGGTGAGGATAGGGATTTTGTTTATTAAACATATAATTTATATGTAAATATATAAGCAAATTTAAGGAGGATTTCAACATGGAAAAGAAAATAATAAACACAGCTAAAGCTCCAGCAGCTTTAGGACCATATTCACAAGCTGTTAAAGTAGGAAATATGGTGTATACATCAGGACAATTAGCAATAAATTCAGCAACTGGGGAGTTTATAAATGATGATATAAAAAGAGCAACAGCGCAATCACTAGACAATGTTAAAGCTATTTTAGAAGAGGCTGGAACATCTATGGATAAAGTTGTTAAGACTTTAGTGTTATTAAAAGATATAAATGATTTTGCTGCAATGAATGAAGTGTATGCTACATATTTTGGAGATAATCCACCAGCAAGATCTTGTTTCCAAGCTGGAAATTTACCAAAAGATGCGTTAGTTGAAATTGAAGTTATAGCTATAGCTGAATAATTATTAAACCTCGAGTATTTACTCGAGGTTTTTAACCGGAAAAAATAGTTTAATTAACAATTAAAAATAATGTTAAATGTAATTTTATTTGGATTAATTATTTATAACAAATTCTATTAAAAATCTATTGAGAGTTTTTTTGAATAATGAGAAGTATACACAAGTGTCTATAGTTAATTATCAATTATATAAAATATGGAGGTGAAAGATGAATAACAATTTAATATATAAGGTGCTAGAATGTGGAGAAGGAATGAAACTTAGAGAATACATGACAGATGTATTAGAGTTCTCTGGAAGATTTACTAAAAATGCTGGTCTTAATAAAAGGATATATGTTAATAAAAGTATTGTTAAATTAAATCATAAGCTAAATAAAGGAGATATTATTGAAGTTCAAGTTACTAAAGATGAAAGTCAAAATATTATTCCAGAAGATATAGAGATAGATGTAGTATATGAAGATTGCGATTTGTTAGTAGTGAATAAACAACCTAATATGGTAGTTCACCCTACAAAAAGCTATCCTACAGGAACTCTTTCAAATGGTATACTTTATTACTTTAAAGAAAAAGGGGAAAATTGTATAGTAAGATTAGTTAGTAGATTGGATATGGATACTTCTGGTCTTATAATGATAGGTAAAAATCAATTTGCCCATATGAATTTAGCTAAAAGTATGGAAAATAATTTAATCACTAAAAGTTATTTAGCTGTTGTTCATGGAATAATAGAGGAAGACAGTGGTACTATTGATGCTCCTATAGGCAGACCTACAGAAGATAGTATTAAAAGAGAAGTGATGAGTAATGGACAAAAGAGTATAACTCATTTTAAAGTAATAGAACGATATAAAAACGCTACATTAGTGGAACTAACCTTAGAAACAGGAAGAACTCATCAAATAAGAGTTCATTTAAGTTACATAAAACACCCTATTTATGGTGATATTTTATATGGTATAGAAGAGAATCAGTACATAAAAAGACAAGCGCTTCATGCTTATAAGCTTATAATACCTCATCCTCGAACAGGTGAAATGTTAAATTTAGAGAGTAAATTACCAGAAGATATAGAGAGGCTTTTAAGTAAATTGAAGGATGAGAATTAGAGGAGTTCTAATTAAGTTTTTGAATAATATCTTAATTTAGAAAGAAACTTTTATAAATTAAGAATTAAAAATGAAGGATGAAGAATTATGAGAATGTATTTTAAAAGTAACTAAGCTACTTTTAAATCTATTAATGAAATTAATTCTTATGAGTTAATTTCAACTAAATTCTTCATTCTTCATTTTTAATCTTTAAACTTTAGTGCCTTCTTGTTAATCTATTTAATCTTCTACGTCTTTTTTTCCTTAAATTTATTCTTCTTATTATCAGTACTATTAATACTAGTAATAGTATAAATCCAATAATTAAAGCAATTTTTATAGTTCTCTCATTATCTTTTATAATTTTAGCAACTACAGGAAACTTTTTAGGGGCGTAATCTGTTCCACTAATAAGTTTAATTTCTTTTGTACTATTATTATATTTCATTGTAGCAGTAGCTATTAACTGACCTTTTAAAAATGACTTTTTATCAAGGTTATCTGTATTAAAAGAAATTTGAGGTTCTTCTTTTGCAGATAAATCTTTAGTATAAAACTCATCATTTGAGGCTAATAGAGGAATTATGGTACCATCCTCAGCTTCATAAGAAGTTATTAAATCATTTTTACTATAAAGTTTTATTGTATCGAAATTATTAAAAGCCCACTCAAATATATCTCTACTATCTTTAAAATAAGTTTTATAAGGATCATATAGAAGAGAAACTATATATTTTTCATTTCCTTTTTCAGCAGAAGCTACAAAGGAATGTAAAGATTCGTCAGTGTAACCTGTTTTAGCTGCTATACATGGTTCATAATAATAGTCTTCATAATTATGTAAAAGCCTATTATCATTCCATAGGGGTCTTTTTTCCTTATATTTATTTGTAGGGTCTAAAAATAAAGTTTTTGTCTTTGAAATTTTAATATACTCAGGATTCTTTAAAAGTTCTTTTTCTACTAACGCTAAATCGTAAGCAGTAGTTCTATGATTTGGCTCATATAATCCATGAGGATTTGTAAAATTAGTATTTTTACAACCTAATTCCTTTGCTCTTTCATTCATCATTTTTGCAAAATTTTCCTGAGTTCCACCTATATGTTCTGCTAAAGCTTGTGCACAATCATTAGCTGAAACCATAATTAAAGAATATAATAATTGTCTAACTGTAAGTACTTCTCCTTGGTCTATGTATATTCTAGAGCCTTCTATAGTTGGAGGTGTAGCTCCTACTGTAACTTTTTCATCTAAATTGCAATTTTCTAAAGTTAATAGTGCAGTCATCAGCTTCGTTGGTGATGCAGGAGGATATTTAACGTCCTTGTTCTTTTCAAATAGAACCTCACCGGTAGTTGCATCAAGTACTACCATTCCAGCAGCGCTAGGATCAGGAGCTGCTGGTGCTGCAAATATGTATTTAAAATTGCAAAATGAAAGAGTACTTACTAATAATAAACTTGCAATTGCTTTTTTCATATCTTCCTCCTAGTAATTTTAATATGATAGCTATCATTATATCAAAAAATTTAAAAAATATCGATAGATATTTATAGAATATGGAAATACTCAAAATAGAAAGGAGAGTATTTCATGAAAGATAAAGAAAAAATTATTGGGTCCATTTGTATATTAGCATTAGCTATAGTATTTCTTATTAGTGGATATTTAATAACTAGAAATAACAGTAAAGAAGCTTATGAGGATATATTTATAGAGACTAAGGATATAAATAGTGAAGAAAAGAGGAACTCAACATTTGATGAGGAAGTTATAGTAGTAGATATTAAAGGGAAAATAAAACATCCAAGGGAATATACCTTAAAAAAAGGAAGCAGAATAAGAGATTTAATAACTATGGCAGGAGGATTAACAGAAGAAGCAGATACTAATAGAGTACATTTTTCAAAAACATTAAATGATGAGGATTGTATAGTTATATATGGAAAAGAAGATAAGGAGGAAGACTCTAGTATAGTTAACTCAAGTAATGTAGAGAATTCTTCTAATAGTTCTTCAAAAATTAATATAAATAAGGCTACTATTGAAGATTTAACCCAATTATCAGGTATAGGACCTTCAAAAGCTAAAGCAATTATTGAATATAGAAATGTTAATAATGGGTTCAAATCCATAGAAGAATTGGCAAATGTAGATGGGATAGGTGAGAAGACTATCGATAAATTTAGAGATAAGGTGGACATTAGATAGGGATTATTATAAAATGATTACGTTGAAATCTTATCAAAATTTTAAAAAATAATCTTAGTAGGTTATTAGAATTTTATAGGCAGGAGGGTTTAGCATGGAAAAGAGATTGACAGAACTTTCAAAAACATCAGGATGAGCAGCTAAAATAGGGCCGGAGACCCTTTCAAAAATATTAAACAAATTGCCTAAAATGCATAATGATAATTTAATTGTTGGCATAGAAACATCAGATGATGCCGCAGTTTATAAATTAAGTGATGATTTGGCAACCATTCAAACCTTAGACTTTTTCACTCCAGTAGTGGATGATCCTTATACTTTTGGACAAATAGCTGCTGCAAACTCACTAAGTGATGTTTATGCTATGGGGGGAAGGCCTACTGTTGCACTGAATATAGTTTGTTTTCCAAATTGCCTTAATATAGAGATTCTAGGTGAGATATTAAAAGGTGGAGCAGATAAAGTTATAGAGGCTGGAGCTGTGGTGATAGGAGGTCATACTGTTTCTGATGATGAACCTAAATATGGACTTTCAGTAATGGGAATAGTACATCCAGATAAGGTTCTTAAAAATTATGGATCTAAAGAAGGTGAGGTATTAATATTAACTAAGCCTTTAGGAACAGGGATACTAACTACTGCAATAAAAGCAGATATGGCTTCAAAAGAAGCTTATAATGAAGGTGTTAAAGTTATGAGTACCTTAAATAAATATGCAGGTGAAATCATAGTAGAACATTATGTTAGCGCTTGCACAGATGTAACTGGATTTAGCATAATGGGACATGGTTATGAAATGGCAAGTGCATCTAATGTGACTTTTAAATTATATAAGGATAAATTACCTATAATTGAAGGTATTAAAGAATATGCGATGATGGGGTTAGTTCCAGCAGGTAGCTATAATAATAAAAATTATTTAGATGGAAAATATGAATTGAAAAATGTTGAATTATGGATGGAAGATTTATTATTTGACCCACAGACTTCAGGTGGACTATTAATTTCTACAACTAAAGAAGAAAGTGTAAAAATTATGGAGAAATTAGACAAGTTAGAATTAAAATCTGCCATAATAGGAGAAGTAATTAGTCTACAGGAGAAGTATATTATTGTAGAATAAATTTGTTATGGTATAGGAGAAGTAATATGGATAAAGAGTTATTGAGGCAATTGCCTAAAATAGACGAACTTTTAAAAGAAGATTTAGTATTAAGAGAACTGAATATTACAGGAAGAACAATTGTCGTGGATTCTCTTAGGGAATCAATAGATTTATATAGAACATATATATTGGAAGAGAAAATTCATAGTTTTGAAAGAGAAGAGATTTTAAATTATGCTTTTAAACTGTTAAATAATAAGAAAAGGCCTAATTTAAAAAAAGTTATAAATGCTACAGGTACAGTTATACATACTAATTTAGGTCGTTCACTTTTAAGTGATGGTGCAATAAAAAATGCTATCGAGGTAGCAGGTAGTTACAATAATTTAGAGTATGATATAAATAGTGGCAAAAGAGGGTCAAGATATAGCCATATAGAAGAACTTATAACTAAAATTACAGGAGCAGAAGCTGCTATGGTGGTAAACAATAATGCTGCAGCAATAATGCTTGTTTTGGATACATTATGTAAAGATAAAGAAGCTATAGTATCAAGAGGGCAGCTTGTAGAAATAGGAGGATCTTTTAGAGTTCCTGAGGTTATGAAGTTTAGTGGAGCTAAACTTGTAGAAGTAGGTACTACAAATAGAACTCATTTATATGATTATGAAGATAATATAAATGAAAACACAGGATTATTGTTAAAAGTACATACTTCCAATTTTAAAATTTATGGATTTACTGAGGAAGTTGACCTTGAAAGCTTAGTGAAATTAGGTAATGATATGAATATTCCAGTGGTAGAAGATATAGGAAGTGGAGTTTTAATTGACTTTTCTAAATATGGATTTACCTATGAGCCTACAGTACAAGAAAGTATTAAAAAAGGTGTTGATATAATAACTTTTAGTGGAGACAAAATGCTAGGTGGTCCTCAAGCCGGAATTATAGTAGGAAAGAAAAAATATGTAAATCTTATGAAAAAAAATCAATTAACTCGTGCATTAAGGATTGATAAAATGACCTTAGCAGCATTAGAGGGTACTCTTAAGTATTATTTAGATGAAAAATCAGCTATAGAAAATATTCCAAGTCTAAATATGATTTTGGCTTCAAAAGAAGACATGAAGAAAAAGGCTATGAAACTTAAGAAAAAACTTTCTAGTAATACTAAGGATTTCGATTTTACTGTAACTTTAGATGCTTCTATGGTAGGTGGAGGTTCTATGCCTACAGAAAAAATAGAAACTTATGTTATAAAAGTTAAAAATAAAGTCTTTTCAGCTAATGAGATGGAACAAAAACTTAGATATAATGAAACGCCAATAATAACAAGAATATTCAATGATGAACTTATTTTGGATGTAAGAACTATATTTGAAAAAGATTTTGACATAATTACAAAAGCATTTTCAAATATGAATTTTAAATAAGAAAATAATTTTTATCAAAGTGTGCATTGTAAACTGTATATTAATTGAGTTTTACATTAACTTTTTAGATAATACACATGTATATGAAATTATCTAATTGAAAGGATGAATGTTTTATGAAGCATATTATTATAGGCACAGCTGGTCATATTGATCATGGTAAAACTACCCTAATTAAAGCTTTAACAGGAAGAGAAACAGATACTTTAAAAGAGGAAAAAGATAGAGGAATTTCAATAAACTTAGGTTTTACATATTTTGATTTACCTTCAGGAAAAAGAGCAGGAATAATTGATGTACCTGGTCATGAAAAATTTGTAAAAAACATGTTAGCAGGTATAAGCAGCATAGATGTAGTTTTACTAGTTATTGCTGCTGATGAGGGTATAATGCCTCAAACTAGAGAACACTTTGAAATACTTCAATTATTAAATGTAAAAAGAGGAATAATAGTACTTACTAAAGCAGATCTAGTGGACGAAGAATGGATTGATATGATTAAGTTAGACATCAAAGAGGAGTTTAGTGGAACTTTCCTTGAAGATGCTCCAATACATGCAGTATCTTCAAAAACTAAGACAGGTTTTGAGAAACTTATAAAAGATATAGAAATTATGACAGATGAGGTAGAAGCTAAAGATACAGAAGGGCATTTTAGATTACCAATAGATAGGGCGTTTACTATTAAAGGATTTGGAACTGTTGTCACTGGTACTATAATTAGTGGTAGAGTAAATGTAGGAGATACAATAGAAGTGTATCCATCAAAAATAACTACCAAGGTTAGAGGAATTAAAATTCATGGTGAAAGCTGTGAATTTGGAGAGGCAGGTCAAAGATGTGCTCTTAATTTAGCTAATATCAAATTAAATGAAGTTCAAAGAGGAGATGTAATTGCAAAAGAAAATATGATGGAACCTTCTAATACTATAGATTGTAATCTTTATTATTTAAAAAGTACTGATAGAACTTTAGTTAATAGACAAAGGGTACGTTTATATCATGGCACTGAAGAAGTATTATGTAGAGTTGTAATATTAAATAAAGAAGAAATTGAACCAGGTGAAAACGCCTATGTACAGCTAAGATTGGAAAAACCTATAACAGCACAACGAAATGATAGATATGTTATAAGAAATTATTCTCCTATGTATACTATTGCAGGTGGTAGTATTATTGAGCCAGTAGCTAAAAAAGCTAAGAGGTTTGATAAAAAGTACCTTGAACAATTAAAATTAAAGGAAAGTGGGAGAACAGAAAGCATATTAGAAAATACTGTTTATAATTTAAGTGAGCAGTATCCTGATATGATAGCTATTATTAAAGGTTTAGGTAAAAATTTAGAAAATATAGATGAGAAACTGGAAACTCTTATAAAAGAACGATTAGTAATAAAGTTAATTTCTTCAGAAAGCAATATATATATTCATAAAGATTTTTTGAAAGATAAAATAATTGAAATTGAAAGATTATTGGTAGAATATCATAAAGAAAATCCATTAAAATTTGGAATGTCTAAAGAAGAAATAAAAAATAAAATATTTGGAAAATCATTAAAGCAGAAGAATTATGACGAAATATTGCAGCTTTTAGAAGAAAGAAAAATAATAAAAGTAAGTTCAAAGTTTATTTCCCTATATGATTTTCATATTAAGTATAATAAAGAACAAGAGCGAATGAGAGAATATATTGTTTCAGAGTATGAAAAATCTAAATATAACTGTCCTAAATATAATGATTTAGCTAATGAAGAAAAAGATAAAAATACTTTTAAAATGGTATATGAATCATTATTAGATCAAGAAATTTTAGTAAAGCTTAACGAAGAATGTATATTAACAAAAGATAATTATGAGAAAGCTAAAATTATGATTAAGGAATATATAGAAAAGAATGGATCAATAAATGCTTCTACTTCAAGGGAACTTTTAGAAACCAATAGAAAATATGCTGTAGCTATACTTGAGCATTTAGATAGTATAAAGTTTACAAAGCGAGTAGAGAATGATAGATTATTATATTAATATCAAATATAGTCTATTTAAAATTATAATAGAAAATACTATATTAAAATCAGAAAATTGTTGAAATGTGAAAATATATGTGTTACAATTTCATATGTGTCCGAATTTAAAAGATAATACAAGGGAGTAGATAGGTGCTGGTGTGCCTGCCGGTCTTCAAAACCGTGTTGCCGTGCTAAGACCACGACGGGTGGGTTCGATTCCCACATATTCCCGCCAATTGATAATGCTAGCTTTGTAAGATTTTAAATAAAAATCCTGCAAAGCTTTTTTGTTTTATATTTTTAATTAACGGCAAATTGACAGCAGAAATTTTAGATTAATATGTTTTAAATATCTGCTACTTATTTTAGAATTAATCTTCTAATTTTTTTATAAAATTTAATTAATTATAATAAGAAAGACATCACATACTTTAGGTGCCTTTTTCTAGAGCAGCTAGTTGTTGCAATCAGAAGCTACCTAATCATCCTGCTAACCACAATTAGTACAATATGATCTTAGTGTGCAATCACCAGTCTTTACAGTGTGGATACATAGATTAAAACAACCACATATTGGTTTAGCATTGGCTATGTTAGTAAATCCTATACTAAAAAATAGAGTTAAAGTTAGTAATGAGATAGATAATCTTTTTAAAAATTTTTTCATAGATATACCTTCTTTTCGTTATATGTTATATGGCATGAGATTAAAAATGTAAACATTACTTTAATTAGAATGCAGATAAGTACTTTAAAAAATTTTCAATTAAAAAAGCTATTATAAAATATAGAATTATTATAAGTTAAAATAAATTTATTTTTGCTTATATTATTTAGTATAAAATTTACAATAATATTGAATGTATTTTTATAGTGGAACTTAAATGATAATTTCATCATATAATATAAGTGTAATTTGATTTATATATAAAAATCCTAAAATATGTAAAATGGGGGTTGGAATATTATGGAATTAAGTTTAAGTATTCTTTTTTTGGATGGAACAGTATATGGTTAAATAATACAACAATTACAAATTATAATGACATGTATACGTGGTTAACAACTGGTACTACTGATAATTTTGTTTGTGAAAGATCAAATGGGACACAAATTATACTCTATAAAAATGCAATAAAATATGTCGATGTATTTAGCGTTGCTTAATTTGAAGAAGTAAATTGAATTAAATATGTAATATTAAAATTCTATTATTTTAAACCGCACACTTAAATTAGTGTGGTCATTTTAATTTTTATCATAAAATAAAACTGTAAGTATATCGTATAAATAAAAAATATTGTAGATGCATTTAAAATATTAGATAAAACTTTATAAAATATCTCTATTCATAAAATTTCAGCATATAATTTATTAAGTTATAAATTAAAATGATATTCTAAATTTATACTACAAAGTAATTAATATAAATTTTATATTATTTTTAAATTTATATATTGATTATGAATGGGGGTAATTATGGATATAATGAGTTTTATTACAGAAAAGGCACTTATATTAATACCAGTACTTTATATAATAGGAATGATGCTTAAAAATACCTCTAAAATTCAAGATTGGAGTATTCCTTGGATACTTTTAATTGTAGGTATAGGAAGTGCCATAGGCCTTTTAGGATTTAGCATGGAAGCAATTATACAAGGAATTTTAGTTACAGGTACTACAGTGTATACAAATCAATTGTTTAAACAAAGCACTATAAAAAAGAAAGAACAGGATGATAAAAGTTAAAGGTAATGTATTTATACATTACCTTTTTAAATGTAAAATATATAATAAAATTTATTAAAATGATTATATACTTAATAATATGAATTCAATATTTTGGAAAAAGTTTTTTAAATATATAAATAGAATAAATTATTTTTAATTTTAATTAAAAAAAAATAGTTTTAATATTATTTTAATATATATCCTTTTAAAAACTTTCTATAAAGCTGCAAAGGTTATCAAAAAGGTATAAAGTATAACAGTTTATAGACGAACATAATTTATATCGGTAGTTTGCTATTTAAAGCTATGGGAGGATATGTTAATGAAGAAAAAAATAAAAATTAAACTAAAGTTTAAGAGTATAGGTACAAAACTTGCTTTTTATTTTGGAATACTAATTTTTTTAGTTACTGGTGTATTAGGAACACAATCAGTAAGATTGTCGGAAGAATCTGCACTTAATATTTTAAATTTAACTTTACCAGAAGTTGCAACAAATGCTGCTAATTCTATAGATAACTACATAAAAGGAGTTATAGACTCTTTACAATCAATATCAATTTGGGAGGAGTTAACAGATTCAAATATAACTATAGAAGAAAACCTTAGTTATATTAAATTGGAGGAAGAAAGAACAGGTCATCTTAGAATGGGAATTATTGAGCCTAATGGAAAGGCTCATTTTACTGATGGAAACACCTTGGATGTTTCTGATAGCGAATATTTTAAAAAATCTTTATCAGGTGCCGTTGCAGTAAGTGAACCTCTTGTAGATAAAATAAGTGGAGAAATAGTAATAGTTTACTCAGTACCTATTAAAGACAATAATGGGCGTGTTAAAGGAGTTTTATCTGCAACAAGAGATTTGAAGAAAATTAATGAGATGATATCTAAAGTCACTTTTGGTGAGACAGGAAAATCTTTCATGCTTGATAAAAGTGGAACAATTACTGCACATTATAATCCGGAAATAGTAAAAAGAAGAGATAATATAATAGAAATGTCAAAAGATAATGAAGAGTTAAAAGGAATGGCTAATATTTGTGAAAGAATGATTAGTGGACAAAAAAATGCTGAATCATGTATTAATGGTGGAAAAGAACAGTATATAGCTTATGCTCCTATTACAACTACAGGTTGGTCAGTAGGCATATTTATTGATGCTGAGGAAGTATTGGCAGGTACATATAAAGCTGAAAACATGATAGCAATAATTTCAATAGTAGCAATACTAATAAGTTTAATGTTTGTACTATTATTAACAAAATCAATTAAAAAGTCTATATCTACTACTGTAAGCCATCTAGAAGTATTAGCATCAGGAGATTTTACAGAAGAAGTATCAAAAAAATTATTAAATAGTGGTGATGAATTCACTAATATAGGAAAAGCTATTGAGAGAATGCAAGTATCTATGAGTGAGGCTATAAGTACTGTACAAAATAATGCTTTTACAATTGATGAAAATACGGAAAGTTTATCAAGTTTATCAGTAGAGATGTCCAGTTCTATTGATAATGTGGCAACTTCAGTACAGGATGTAGCTAAAGGTATGGAAACTCAATCAGGAGATTTAGTATATATAGTTTCAATATTAAATGATTTTAATATTCAACTTGACAATGTATTAGAATCTGTAAAGGTTATTGAAGATGGAACTTCAGAAATTCATATAAAAGCTAATGATAGTAATAAAGATATGAGTAGTGTTATAAGTTCAGTAGATACTGTAACAGATTCATTTAGTGAATTAGTAGAGAAAATACAAAATGTAGAAGGAAATATAAATAAGATAAACGAAATAACTACATTAATAAAGGGAATATCAGACCAAACAAACTTACTAGCACTTAATGCAGCTATAGAAGCAGCTAGAGCAGGAGAAGCAGGTAGGGGCTTTTCAGTAGTAGCAGATGAAATAAGAAAACTAGCAGAGCAAAGTAAACACTCAACAGAAAATATAGTTAAGTTAATAAGTACTATATCGCAAGATACAGAAAAAATGGTTGAAACCACTGATATAGTAAGTAATCAATTATTAACTCAACGAAGTAGCATAACAACAGCAATAAAATCTTTTGGAGAAATAACAAAGGCTGTAAATGATATAAATCCTAAAATTGAGGAGACAACTAAGATAGCAATTGAGATAAATAATAGGAAAAATGATATAATAGAAAAAGTAGAAGCAACTTCATCAGTAGCGGAAGAAGTATCCGCTTCTTCTGAGGAAATTGCTGCAACTTCTCAAGAGGTAAGTGCATCTACTCAGGAAGTATCAGCTTTAGCTCAGGAGCTTTCTAATATGACCAATAGTATGAAAAAATTAGTAGAATTATTTAAGGTTAAAAATTTCTAAACACATTAAGGAATACTAATATAAATTATTAGTATTCCTTTTTATTTTAATATGAATATTAAAATGTAAAACTTTTTTCAAATAGTTCAACTTATAATTTTATGGAGAATTAAATTTGTCTTTAATTATGAAATATTCATTATGAACTGAAAAGTGTATAAGCTATTATATATTGGTCAAAGCTTGAAATAAATAATTTATCGAAGAGGGAGATTATGGATAGACCATTAGTTTATTATAGCTTTGCTTTATTTTTAGGTGCTTTCATATGTTATTTATTATTAAATTCAATATATTTATCTTTTATATTAATTGGATTATTTCTAATAATAATTTATAAAACTGTCAATAGAAGATATTTTATTTTAGTATGCAGTTTCTTAATAGCTGGTATAGTTAGTTACTTTATATATTTTAATTTTACTTTAGGACAAAATCAAACTTTAAGAGTTACCGCAGTAAATAATTATGAAACTATAGCTAGTATACATAATAGAAAAATACTTATAAAAGGAGATTTAAAAGGTATTAATAAAGGTGATATATTAATGTGATAAGGGAACTTATATGAAAAAGCCTATATATGATAAAGGTATAATAGGAACTTATAGTATTCAATCTTTTAAAATTAAGAAAGATATTATATCTAAAATAAGGAATATAAAAGGAGAATATTTAAAAAACTATTAATTTATCAAGGAGAAGAAAATTCTATGGCTTTAATAATGGCACTTTGTCTAGGAAGATAAGGATTATCTTTCTTATAGTAAAAAAAATAATATGAATATATTGATGTATATATTATTAGTGTTTCTGGATTTCATATTGCAGCTATATACGGAGCACTTCAGAAAATTTTTGGTTATAAAATAGCAGTTATAATAACTTTTATTTATGTAATAATAACGGGAATGAATGCTTCAACAGTGAGAGCTTTTATCATGATTTCTATTTTGATAATGTCTAGAGTAATAAAAAGAAATTATGATACTTTATCTAGTATATCTTTTGCAGCAATAATACTTTTATTAATTAAACCATACTATATTTTAGATATGGGATTTATGTTGTCTTTTTTATCAGTGATAGGAATAACAACTACCTATGGACATATAAGAGATAAATTAAAAACCTTACCAAATGTGATCAAAAACTCAATATCTATGACCTTATCAGCACTTATATTTACGTTACCTTATTTAGCTTTAAATACGAATACTATAGGCTTTAATGGTATTATTAGCAATTTAATATTAATACCTTTCTATAGTATACTTATTATATTAGGAAATATATCTTTATTACTATTAAACACTAAATTTGTATTTAAATTGATTAATTATGTATTAACTTCACTATTATTTATAATAAATACAGCTGAGGGGATTTTTTTAAAGAACATGTTGGATGTTGCAAAAATTACTTATATACAAGCTCTAGTTGTGATTACACTATATTATTCCTATATATTATATAAAAAAGAATATAAAACTCATTATATGTTCCTATAATATTCTTTTAATAACTCTTGTTAGTAATTATTCTTTTTATCCTGAAATTAGTTATATAAAACAAAAAAATCATAATATAATAAATGTTAAATATAAAAATAAAAGTGTTTTACTTAGCAATAAAATAATAAAGTTATCAAAAATTAAATCTTTCATTAGTGTAGATGATATATATGATGAAATTAATAGTGAAACTATTATTAATTTGAAAAATGATTATAAAATAATTGCAACTCCTAATAGAGGAGATTTGGATTTGATAATCTACTCTAAAAACAATAAAATATTATTTACAACTAATAAAAGCAAACACATCCAAGGTAATTATGGTAAAATAAAATTTATTAAAGAGGATGAATATGGTTTTAATGGTGTGGTATATAAAAGGTATAGGATTATCAAAGATAGTATATTTGAATACCATTATTAGAAACTTATATAGTTAATAACTTGTTATAAATAGTTAAGTATCTTTATAAAAATTAGTTAGTATATTAACTTATTTTATATCGTACTGATATTATAAATTTTATTTATAATGACTATTAATTGTAATCTTAAAATTGTATAAGTTATTTTAAAAAGGAGAGAGTAAACTTTGCTTACTTTAGTAGAATTTGAAGAAAAGATTAAAAAAGGTAAAATTGACAACTGCTATATTTTTTGTGGAAGTGATGAAAATTTAATAAAAACATCTATAAACACTATAGTATCTAAAAGTATAGATGAAAATTTTAGAGATTTAAATTTTATTAGATTAGATGGAAAAAAAGTAGATAATGATACTATAATTAATTGTTGTGAAACTATGCCTTTTATGAGTGAAAAAAAAGTTATAGAAATTTATAGAGCTATATTTTTAGAGGATAGCTATAAAACCTCATCTGATGGGAAAAAGGTAGATTTTAATAATTTATCAAAATACTTAGAAAACCTTCCTGATTATTCAACTTTAATTATGTATTATGTTTTTGAAAGTGATAGAGAAAAGGTAAGTAATAAAGTTAAAAAGTTAGAAAAAAAGGCTACAGTAGTAAAAATTGATAAATTAAAAGGGGACAATTTATACTATAATTAAAACTATTTTTGAAGATAAGGGTAAGAAGATAGATAGGTCTGAATTAAGTTTTTTTTGTAGTCTTGTAGAAAATAATATGAATATAATAACAAAATGAGTAAAATTATGTTGTTATACTGAAGATAGAAAAATAACTAAAGAGGACATATTAGCTCTAATGCCACCTAAAAATGAAAATGATATCTTTAATCTTGTAGATTGTTTATCTCAAAAGAATATTAAAAAGTCTATGGATCTAGTTAATGAATTAATATATAAGGGAGAAAAAATTCCTGTTATTTTACATATGATACAAAGACAGTTTAAATTATTGTTAGCATTAAGGTTAGGTAGTGACAGTGGTATAAAAGTAGATGAACTTTCAAAACAATATAGATTACATCCCTACATTGCAGAAAAAATGGTTAAGCAAAGTAAAAAATTTTCTATGCAGGCTTTAAAAAGAAATTTGAAACTTTGTGTTGAAACAGAAAAGTTAATTAAAAGTTCAAGTAGCGATAATAAAATACATTTAGAGCTTTTATGTTAAACTCAATGATATAGAATAGGTATTATATAGATAAACTACCTTAAAAATTAATGTATATTAAATATGACTATCTTTAAATGGCTTTTTAATTTACAATTTTAATTAATGGAGAATTGAGAATGGACAGTTGACAATTAGAGTAGAAATTAGTTTTAATCAAACTAATTTCTTTAATAAATTTTTTAATAAAAGTGACTGTGTCACGTGAAAAGAAATCAATTTAAGACTTCTCTTTTATAAGAGAAGTTTTTATTTAATTCTTAAAAAGAGACAGTAATTTCTTATAAATAAATATCTATAATTTTATTAAAATAAAAAACCGTGATTTTATCACGGTTTATTTATTAAGCTGATAAGCTAGTTAACTTTGTAGCTAGTCTAGATTTCTTTCTAGCTGCTTTATTTTTATGTATTATTCCTTTTGAAGCAGCCATATCTAAAGCTTTAACAACTACGCTGTAGTTAGCCTTAGCTTCTTCTACATTTTTGTTAGCAACTGCAACTTCAAACTTCTTTATTTTAGTTTTAAGTGCAGATTTTATCATTGTATTTCTAAGAGTTTTAGCTTTTGCAACTTTAATTCTTTTTTGTGCTGACTTAATGTTTGCCATGTGTGTTTCACCCCCTTGTATTTTTATCACGTCTCAGCAGCTTTGGGGAAGTCTGCGTATGAGTCCTATATTTAACAAATGCTATTATATCATTATTTCAAAATCACTTCAAGTAGAATTTATCTTTTAAGATTAAAATCTAATAACTCTAATAATTTTTGTAATAACTTCCCTTTATGTATTATAACAGTAATGGAAGTAAAAATACATAGTTAGTTAAAATTTTTCCAAAAGAATAATGTGGATTTATTTGACTTTCATTTTAAAAGTAAACTATTTTTTATAAAACACTTTATCATTTTAATATTTATATTAAAAATTATCTTTAAATTTTAATTAAAAGTAAAAAAGGAGAGAGATTATGAATAATATAAGAACAGATTTAGCATTAGAGGCTAGAGAATATTACAAGGAAAAGAATAAAAACGATATAGATGGAGTAGAAGTAGTTGATTATATTGATAAACAAGTGATGGTTTCACATGTAAAAGTATTAACTGATGAAGGTGAGAGAATAATAGGTAAACCAAAAGGAAATTATATCACCTTAGAGTTTGCAGATTTTGTTCATTATGATGGTGATGCAAAAGATGATGTAAGCAAAACATTAGCAAAGGAATTAAGTAAAATAATTAAATTGGATGAAAGTATGACTGCACTAGTAGTAGGACTTGGTAATTGGAATATTACTCCTGATGCACTAGGACCTAAGGTTGTATCTAAGCTTATGGTAACAAGACATTTAAAAGAGTATGTACCTAACAGTATAGATGAAGGTGTTAGACCAGTTTGTGCAGTTGCTCCAGGAGTACTAGGTATTACAGGTATAGAAACAAGTGAGATTGTAAGAGGTATAGTAGATAAAATTAAACCTAATATAGTCATATGTATTGATGCATTAGCCTCTAGAAAAACTCAAAGAGTAAATAGAACTATTCAAATTGGTGATACAGGAATATCACCAGGTGCTGGAATAGGCAATAAAAGAATGGAATTAAGTGAAAGCACATTGGGTGTACCAGTTATTGCTATAGGAGTACCTACAGTTGTGGATGCAGCTACACTGGCAAATGATACTATAGATTTAGTTATAGACGATTTAACAGATGAAGCAACTTCTGGTGGAGAATTCTATAAGCTTTTACAGTCTTTAGATAGAAATGAAAAACAAAATTTGATAAGAGAAACTCTAGGAGTAAAAATGGCAACTTTAGTAGTTACTCCTAAAGATATAGATATGATAATTGATTCTGTATCTAAAATAATTGCTAATGGGATAAACATAGCACTTCAGCCAGCGTTAACCTTAGATGATATTAATAAATACGTGAATTAGTTATAAATAATAAAATCCCCTCATATATATCAAATATATTTATTAATAAGCAATGTGATTTAAACAATTGATTATTGAAAGAGGACAATTAAAATCCAATAAAGATTTTTAAATATTTTTAAGTTGAGTACATATTTTTAAATTTAAGATTTAGTTAATTTAATACTTATTTTTATAAATGGAAGTATTTATAATTGTCCGTTATCAATTTTCAATTGTTATAAATCTTATTCTTAGGTATACAGGAGGGGTAAAATGAATTACAAAAGGCAAAGTTATGGTAGATATAATAATAAGTATAAAATAAATAATAAAAATAATTCACTAACTAAATATTCAAAGATTGGAATAACATTTTTAATTATGATACTATTGGTGATTTTACTTGAAAAGAATTTTTTAATACACAATTACAATCATCAAAGCAGTTTTAGGACTAGCCTTTATTTTAAGGTAATAAATAGTAGTATATCCTCCTTTGGTGCATCCTCAAATAATTTAGTAAGAGAAGAGGACAAGGGAATATCTGCTTTTAATATTCTACAAATAATTAAAGATGAATTTGGATTTTTTAATAAAAATAACAGTGAAAATACAGTAGATGAGAGCAAGGAGGCTTTCATTGAAGATTTTAATATAGATTCTTTTAACCTAAAGGAAAATGATATCAATAAAAAAGATATAAAAAATGTTAGTGAAGAGGATAGGATGAAAAACGCCAATAAGAGGATATTAATTTATCATACTCATACTTGTGAAGCTTATTCACCAGGCGAGCCTTCAAAAAAAGATCCTAATAATAATATAGTAGCAGTAGGAGATGCGCTGACAGCAGAATTAGAAAAACGTGGGTTTGCAGTTATACATGATAAGACTTTTCATGATACTGTTTATGATGACTCATACTATAAATCTCGTGAAACTTTAAAAAGATACTTAAATCAATATAAAGATTTTGATTTAATTATAGACATGCATAGAGATTCTGGCCCTAGAAAAGAGTCTGTAACTGGAGTTGTAAATGGCGAACCAGTAGCAAAAATAATGTTTGTACCTGCTACTGCTAATCCTAGATATAAAAATCAATTAGCAAAAATGAATACTATGGTTAATATTGCAAATAAATCATTTCCAGATTTATTAAGAGGAAGGCCTATATTTGACACTTATACTACAGGAATAACTTATTATAGTCAGGATTTAAGTGATAATGCGGTTTTAATTGAGGTAGGTGCTAGTACAAATACCTTAAGTGAAGCAAAAACTAGCATGAAATATTTAGGACAGGTTATTGGAGAAACTTTGAAATAGTTGTAATGTATCTTTAAAGATACCTGATAGTTTTTGGACTAGATTTTTAGTTACACTTTATCGCCATAACTCATAGATAATATGCTATCTTTGGGTTTTCTTTTTGTTTAAAATAATTTGATATAAAATATATTGATAATTTTAATTAATTATTTTTTCAGAAGTGTTATTTGTATAAAAAAAGTAAAAAAAGTACATCCTTATGACATGGGGAGGTACTTTTTATGAGTAAAAAATATAAAAGGATAGTATGTTTAACTATATCAATTTTAATATTAGGAGTTTTATCTGTTAATATAAATTCATCAAATATTGTTAAAGAAAAAAGTTCTTTTAAAATTTATGTAAAAGATAATCCTCCAAAAATAGTTTTAGATTTAGGGGAAAAACATATAGTATTAAATACTGAGATATTCTATAATTTTAAAAATGGAGCAGAGCTTATTATAAGCAATACTGTTGAGAAAATAATATCTCTATCTAGACCATAGAGATTTTGAAATAATAACCTAATCAACTAGAAACAATGGGTTTTTATTGACAAAGTTCCTAAATTATATGATATAATTTAATCTGATTAATTATGTACAAAGATATAGAATATATAATTAGACTAAGGTATTTGAAGTAAAATAAATAGCTAAAGGTGGAAGGTTTACCTTGTGTTAGATATGTTTATAGATTCTGATTATAATGGTGCTAGTAGAAATTTTATAGAGGAAATATAACACAAAATAAACTTATAGTATTGATTAGTTATTTATTTGTTAATAACTCAGGTATAATTTGAAGTTTTGATTAAATAATTATAAATATATTTACTTAAAGGTAATAACAATTTGTAAAGAACTAAGAATATTTTAGAGTAAAAAATAAATCTACGATTATTTACATTAAATTTATTGTGATAATTGTATTCATACTATAAAAATAAAAGTCAATCAAAACTTATTAAATATAACTTTAATATATCCATTATCGTAAACGGGGGTAAAAATTAATGCAAAATAATAGACAAAAAAATATAAGAAACTTTTCTATAGTTGCACATATAGATCACGGTAAATCTACTTTAGCAGATAGACTTTTAGAAAAAACTGGTACTTTAACAGAGAGAGAAATGGAATCACAAATATTAGACAATATGGAACTTGAAAAAGAAAGAGGAATTACAATTAAGGCTCAAGCTGCAAGACTTGTGTATAAAAGAGAAGTAGATGGACAAGAGTACATATTAAATTTAATTGATACTCCAGGGCATGTAGACTTTAATTATGAAGTTTCCAGAAGTCTAGCTGCTTGTGAAGGAGCAGTATTAGTAGTAGATGCTACTCAAGGTATTCAAGCTCAGACATTGGCAAACTGTTATTTAGCATTAGAGCATAATCTTGAAATTGCACCAGTAATAAACAAGATTGATCTTCCAAGTGCAAGGCCAGATGAAATTAAACAAGAAATAGAGGATGTAATAGGAATAGAAGCCCATGATGCACCACTTATTTCTGCTAAGACAGGACTAAATATAGAAGATGTTTTAGAGACAATAGTAAAAAAGGTACCAGCACCAAATGGAGATGAGGAAGCTCCATTAAAAGCTTTAATATTTGATTCGTATTATGATAGCTATAAAGGCGTTGTTACATATATAAGAGTCATGGATGGTATTGTTAAACCAGGAACTAAAATAAAACTTATGAATACTAATAAAGTTTATGATGTTACTGAAGTTGGTGTATTTACACCGGCACCAATGCCTGTTACAGAACTAAGAGCAGGTGAAGTTGGATATTTAAGTGCTTCAATAAAAAATGTTGGAGATGCTAGAGCAGGGGACACAATTACAGAAGCTAATAGACCGGCAAAAGAAGCTCTTGAAGGTTATAGACCTGCAATACCAATGGTTTTTAGTGGGATTTATCCTGTAGATGGATCAAAATATGAAGCTTTAAAAGAGGCGCTAGAAAAATTACAACTAAACGATGCTGCATTATCATTTGAACCAGAGACTTCTATAGCATTGGGATTTGGATTTAGATGTGGTTTCTTAGGACTTCTACATATGGAGATAATTCAAGAGCGAATAGAAAGAGAGTTTAACTTAGATATTATAACTACAGCACCTTCTGTTATTTATAAAGTAGTAAAAACTGATGGAACTCTTATAGAAATAACAAATCCAACTAATCTTCCAGAGCCATCAGAAATAAGTTATATGGAAGAGCCTATGGTTAAAACTTCTATAATTGCACCTTCAGATTATGTTGGAGCAATAATGGAACTTTGTCAGGATAAGAGAGGTATATTTATTGATATGCAATACATTGAAGAAACAAGGGTAGTTATAAATTATGATATGCCTTTAAATGAGATAGTTTATGATTTCTTTGATGCATTAAAATCTAGAACTAGAGGATATGCTTCTTTTGACTATGAATTAAAAGGATATAAGGAAACTAAACTTGTTAAGTTAGATATAATGTTAAATGGAGAGGTAGTAGACGCCTTATCAATGATAGTGCCACAGGAGAGAGCTTATTATAGAGGAAGAGCTATGGCTGAAAAGCTTAAAGAGATTATTCCTAGACAATTATTCGAAATTCCTATACAGGCAGCTGTAGGTTCAAAAATCATAGCAAGGGAAACTGTAAAAGCTATGAGAAAAGATGTACTTGCAAAATGCTATGGTGGAGACATTTCAAGAAAGAAAAAACTTTTAGAAAAGCAAAAGCAAGGAAAGAAGAGAATGAGACAAATTGGTAGTGTAGAGGTACCACAAGAAGCATTTATGGCTGTGTTAAAGATAGATTAATAAAAAGTGAGGATAAGATTATGAATAAGGTAGCATTATATATTCATATTCCATTTTGTAAAAACAAATGTTTTTATTGTGACTTTGCTTCTTTTAGTGGCAATGAAGGGTATATGCTCGATTATGCTAAAGCCTTATCTAAAGAAATTAACAACATAAGCAGTGAGACGGTTATAAAAACAATATTTATAGGTGGGGGGACTCCCACCTATTTATCTTTAGAAGGCTTTAAGATAATAAAAGAAAGTATAGATAAACTAAATATTCATAAAGATGTAGAATTTACTGTAGAAGGAAATCCAGGAACCTTTACAAAAGAGAAATTAGAGTTTTTGAAAAATATGGGAGTTAATAGATTAAGTATAGGACTTCAAGCTTGGCAGAATAGTTTATTAAAAACTTTAGGAAGGATTCATACTATAGAAGAATTTAAAGAAAGTTATTTAATGGCAAGACAATTAGGTTTTAATAATATTAATATAGATTTAATGTTTGGACTTCCCAATCAAAGCCTTAAGATGTGGGCGGAAACTCTTGAAGAAGTAGCATCATTAGATCCAGAGCATTTATCTTGTTATAGCTTAATTATTGAGGAAGAAACTCCATTTTTTAATCTTAATAAAAACAAAAAATTAAATTTACCTAATGAAGATGTTGAACGACAAATGTACTCTACTACTTTAAAAACCTTAAGCAAATATGGTTATAGCCAATATGAAATCTCTAATTTTTGTAAAGAGGGTAAGGAATGTAAACATAACTTAGTATATTGGGATTTAAATCCTTATATTGGTTGTGGTGTTGCCGCCCATTCTTACATAGATAATATAAGGTATTCAAATGCTGAAAATATAAAAGATTATATAGAGAGAATGAATAAATATAATAGCCCGTTAGTATATAAAAATGAAAATACATTAGAAGAAAATGTAGAAGAGTTTATGTTTTTAGGTCTCAGAAAAATTCATGGTATTAAAAAAGAAGAATTTGAGAAAAGATTTTCACAAAACATACATAGTATTTATGGAGAAGTTATTAATAAGTATAAATATTTAAACATGTTATGCGAAACTGAGGAAAGAATATTTTTAAATGAAAGGGGAATAGAGGTATCTAATATAATTATGTCTGAATTTTTACTAGAAAAATCATAAAGGGTATTGACAATTAAAAATTTAAATGATATTTTAAAAATGTAGTGATTAGCACTCAATAATAGAGAGTGCTAATAAAGAGGTGATAACATGAAGATTGATGATAGAAAAATTTATATACTTCAGGCTATTATCAATGACTACATTATCTATGGAGAGCCTGTAGGGTCAAGAACTATTGCTAAAAAGTATGATTTAGGAATTAGTTCAGCTACTATAAGAAATGAGATGGCAGACTTAGAGGAAATGGGATATTTAGAACAATTACATACCTCTTCAGGAAGAAAACCTTCAGATAAGGGGTATAGGCTGTATGTAGATAGACTTATGAAATTATCCTCTTTAACTCAAGAAGAAGAAAGTGCCATAAAAAATTATTTAGTAGATTTAGCTTTTAGTGAAATTGACAAAATTGTAAAAGGTGCAACTCAAATTCTTTCAGAACTTACAAATTTAACATCTATTGTAAAAGCACCATCGGTTAAAAAAAGTTTTGTTAAATATATACAGTTAATTAGCCTAGATAAGAATAGTATTTTGTCTACAATTATCACAGATAGTGGTTTAATAAAGCATAATGTTATTAGAGTTAAGAATCCAATTGATAATAATTCATTATTCAAAATAAATAATATTTTAAATATAAGACTAAGAGATATTTCTGTAGAAAAAATTAATTTAGAATTATTAATTAATCTAAAAAAAGATTTACATGGAAATGAAGAAATATTCGATGCTATACTTCCTGTACTTTATGAAAGTTTGGTGAATACTGAAAATAGTGAGGTTTATATAGAAGGAAGCACAAATATTTTTAACTATCCTGAGTACAATAATATTGATAAAGCAAAGGAATTTTTAGTGTTAGTTAATAATTCAGAAAATATCAGTAATATTCTTGAAAATGATGAAGGCGAATTATCTATAAAAATTGGGCGAGAGAATTTTATGGAATGCGCTAAAGATTGCAGCATAATAACTGCAACATATAGTTATAATGGCAATTCATTAGGAACTATAGGAGTTATAGGGCCCACTAGAATTCCCTATGGTAAGGTAATTGCAGTCCTTAATAGCATAGTTAATGAACTAAATATTAATATATCAAAAAAATACAACGGTTTTAAGTAAAATCGTTGTATTATAATAGCTTTGGAATGGAGGAATGAGAAGTGCAAAATATAGATGAAGATCTGAAAAATAAAAAGATGGAAGAGGCTTTAAAAAATAATGAAGAAGTTGATAATGTTGAAGAGACTTTAGAAGAATCTGAAATAAATGAGGATAAAGAGTTTGAAGACATATCATCACCAGAACTTTATGATGTAAAAGCTTTAAAAGAAGAAAATGAAAGTCTAAAACAGGAATTATCATCATTAAAAGATAGAATTTTAAGATTAACTGCTGAATATGATAACTATAGGAAAAGAACAGCAAAAGAAAAAGAGAATATTTATGTAGATGCTTGCGGAGATGTTCTAAAGGAAATGTTCCCTGTTCTAGATAATCTTGAACGTGCACTAAATGCTAGTGGAAGTGAAGAAGATCTAAAAAAGGGAATAGAGATGACTGTTAAGCAATTTAGTACTTCATTTGAAAAATTAGGAGTAGAGGAAGTTGCTACAGATATTGAATTCGATCCTAATCTTCATAATGCTGTTATGCATGTAGAAGATGAGAATTTAGGTAAAAATCAAATTGCAGAAGTTTTCTTAAAAGGATATAAAAAAGGAAATAAAGTATTAAGATATAGTATGGTAAAAGTTGCAAATTAACATTTAGGAGGTAAATACAATGGGAAAAATAATAGGTATTGATTTAGGTACAACAAATTCATGTGTGGCTGTTATGGAAGGTGGAGAACCAGTTATAATTCCAAATGCAGAAGGTGCAAGAACTACTCCTTCAGTAGTATCTTTTTTAGCAGATGGAGAAAGATTAGTAGGTCAAGTAGCAAAAAGACAAGCAATCACAAATCCAGATAAAACAATAATATCAATAAAAAGACATATGGGAACTAACCATAAAGTTAAAATAGATGAAAAGGAATATACTCCTCAAGAAATATCAGCAATGATTCTTCAAAAAATTAAAGCTGATGCAGAGGCATATTTAGGAGAAACAGTAACAGAAGCTGTTATAACAGTTCCAGCATATTTTAATGACAGTGAAAGACAAGCAACTAAAGATGCAGGTAGAATTGCAGGTTTAGATGTTAAGAGAATAATCAATGAGCCAACAGCAGCATCACTTGCTTATGGTCTTGATAAAATGGATAAAAACCAAAAAATATTTGTTTATGACTTAGGTGGAGGTACTTTTGACGTATCTATATTAGAGCTTGGAGATGGAGTGTTTGAAGTTAAATCTACAACTGGAGATACAAAACTTGGTGGAGATGACTTTGACCAAAAAATTATAGATTATATAGCAAATACTTTTAAAGCAGAAAATGGTATAGACTTAAGAAATGATAAAATGGCACTTCAAAGATTAAAAGAAGCTGCTGAAAAAGCTAAGATTGAGTTATCTTCATCAACTCAAACAAATATCAATTTACCATTTATAACTGCAGATGCTACAGGTCCAAAACATATAGATTTAAACTTAACAAGAGCTAAGTTTAATGAATTAACTCATGACCTAGTACAAAGAACAATAGAGCCAATGAAAAAAGCATTACAAGATGCAGGATTAAGTATAAATGAAATAGATAAAATTGTATTAGTAGGAGGATCAACAAGAATTCCTGCTATACAAGAAGCAGTTAAAAACTTTACAGGAAAAGAGCCTTCAAAAGGAGTTAACCCAGATGAGTGTGTTGCAGCAGGTGCAGCAATACAAGCAGGTGTATTAACAGGAGATGTTAAGGATGTATTACTATTAGACGTTACTCCATTAACTTTAGGAATTGAAACTTTAGGAGGAGTTGCTACTGCTTTAATTGAGAGAAATACTACAATTCCAACTAAGAAAAGCCAAGTATTCTCTACAGCTCAAGATGGTCAAACATCTGTTGAAATTCACGTTGTTCAAGGTGAAAGACAAATGGCAGCTGATAACAAAACTCTAGGAAGATTTACATTATCAGGAATAGCACCAGCTCCAAGAGGAATTCCTCAAATTGAAGTTACTTTTGATATAGATGCTAATGGTATAGTTAACGTTACAGCTAAGGATAAAGGAACAGGAAAAGAAGCAAACATTACAATTACTGCTTCTACTAATTTAAGTGAAGATGAAATTCAAAATGCAGTAAATGAAGCAGAAAGATTTGCTGAAGAAGATAAGAAGAGAAAAGAAAATATAGAGATTAAGAATAATGCTGATCAAGTGGCATATCAAACTGAAAAAACTTTAAATGAATTAGGTGATAAAGTATCAGCTGAAGATAAAACTTCAATAAATGAAAAATTAGAAGCTCTAAAGAAAGTTAAAGATGGAGAAGATTTAGAAGCTATTAAAAAAGCTACAGAAGAATTAACTCAAGCATTCTATGCTGTATCTTCTAAGATTTATCAAGCAGAGGCTGCACAAGGTCAAGGACCACAAGACCCACAAGATCCAAATAACATGGGACAAAACGGACCAGAAGATGATAATGTAGTTGATGCTGATTACAAAGTAGATTAATTATTTTAATTAAGGGATGGGTATAACGCCCCTCCCTTAATTTAGCTAAACTTATACAATAATCTATTAAATTGATAATTTTAAATAATACACAATGAAGTTAAAACTAATTTTACTTAAATGGTTTTGTTAAGACACTGTGTTGAGAAGGTATGCCTTTTACTTATTCTATATTAAAGGCAACTTATTTACTTTTAAAAAGAAGTCAAGTTGAAGTTTCTCTAAAAATGAGAAATGTTCATAATAGTGAATTGTACATTAATTAAATATTAGTAGCATATTTTAGGAATTATACATAATAAACTAATAGAAGTTGAATTTATGCTAAAGATGTTTTATAGTATAAAACAGAGTATAATAGGTGGTGAAAGAATTAATGGCAAATAAGGATTATTATGAGGTTTTAGGTGTAGATAAGAATGCTAGTGAAGATGATATAAAAAGAGCTTTTAAAAAATCAGCATTAAAATATCACCCTGATAGAAACCCAGGAGATAAAGAATCAGAAGAAAAATTTAAAGAAGTAAATGAAGCGTACCAAGTATTATCTGATGCGGAAAAGAGACAAAGATATGACCAATTTGGAACTGCCGATTTTAATGGTCAAGGTTTTGGAGGCTTTGACTTTAGTGGAGGCGGCTTTGATTTTGGCGATATTTTCAGCGATATATTTGGAGGCGGCTTTGGCGGCTTCGGTGGAGGAAATAGAAAAAATGCTCCAAGAAAAGGTGCTGACCTTGAATATAATTTAAATTTAACCTTTGAAGAGGCTGTATTTGGAGTAGAAAAAGAAATCTCTGTAACAAGAAGAGAAAGCTGTGAAACTTGTAATGGCACAGGTGCAAGTCCGGGAACATCTGCTAAAACTTGTACTAAATGTAATGGTTCAGGTCAAATAAGAGTACAAAGACAAACTCCAATAGGAGTTATTGCTTCAACTACTACTTGTGATGCATGTAGAGGTAAGGGGCAAATAATCGATGAGCCATGTACATCATGCCATGGTAGTGGTAAAGAAAGAAAGACTAGAAAGATAACTGTTAATATACCAGCAGGTGTAGATAGCGGTAATGTTATGCCTTTAAGAGCACAAGGGGAAGCAGGCGAAAATGGAGGTCCTTCAGGAGATTTATATATAAATTTAAGAGTGGCACCACATAAAACCTTTAAGAGACAAGGCTTTGATATTCATATAGAGACACATATTAGTTTTGCTAATGCAGCACTAGGAATTGAAATTACAGTTCCAACTGTTGATGGTGATGTTAAATACAGAATACCTGCAGGAACCCAACCAGGAACTATATTTAGACTAAAAGGAAAAGGTGTACCTAGAGTTAATTCTGCAGGACGTGGCGATCAATATGTTAAGGTTATAGTAGATGTTCCAAAGGAATTGAATGATAAACAAGTAGAAGCACTTAGAATGTTTATGGAAGCCAGTGGAGAATCTACAGAGGAAATTGGAGAAACTAAGAAAAAGTTTAATTTATTTGGAAATAAAAAATAAATTATTAGAAACTTCACTTTAAAAGTGGGGTTTCTTTATTTTTACACTTTCCATTGAAAAAATAATTGATTATAAAATTTAAAAAGGTTAAAAATTATGATAGTATATAATAATGATACTAAATTTAATTGAAAAAATAAAATTTATATAAGGCATATGAAGTAAAATAATTAGCTAGAGAAGAGATAGAGGTTAAAAGCCTATTTATAATAAAGATGTCTTAGGATAATGTGCTATTATGTAAAATAGGATAGGACATTGACTATTTATTTTTAAAAATGCCTAAATTTAATTGGAGGAATGACAATGGATAAGGATTGGATAGAAGTAACTGTAGTTACAAGTAGTGAAGCGACAGAAGCTGTATCAGGCTTTTTCTATAATACTGGAGTAAAAGGGGTATCTATAATTGATTCGGAAGATGTAGAGTTTAAAAAAAGAAATCCTGGAGATTGGGATTATTTTGATGAAACCATATTAGATATAAAAACGGGAGCTGTAGTTAAAGGATATTTCAAAAAAGATGAAAATTTTGATGAGTATCTAGAGTACATAAAAGAAAGTGTTGAAAAACTTCCTGAATTTGGTTTTGATAAAGGTGAAGGTGTAGTTACCGCTATGAAAGTTAATGAAGAAGAGTGGGAGAATAATTGGAAAAAATATTATAAACCTACAAAAATAGGAGATAAGATACTTGTTAAGCCTATTTGGGAGAATTATGAGCCTGAAGATAATGATGTAATAGTAGAATTAGACCCAGGAATGGCTTTTGGTACTGGTACTCATGAAACTACAAGAATGTGTATCAAATCATTAGAAAAATATGTTGATAAAAATAGTGTAGTTTTTGATATAGGAACAGGATCAGGAATATTATCTATTTCTGCTTCAAAATTAGGAGCAGAAAAAGTCATAGCTGTAGATTTGGATCCTGTAGCAGTAGACTCTGCTAGAAAGAACGTGTCATACAATCACATAGATAATGTGGAGGTTCTTCATGGAGATTTAATGGAGGTTGTTGATGGAAAAGCAAATATAGTAGTAGCAAATATCATAGCTGACGTTATAATATTTTTAGCAGAAGGTGTTAAAGAGTTTATAAAGAGAGATGGATACTTTATTTCTTCAGGAATAATTCTATCAAGACAGGAAGACGTTATTAATAAATTAAAATCTTGTGGATTTGAGATTTTAGAAGTAATTAATGATGGTGAGTGGGCTTGTATAGTGTCAAAAGCGTAATTTAAAGGGAGAAGATATAAATGCATAAGTTTTTTGTATCTAAGGATAACATAGTAGGAAATAAATGCACCATTGAAGGTGATGATGTTAAACATATATATAAAGTTTTAAGACTTAAAGAGGGCGAAAAAGTTAATATTAATAACTGTGAAGGTAAAGAGTATATAGGGGAGCTTATTGATATTAATAAAAAAGAGGTTATTATTAATATCCTTGAAGAGGTAGAGCTAAACAATGAAAGCAATATTAAGGTTCATCTTTTTCAAGGAATGCCTAAATCTACAAAAATGGATTTAATTGTTCAAAAAAATACTGAACTTGGAATCAGAAGTATAACTCCAATAATTACAGAAAGAGTTGTAGTTAAAAATGATTCAGAGTTTAAGAAGGTAGATAGATGGAATAGAATAGCTCTTGAAGCTTGTAAGCAAAGTAAAAGAAGTTTAATACCTAATATAAACGTACCTATAGAGTTTGAAGAGCTTCTAATAAAATTAAAAGATATGGATTTAATTGTAGTCCCTTATGAAAATAAGGAAGGGGACGGAATTAAAAAATTAATTAGCGATTTAGCAAATACTCAAATTGAAAATATAGCTATTATTATAGGTCCAGAAGGAGGCTTCGAGGAAGAAGAAATTTTAAAACTTGAAAAAGTAGGAGCGCATATTGTAACCTTAGGACCAAGAATCTTAAGAACTGAAACGGCAGGTTTTGTAGCCTTGAGCCTTCTTATGTATGAGCTAGGAGATTTAGGAGGAAATATATAATGAAAGTTGCTTTTTCTACATTAGGATGTAGAGTTAATGTATATGAATCAGAGGCTATGATAGAAAAGTTTATAAAAGATGGATATGAGATAACTAATTTTGAAGAATTTTCAGATGTATATGTTATAAATACCTGCACTGTAACTAATATGGGAGATAAGAAATCAAGGCAAATGATTTCTAGAGCAAGAAGAAAAAATCCTGATGCTATAATTGCTGTTGTAGGATGTTATTCTCAAATAGCTTCTGACGAAATTGCTAAAATTGAAGGTGTTGATGTAGTTTTAGGTACTAGAAACAAGGGAGATATTGTTTACTATGTAAATAGAGCTAGAGAAGAAAAAAAACAATTTGTAGAAGTAAGTGATGTACTTAGAAATAAAAATTTTGAAGAATTAGACATAGAGCAGTATCAAGATAAAACTCGCGCTTTCTTAAAAATACAGGATGGATGCAACAAATTCTGCTCCTATTGTTTAATTCCCTTTGCGAGAGGTGCAGTTTGCAGTAAAGACCCTAAAAAATTATTAAAGGAAGTTCATGAGCTTTCTGAAAATGGATTTAAAGAAATAATATTATCTGGAGTACATACAGCTTCTTATGGAGTAGATTTAGAAGGAGATTGGTCTTTAGTAAAAGTATTAGAAGAAATAAATAAGGTAGAAGGAATTGAAAGAATAAGAATAGGTTCTATTGATCCTACCTTTTTTTCAGAAGGAGTTATAGAGAAAATAACTACTTTAGAAAAAATGTGTCCTCATTTCCATTTATCACTTCAAAGTGGATGTGATGCTACTTTAAAAAGAATGAACAGACACTACACTACAGAGGATTATAAAATCGTAGTTGAAAATCTTAGAAAATATATAAGTGATGTATCTATAACTACAGATATTATTGCAGGTTTTCCAGGGGAAAGTGAAAGAGATTTTAATGAAACATATAAATTCTTAAGTGAGATAAAACTTTCTAAAATGCACATTTTTAAGTACAGTCCAAGAAAAGGTACAAAGGCAGCAGAAATGATGCTTCAAGTAGATGGCAATATAAAAGAACAAAGAAGTGAATCATTAATTACTTTAGCAGAAAAATTAGAAAATGAATTTATGAATAAATTTATAGGACGTACAATGAAAGTGTTGTATGAAGAAGAAAGTAAAGAGTTAAGTAATCACTATGTAGGATATACTCCAAACTATATTAAGGTTATTACAAAAAGTAATGAAAATTTACAAGGGAAAATAGTAGAAACTAAACTTAAAGAAATAAATAAAGGATATATTTTAGGTGAAGTATAATAAATTTAATAATAAGGAAGACTTATTTATTTTATTATAATTACTTAATTTATTTCTAATGAATTTTCTTGAAGGAAAAATATTGTTTTTGTAGAATAATATTTTAGTAAAACAAAAATAATAACTTTATTGTTGTTTATTATCAATTAGATTAAATTGGAGGTGAGAAAATGAGTGATTGTATATTTTGCAAGATAATTAACGGCGAAATACCTTGCAATAAGGTTTATGAAGATGATAAAGTGCTTGCTTTTAAGGATATAAACCCAGAAGCACCAATTCATGTACTTGTAATTCCTAAAATTCATATAGCTAGTATTAATGATTTAAATCACCAAAATTCCCATCTTATTTCACATATATTTTTAACAATACAAAATATTGCAAAAGAGCTAGGAATAGATGAGAGTGGTTATAGAGTTGTAACTAATACAGGAAAAGATGGTGGGCAAACAGTAAATCATATACATTTTCATCTTTTAGCTGGAAGAAGTTTAAAGTGGCCACCAGGCTAAAGAAAAAATAATGAAAATCTTGACAGTAGGCAAAATTATATTGTATAATTAAAAATGTGCTATTTATGCCCCGCATTGGCTACTTTTAATTTAAAAGTTGAATTGAGCTAGCGGAGGGAGGGATAATAATGTCAGAAATCAGAGTTGGAGAAAACGAATCACTAGAGAATGCTTTAAGAAGATTTAAGAAAAAATGTGCAAGAGCTGGTGTTCTTTCAGAGGTAAGAAAAAGAGAGCACTACGAAAAGCCAAGTGTTAAGAAAAAGAAAAAATCAGAAGCTGCAAGAAAGAGAAAATTCAAATAGAATTTTTGAAAGAAGGTAACAGGCTATGTCCCTTAAGGATAGATTACAAGAAGACTGGAAAAATGCCTTAAAAGAAAAAGAAAAATTTAAGGCTTCAGTGATAAGCATGGCAAAAGCTGCTATATTACAAGTAGAAAAAGATAATAAATCAAGTCTTAATGATGATCAAGTCATTGAGGTTTTAGCTAAGGAAGTTAAGCAGAGACGTGATGCTTTGCAAGAATTTGAAAAAGGAAATAGACAAGATTTAGTAGACAGCACTAATGCTGAAATAGATATCTTGCTACAATACCTTCCTCAGCAGTTAACTGAAGATGAAATTCGAGAAATTGTTCGAGAGTCAGCGGTGAAATTGGGCGCAAATAGCATGAAAGATATGGGAAAAGTAATGGCTGCTGTTAGACCAAGTACAAATGGCAGAGCAGATGGAAAAATTGTAAGTCAAATAGTTAAAGAATATTTGAATAAATAAGAACTCAGAATTATCTGGGTTCTTTTTGTATATATATATATATATATTTGAAGATTAAATATTAATTAAAAAATCGTGACAAAGTTACGATTTTTTTCTTTAAAGTAATTTATTTTGATAAGTAATCATAAAATTTAACATATATATTAGCCTTAATTTATATAAAGCATCTTCAAAAAAATAAAAAGTCAGTATGCTAGACTATTTTGTGACATACTGCGTTGTCAGAAGCCAGTGATAGCATAACTATCATTGGAACCTGACGCCTTATCTGACACAAAATATTCTTGCATCTTTGACTAATTATTTTATTTCAGATACCTAAACAGAAATAAGAGGTGATTATTTTGAATAATAAATTACAAAATGCCACAGAGCGCTTAGCTAACAAGTTAGATATTCCTAGAGAAGTAATAATGGACATCCCTAAAATAACAATAGTATCAAATAATGAAATTACTATAGAAAATCATAAAGGTATTATTTTATTTGAAAAAGAAATGGTTAAGGTAAAATCTTCAATAGCTATAATTACAATTTTAGGCGGAGACTTTGAAATTATATTTGTAGGAGGAAGTACAATAGTTTTAACTGGAAAGTTTAAATCTATTGAATATGGAGAAAATGAATAATATAAAAAAATATGGTAATGGAATATTAGTTATAGAAGTTCAAAGTTTAAAGCCGGAAAAGTTTATAAATTTTTTGTGGAGAAATGATGTTGTAATTAAAAATGTTAAAAGAAGAAGTTTAACAAACTACACCATGGAAATAGGGTTAAAAGATTATAATGCCGTTTTAGAAGGAGCAACGAAGACTAATAGTAGAATTAAAGTTTTAAAGAGAAAGGGAGTTACTTTTAAGCTTTTAAAACTTAAAAGAAGAAAAACTTTAGTAATAACTTTAATATTGTTTATAGGTATTTTATATTATCTAAGTAGCTTTATATGGAAGGTAGAGATAATTACAGATAAGTATTTATCACCTTTTGAAATAAGAATGTTACTTAAATCTTACGGAATAGATAGGGGGACATTTAAAAAGGATTTTGATGTATATAAATTGGAAGAAAAGATTATAGAGGACAATGATGAAGTGATGTGGGTTAAAGCTAGAATTGAGGGCTCTAAATTAATGGTACAAGTGGCAGAACGACAAGCCCCTCCTAAGATTAGAGAACATAAAACTACAGGAAATATTGTGGCGTCAAAAGACGGTGAAGTGGATAGAATATTCTCAACATCAGGTACTACTATGGTTGAACCAGGTAAGATTGTAAAGCAAGGAGATTTATTAATAAAATCGGAGCAAGGAAAAGAAGGAAAAGAATATAATGTTAAAGCAGAAGGTACTGTATATGCTAAGACTTTTTATGAAGAAAGTAAAGAGGTGCCTGAATATACAGTAAAAAGAGAAAGAACTGGTAAGGTATCGAAAAGCTATTATATAGAATTTAAAGATAAAAAATTTTATATAAGAAATGGCTTAAATGACTTTGAAAATTATGATAAAATAGACAATAACAAGGGAATTATAAAAACTGAAACTTATTATGAGGTAGTGGAAGAAAAAGTACCAACTGATGTAGATGAAGTGGTAAAAGAACTAAATAGAAATATAATTTTAAACCTTGATAAATCCGTAAGTATATTAGAGGTAATACCTGAGATTAAAAAAATGGAAGATAATTATATAGTGAACTTATTAGTAATAGCAGAAGAAAATATTGCTATTGAAGAGATTGCTGATAAAGAAGAAGTTTTGGAGTAGATTTCTAGAAACTAGAGAAAAGAAAGTTGGGATATAATGAAATATTCTAAGAAGAATAAAAGAGTTAAGTTACCCAAATTGTCTCAGAGAGGTATCTTTGTTGTTACTACTTTAATAATTTATTTTATACTTAGCACCTCAATGATTACAGAAACTTATGACTTAGAGGTAGGAGACATAGCTAAGAGTGATATAAAAGCATCGAAAGATATTCAAGATCAGATTGCTACGGAGAGGCTTATTGAAGATTCTGTAAAACATATTCAAGATGTATATACCTATGATGCAAACATCAGTAAAGTAGCAGTAAAAAATATTGAAGATTTATTTGAAACTGTAGCTAAAATTAACAAGCAATATCCTCTGAATACAGTATCGGAAGCTAATAAAGCCAATATGGAAGAAAAAAGACTTCAAGAGCTAAAAAAATCATCAAAAATTTCTAATTTATCTGATGAAAATTACACCACTTTACTTTCTTTAGATGAAAAACAATTGGATGAATTAAAAAGTTTTTTAATAAGTACAACTAATAAAATTTTTGATGAAGTAACTATACGTGAAAATAGACCTGAAGATATAGTTTTGGCACAAGGAGTAATAACTACAAAATTTAACAATTCAAGATTTTCTAAGAATGTTAAGGACTTAGGAATGGTCATAGGATATTCGCAAGTCAAGCCAAATTTTTTTATTGACTATGATAAAACAGAGGATCTAAAAGAGGAAGCTAAAAAAGCAGTAAAGCCTGTTATAATAAAAAAAGACCAAATCATTGTAAAAGAGGGTGAACCAGTAACAGGTGCTCAAATCGAAGTGTTAAAAGAATTAGGACTATTAAATAAAGATAAGTCTTTAAGGTTAAATTTTCATATAAGTTTAATTGTATTATTACTTTCTGTAACATTAATACAGTGGTACTATTTAAAATGGAATTGTAAAGAAATTTATAAAAAATCTAATAAAATAATGGTTATAAATATTCTTACTTGTATTTCTTTAATACTTGCAAGGACTTTATATATTATATCACCTTATTTAATTCCATTTGCATGTGTACCTATATTATTATCTATATTAATTGATGATAAAGTATCAATGACAATTAATGTTTTGAACGCCATATTAATAAGTGTTATTGTGCGATTTAATGTAGAAATAACTATTATTGCAGTTATAAATTCTGTAGCTGCTCCTATTATATTGAAAAAAGTACAACAGAGAAATGATATTTTATATTCATGCATTTATATAGCAGCATTAAATTTTATATTTACATTAACTATAGGATATGCACTAAGTAATCATATAGCAGAGATAATAGTAAAAGCAACAATAACTGCAATGTCTAGTATTATTTCAGGAATATTAGCTATAGGAATGTTACCATTTTTAGAAAATATTTTTGACATAGTAACTAACATCAAATTATTAGAACTTGCCAATCCGAATCATCCTCTTTTAAAAAGATTACTTATGGAGGCACCAGGAACATATCACCACAGTGTACTTGTGGCAAATTTAGCTGAAATGGCAGCAGAAGCAGTTGGGGCGAATGCGGTACTAGCTAGGGTATCTGCTTACTATCATGATGTAGGTAAAATTGAAAGGCCATACTATTTTAAAGAAAATCAGTTTAGTGGAGATAATCCTCATGACAAAATTTCTCCAAAACTTAGTGCTTTAATTATAACCTCTCATGTTAGTGATGGAATAAAGTTAGCTAAGAGTTATAAGCTACCTACTGCTATACAAGATGTTATAGCACAGCATCATGGGGATTCGTTAGTTAAATATTTTTATATAACTATGAAAAATCAAAGTTCAAATCCTGATGAGGTAAATGAGGAAGATTATAAATATAAAGGACCAGTACCAATAAGTAAAGAAGCTGCTATTGTGATGTTGGCAGATGGAGTTGAAGCTTCTGTAAGATCAATACCAAATCCTACAAAAGAAAAAATAGAACAAATGGTGGATAATATATTTAAAGGAAGGTTAGCAGAAAATCAATTAGATGATTGTGAGTTAACTTTTAAGGAACTTCAAAAAATTAAAGAATCATTTTTAAAGGTATTAAAAGGGATTTATCATGAAAGAATTGAATATCCACTAGAGAAATTAAAGTTGGAAGAAAAGAAGGAGTAATAAATGATATTTTTAGATAATAGGCAAGATAAAATCGAAATGGCAGAAGAACTAGAGAATAAAATAAAAGACATAATTGAATATACATTAAAGGAAGAAGGCGTTAATATTCCCTTTGAAATAAGTATTATTTTTATAGACAATGAAGAAATTAGAAAAATTAATAAGGAGCAAAGGGACATAGATAAAGCTACCGATGTACTATCTTTTCCAATGCTTGATTACGAAGATGGAAAAGTCTTTAAGGAAATGTATTTAGACTATGAATTTGATTTTTGTGATCTAAATGAAGGCAATTTAGTATTAGGAGACATGGCGCTGTCTCTTGAAAAGGCTGCAGAGCAAGCTGAGGAGTATGGCCATTCATTTATAAGAGAAGTTATGTATCTAGTGGTACATTCTATATTGCATTTATTAGGATATGACCATATGGAGGAAAATGATAAAGTTTTAATGCGTAAAAGAGAAGAGGAAATATTAAATAAGTTTAATATTAATCGTATGGGATAAAATAAGGGGAATAGGTTAATATACTAATTAATTATTTTTGAATATAACTTATAGGATTACTTGGGGAAATTAAACTTATACACCATTTTAACTTTCATACAAAATTTTTCTTTGAAAATATAAATAATTATTGTCAATTGAATAAAGCAATTTATTGGCATGTGGTTTTATCTACATGTCATAATTTTTAAGGTGGTATTGAAAATGAGAGTCAAAAAATTAGTAGATAGCTTTAATTATGCAATTGAGGGAATAATACATACTATAAGGACTCAAAGAAATATGAGAATACATATGATAGTAGCTATTTTAGTGTTATGTTTATGTTTCTTTTATGACTTAACTAAAATTGAACTTTTAATAACTACAATAACAATAACCATGGTTATTGTTGCAGAAATGATTAATACAGCAATAGAATGTGCTATAGATGCTACTACTAACTATTATCACCCATTAGCTAAAATAGCCAAAAATGTTGCAGCTGGTGCAGTTTTAATTACTGCTTTTAACTCTGTATTAGTAGGGTATATAATATTTTGGGATAGATTAATGCCCTTTACTATAAATATTCTTTTTAAAATAAGAAATTCTGATCCACATATGATATTTTTAATGTTAGTAATTGTAAGTATAGCAACTTTGGTTGTTAAAGCTATTTATGATGAAGGTACGCCATTAAAAGGAGGAATGCCTAGTGGACATAGTGCTATAGCTTTTTCTATAGCAACAACTATAACACTATTAACAAATGAACCATTAATTATGATATTGTCATACTTATTAGCAATTATTGTAGCACAAAGTAGAGTGGATTCTCAGATACACTCCATATTGGAAGTATTATTTGGAGCTGCCTTTGGATGCTTTTTAACATTGCTTTTATATCAATTTTTAGGATAAATTTATTAAAAAGTTGAAATTATATCATATAGTGGTATAATTTATGTACATTTATTTGGAGATTAATATTTTATTTATTTTGGAGGTAGTCCATGGAATATAAAGAATTAGTAAAAATAGCAATTAAAGCAAGAGAAAAAGCATATGTACCATATTCAAAATTTAAGGTAGGAGCAGCAGTTGTAACAGAGGACGGTTCAGTTTATGAAGGATGTAATATAGAAAACGCATCTTATGGTGCAACTAATTGTGCAGAAAGAACAGCTATATTTAAGGCCATATCTGAAGGTCACAGAGAAATAAAAGTCATAGCAGTTGTAGGTGATATGTCTACCTTTACAACTCCTTGTGGTATATGTAGGCAGGTAATAGCTGAATTTGCTTCTAAAGACTTAAAAATAATTATAATTAAAAATGAAGATGAATATGTGGTGAAAAACTTAGAGGATATATTACCAGGAGCATTTACTAAAGAGGATTTGCTTAAATAGAGGAGGAAATAATGTTTAGATCAGGATTTATAACAATTATAGGAAGACCAAATGTAGGAAAATCAACATTATTAAATTATATAATGGGAGAGAAACTTTCCATAGTTTCAAGTAGACCACAAACTACAAGAAACAATATACAAACCATATTAACAAAAGAAGATTCACAAATTGTATTTGTAGATACACCAGGAATGCATAAGCCAAGGCACAAATTAGGAGAATATATGGTTAATGTAGCTAAAGATGCCTTAAGTGAAGTAGATGTTGTTTTATTTATAACCACACCAGGTGAAGAAATGAATAAAGGAGATATTCACATATTAGAACAGCTTAAAGAATGTGATGTACCTGTATTCTTATTGGTAAATAAAATAGATGAAAATCCAAATGAAAGAGTAGCAAAAACTATAGCAGAATATGCTGAGTATTTTAAATTTGCAGAAGTAGTACCTATCTCTGCAATTAATGGCAAGAATGTCGATAAGGTTAATAAGCTTGTAGTTAATTATCTTCCAGAGGGGCCTAAATATTATCCAGAAGATATGATAACAGATCAACAAGAAAGATTCATTGTAACGGAAATTATAAGAGAAAAAGCATTAAGGCTATTATCTCAAGAAGTACCACATGGTATAGCTGTAGAAATTATTTCTATGAAGAAGGATGATAAAGATAGATATCATATTGATGCTAATATGTTATGTGAAAAAGATTCTCATAAGGGAATTATTATAGGTAAAAATGGTAGTATGTTAAAAAAGATTTCTACTTATTCAAGACAGGATATAGAAAAGTTCTTTGATAATCAAGTAGTGCTAAAGTTATGGGTTAAGGTTAAAAAAGATTGGAGAGATAGCCCAATGATGCTTAAGGAGTTAGGATATAAAAAGTAGAACTTGGAGTTGATTAATTGAGCATAATTAAAACTAGAGCAGTAGTAATAAAAACGCAAGACTATAAAGAAAATGATAAACTAGTTTGGCTTTTTAGTGAAGAACTAGGGAGAATATCTGTTATAGCAAAAGGAGCAAGAAAAAGTAAAAGTAAATTTATGTCTTCAACTTTACCTTTTTGTTATGGAGAATATGTAATATTTAAAGGAAGAAATCTGTATACCTTAAATGAAGCAAAGATAATAGAATCATTTCAACAGATGCTAACAGATTTTGAAACATTAATTTATGGATCTTATTTTAACGAACTTATAGATATTGCCTGTGAAGAAGAAAATTACGGTACGCTATTTAAAGATTTCGTAACTTCTTTTTATCTTATTAAAAATAGTGTAGCAGATTTAGAAATACTAACTAGAACTTTTGAACTAAAATTACTAAAAGCTACAGGATACGGATTGAATTTGGAACAATGTAGTATTTGTGATAAAAAATTTAAAAGTTCTAATTATTTATCCTTTCAATATTATGGTATGGTTTGTAATGAATGTGAAAAAACATATGGTATTCACATTACTGCATTGGCTTATAATATATTAAAATTTTTAAATTCTATAGAACTTGAAAAAGTACCTAGAGTTACTATAAATGAAGAGGCGAAAAAGGAGCTAAATAAAATTTTAAGCTCTATCATAAGCGCTAACTATACGAGAAAGCCAAAAAGTCTTTTAATGTTAAAGCATTTTGATTACATTGAAGAAAAAATCCAAAAATAATAAAGAAGGAAGGTATAAAAAATGAGTGAAATAACTTTAGAAAAAATAGATATGTTAAGAGAACGTGTTAACATTACTTATAGTGAAGCAAAAAGAGTACTAGAATTATGTAACGGAGACGTTTTAGAGGCTTTAGTTTATATTGAAGAAGAAAAAAAGAAAAAGAAAAGTGAAAGCTATACTTTTTTAGATAAAGATGAAATTATTGATTATATTAAATCTTTAATAGAAAAGGGAAATGCTACAAGAATTACTATTAAGAAAAATGATAAAATAGTTTTTGATATTCCTTTAAATGGGGCATTAGCTGTAGGAGCAATTTCAATAATGTATCCTAAATTACTAGCAGTTCTGGCGGCGACAGCATTAATTAGTAAAGTAACTATTGAGATAACAAAAACTGATGGAACAGTAGAAGTTATAAATAAAATGGTAAAAAATGTGGTAGATGATGCAAGAGATATAGCGACAGATGTTACTTCGGATTTAAAAGAAAAAATAAATAAATCCTTTGGAAAAGACAATAATATTCGTGAAACAAACTTTTCTTATACAGTAAATTTTGATGATTAATGAAGATAGACTTCCTATCTTCATTTTTTTGTGCTATACTTAATATGAAAAGTGTAGCACAAAAGAATTTCGTTCAATTAAAATGCTAAAATAAATAATAAAACAAATGATAAAATGAAATAAAGACTATTTCAGAAAATTTGCACATTTCCGAAAAATATGGTAAAATATATTAACTAACAATTGACAAATTATTAGTTAATTAGAGCAATTTATTGAAATGAAAAAATATTTTATTAAATATATTACTATGATAAAATATTTATAAAATCTTAATTCATCTTACCTTACGTTTAATTTAAAGATAGCATTAAGTTTTTAGAATTTTAAAGCGAAAGAGGGCGAAAACAATAGAATTTTCACCAAGACAAGAAGAAATAATAAAATTAGTAAAAGAAAATGAACCAATTACCAGTGAAGCACTAGCAGCAAAATTAGGATTAACTCGTTCAGCGTTAAGACCAGACTTATCTATTCTTACTATGATTGGTATATTAGAAGCAAGACCTAAAGTTGGATATATATACTCAAAAAAGACCTCACAAGGCTTTAGTAGTGACTATATAAGAAGTATTAAGGTAAAAGACGTCATGTCAAAACCAGTAGTTGTAACAGAGGACACTACAACTTATAATGCTATTTTAGATTTATTCTTGAATGATGTAGGCACATTGTTTGTAGTGAATGATGGAAATTTAGTTGGTGCAGCATCTAGGAAGGATTTCATAAAAACAGCAATGGGGACAGCGGATATACATAAGGTACCTGTTGGTATTATTATGACTAGAATGCCAAATATAATTATAGTTGAAGAAGAAGATACAGCATACCAAGCTGCTAAAAAGATTATAGAACATGAAGTTGATTGCTTACCGGTGGTAAGAAAGGAATTTATGAATGGAAAAGAAATTCATAAAATTGTTGGGAAAATTTCAAAAACAAATATAACTATGCTTTTTGTAAAAATGGGTGAAGGTAGGTAGAGAAAATTATTTGAAATATAATTAATTTTCCGCCTATTTAGCTATATATTTTGTTTTAAGGGGTTGTTAAGATGGAAACTAAAAAGTATGTATACCTTTTTAAAGAAGGGAATGCAGCAATGAAAAATCTTCTTGGAGGAAAGGGTGCTAATCTTGCAGACATGACTAGTATAGGCATTCCAGTACCTCAAGGATTCACTGTTACAACAGAAGCTTGTAATAAGTATTATGAAGATAATGAAGTAATCTCAGAAGAAATTGTTGAACAAATACATAGCAAGATGGGAGAGCTAGAAAAACTTACAGGAAAACAATTTGGTAGCTTAGAAAATCCGCTATTAGTATCAGTTAGATCCGGTGCAAGAGCTTCAATGCCAGGCATGATGGATACAATATTAAACTTAGGCTTAAATGACGAAACAGTGGAAAGTGTAGCTAAAAAAACTCAAAATCCTAGATTTGCTTATGACTCATATAGAAGATTCATTCAAATGTTTTCAGATGTTGTTATGGAAATTGAAAAGAAACATTTTGAAGATATTATGGATGAAGTTAAAGCAGCAAAAGGTGTTAAACTTGACACTGAGTTAGATGCAGACGACCTAAAAGAATTAGTTAAAAGATTTAAAGAATTCTATAAAAAGGAAAAAGGAGAAGACTTTCCTTCTGACCCAAAAGTTCAACTAATAGAATCTATTACTGCAGTATTTAGATCTTGGAATAATCCAAGAGCTATAGTTTACAGAAGACTTAATGATATTCCATCAAATTGGGGAACAGCTGTTAACGTACAAGAAATGGTGTTTGGAAATAAAGGTGAAACATCAGGAACGGGAGTTGGATTTACTAGAAATCCTGCAACAGGAGAAAAGGAAATATTTGCTGAGTATTTAATGAATGCTCAAGGAGAAGATGTTGTTGCCGGTATTAGAACTCCTCATCCTATATCAAGATTACATGAAGACATGCCAGAAATATATAATCAATTTATAGAAATTGCAAATAAATTAGAAACACATTATAGAGACATGCAAGATATGGAATTTACTATAGAAGAAGGAAAACTTTATTTCTTACAAACAAGAAATGGTAAGAGAACAGCTCAAGCCGCTTTAAAAATAGCTGTTGATTTAGAAAAAGAAGGAATGCTTACTAAAGAAGAAGCTGTTTTAAAGGTTGAGCCAAAACAACTAGACACACTATTACACCCAAATTTTGATAGTGTAGAACTTAAAAACGCTAATGTTATAGCTAAAGGATTACCAGCATCTCCAGGAGCTGCTTGTGGTAAAGTTTATTTTACTGCTGAAGATGCAAAGGAAGCTCATGAAAGTAGAGGAGAGAAGGTTGTACTTGTAAGGCTTGAAACTTCACCAGAGGATATAGAAGGTATGATTGCTGCTGAAGGTATATTAACAGTAAGAGGAGGAATGACTTCTCATGCTGCAGTTGTTGCTAGAGGCATGGGAACTTGCTGTGTTGCTGGATGTGGAGAACTAAAGGTTAATGAAGAAGCAAAAACTTTTGAAGCTTCAGGAGTTATTTATCATGAAGGTGATTACATTTCAATAGATGGTAGCACTGGTAATGTTTATGCTGGAGCAATAAAAACTGTTGAGCCAGAAATTAGTGGATATTTTGGAATACTAATGGGATGGGCTGACGAAATTAGAGCATTAAAAGTTAGGACTAATGCAGATACGCCAAGGGATACAGCTCAAGCTATTAAATTTGGAGCAGAAGGTATAGGATTGTGTAGAACTGAGCATATGTTCTTTGATTCTGATAGAATAATGGCAGTTAGAGAGATGATAGTTGCAAAAAATGAAGAACAAAGAAGAAAAGCTTTAGCTAAATTATTACCAATGCAAAGACAAGATTTTATTGGAATTTATGAAGAACTAGAAGATAGACCAGCTACTATAAGATTCTTAGATCCACCTCTACATGAGTTTTTACCATCAGACCGTGAGGATATGGAAGAATTAGCAAAAGACTTAGAAATAACTTATGAAGACTTAAAAAGTACAATTGATTCACTACATGAGTTTAATCCAATGATGGGACATAGAGGATGTAGACTTGCTGTATCTTATCCAGAGATTGCAGAAATGCAAACTAGAGCTGTAATAGAAGCAGCTATAGATGTTAAAAAGAGAAAAGGTTATAATATAATACCAGAGATAATGATTCCACTTGTTGGGGAAGTTAAAGAATTAAAATATATTAAAGACATAGTTGTTAAAACAGCAGATGAAATAATAAAAGAAAGTGGAATAGAGCTTAAGTACTTAGTAGGTACAATGATAGAAATTCCAAGGGCTGCACTTACAGCGGATGAAATTGCAAAAGAAGCTGAATTCTTCTCATTTGGAACAAATGATTTAACTCAAATGACATTTGGATTCTCAAGAGATGATGCTGGAAACTTCTTAAAACATTACTACGATAAGAAAATATATGAATTTGATCCATTCCAAAAGCTAGATCAAACTGGTGTAGGTAAGCTTGTTAAAATGGCTGCTGAACTTGGAAGAAAAACAAGAAATGATTTAAAAGTTGGTATATGTGGAGAACACGGTGGAGATCCATCTTCAGTAGAATTCTGCCATGATGTGGGATTAAACTATGTATCTTGTTCACCATTTAGAGTACCAGTAGCAAGACTTGCAGCAGCTCAAGCACAAATTAAAAATCCAAGAAAATAATATTAAAAAGCGTGGTTTTTACCACGCTTTTTAAATTGAATAAAAATAAATTTCAATCAATGTTTTTATAAATAAGGTATAATATATATGTATATCATACGAAAATTACGAGTATCTTAATTTATTCTATTAAAAAGGTGAAGAAGTTTTGTTTAATTGGCTATTGATAGTTTACAAAAGAAAATTAATTATTGATATTTCTCTTTTGTAAGAAAAGCTTCTAATCGATTTTTTGAAATGATATAGCAATTTTTTATAGGGGATTAGCAATTGTATTGCTAGTAAAAAAATTAATTAAAGAAATTATTTTAATAAAAGCTAATTTCATTCTCATAATATAAGTATAACATAATAAATAATCTATAAATTTTATTTAATTGGGGGTGCTAATAAAAAAATAGGTTGACATTTTAAATAATAATGAATATAATTTTAATAAGTATAATAATTTTAATCCAGTGAAGAGGGATAGTAATTAAATTTAGGTTCGTTAAAGAGAGCTGGGGATGGTGGAATCCTAGTATGAAAGAGTTTAATGAATGGGCCTCAGAGGAATAAAGGGAAATCTTTTTAGATAGTACCAGTTATCGTGGGCTGCACGTTATAGCGGATAGAGTATGTTAGTACTTGAAGTTGAGAGGCGTATAGTATATGTATAAACTTTTAGTACTTAAGGTATTATAGATTTGTAACTTATACTTTTTTTATTGTATAAAGTTTATTTGTTTTTAAGTTTATAAATCTATTGATTCTTAAGTAAATGAAAATTAAGCTTATTAAAGCAAGTTATACATATATTGCAATTTAGGTGGTATCGCGGATAATATCTCCGTCCTATTGATTTAGGGCGGAGTTTTTTTATTTATGAAGATAGAGGGTAGAGAGTAAAGAATGTTAGGGGGGAGTATCATGGTGTGAAAGTGTATTTCAAAAAAGTATATAAATAATAAAAAATTAAATGAATTTAGGTATATGAAAAAATACACTATCATATCAACTAGTTATTTTTTCAATATGCCTCAGGAGGAGTGAGAATATGAATATAAAGAAATTAACAATTAACGCATTACTTTTAGCTGTAGGTGCACTATTACATCAGATTACCCCTGCATTAGGATTACCAATGCAACCGGATTTTGCTTTGGCAATGTTGTTTATAATAATCATATTAAACAAGGATGATTATAAATCTTCTTTAGTAGCTGGTATAGTAACAGGAGTATTTACTGCTATGACCACAAAGTTTCCAGGAGGCCAAATACCAAATATGTTAGATAAGTTGATAACGGTAAATTTTGTGTATATATTAATCTTTGTACTTTGTAAGTTTAAATCTTTTAAGAAATTAAGTGAAGGAAAACAAAATTATATAATAGCTTTAGTAATATTACCTATAGGAACCTTAATTAGCGGAATAATATTTTTATTATCAGCGCAAATAATAATAGGTCTGCCAGCATCATTTAAAACATTATTATTAACAGTAGTACTACCAGCTACAGTGATAAATTTAATAGCTGGGATGTTCTTATATAAAATGGTGAACTTATCTTTAATCAGAGCTTCCTATTCAGTAAAAAGATAGTATTACTTTGGAAAAATCTTAGGTTAGAGGTGTTTTTATGAAGAAAGATATAATTTTAACTGGTGATAGACCAACAGGAAAGTTACACTTAGGGCATTATGTAGGCTCTTTAAAAAATAGGGTTCAATTACAAAATACAGGAGATTATGAAACATTTTTATTAATTGCAGATTTACAGGCGCTTACTGATAACGCAAGAAATCCAGAAAAAATAAGAAATAGTTTAATAGAAGTTGCTTTAGATTATTTAGCTGTTGGTATAGATCCAACAAAATCTACAATTTGTGTTCAATCACAGATAGCAGAACTGCATGAATTAACAACTTACTACTTGAATTTAGTAATAGTGTCTAGATTACAGCGTAATCCAACAGTTAAAGAGGAAATTAAACTGAGAAATTTTGAAAATAGTATACCAGCAGGTTTCTTAACCTATCCAGTAAGTCAAGCAGCTGATATTACAGCATTTAAAGCCAATATAGTTCCTGTAGGAGAGGATCAACTTCCTATGATTGAACAAACCCGAGAAATTGTAAGAGCTTTTAACTCTATATATGGAGAAGTTTTAGTTGAGCCTAAAGCATTATTACCAAATGAAAATGGTTCCTGTAGATTACCCGGAATAGATGGAAAATCTAAAATGAGTAAATCTTTAGGAAATGCAATATATCTATCAGATGGAGCTGATACTATAAAGAAAAAAGTAATGGGAATGTTTACTGATCCTAATCATATAAGAGTTGAAGATCCAGGCGAAGTAGAGAATAATCCAGTATTTAGATACTTAGATGCTTTTGCTAAAGATAAGGCTGCTGTAGAAGAGATGAAAGCCCACTATAGAAGAGGTGGACTTGGAGATGTAAAAATAAAGAAATATTTAAATGAGGTTCTACAAGCTGAGCTATCTCCTATAAGACAAAGAAGAGAAGAATTACAAAAGGATATTCCTAGCATATATAAAATATTATATGAAGGAAGTCAAAAAGCCAGAGAAACTACAACGAAAACACTAAAAGAAGTTAGAGAAGCTATCGGATTAGAGTATTTTAATGGAAAAATTTAATTAATAAATTTTAATAAATAAAAACACAGTTGTGAAATAATTGTTTTACAACTGTGTTTTTATTTATTATGATAATAATTTTTCTCTTATCTATATTTTAGCGAGATAATAATTAGATTCTTATGATTATCTAAAGTTTAAATATTATATTTACCTACAAAGAAAATAGTGGTAAAATAATATTGAACAGTGTTTAATATTATTACGATGTTCAATATTATCTATTCTATTGGAGGAAAAAATGGGAACTACGGAAAGAAGAAAGCTTGAAAGAGAGCTTATAAAGAAGAAGATACTAGAGGCTGCAAGTGATATATTAGCTAAAGAAGGATATGAAAATTTATCTATACGGAAAATTGCTAAGAGAATAGAGTATTCGCCAGGCATTATTTATCATTATTTTAAGGATAAAGATGAAATAGTAACTTTGATTGTGGAGGAAGGATACGGAAGGATATTAAAGACAATAAGTAAAATTCCTGTAGATATTGAAAATCCAGATAAGTCAATAGTAAATGGCTTAAAAGCCTATATTGAGCTTATGCTTGAAGCACCAGAGCAGTTTAGAGCAATTGTGATGAACGATATTGAAGGTATACAGGATAAAGTCAATATACTAGATGAAGGTATTTCAAAGGAGAGAAAGAGTATAGAATCTATGTGTAAGTTAGTTTCATTAGGTATTGAAAAGGGCATATTTAGAGAAATGGATGTTGAACTTACTGCACAGATTATATGGACATCTACCTATGGACTTCTTTCTAGATTAATATTAGAAAAAAGCATTTCTAAGAAGCAAAAAGATAGACTTATAGATCATCATTTTCAAATTCTTATCAATGGATTATTAAAATAAAGGGAGATTTTAAAATGAAAACACTTATTATTTACGGGTCTAAACATGGATGTACAGAAAAATGCAGTATGATTCTAAAGGATAAGCTTCAAGGAGAGGTTACATCTATAAATATAAAAAACCAAGATATACCTGATATAGAGTTTTTTCATAACATCATTATTGGCGGTTCAATTTATATAGGTAAAATTCAAAGTGAAATAAGAAATTTTTGCTTTGAAAATATTAATATCTTAAAAAATAAAAAAATTGGATTTTTTATATGTTGTATAAACAGAGATAATGAAGAGATGCAATTAAATAGTTCTTTTCCAGAAGAATTGTTAACTCATGCATCGGCAGTAGGATATTTTGGCGGAGAATTTATATTTAAAAATATGAATACTCTGGAAAGATTCATAGTAAAGAAGGTAGCTAAAACTAATAAAGATATATCAAATATTTCAGAAGAAAATATAAATAAATTTGCAAAGTTAATAAATAATATTTAGCTTAGGGAGGAGTAGAGTTTGAGGGCAGTAATACTTGATGGATTTGAAGAAGAAAATCTCATAGGTGCTATACTTAAAAAGATGTTTGAAGGAAAAGGCGAGGAATTTTCATATTTTAAGCTTAAAGATATGAACATATTACCCTGTAGAAGTTGTGGAGCTTGTTCGCATAAAACTCCAGGTAAATGTGTATTTGAAGATGAGATGCCTAGTATAATTAAAGCTTTTGCGAAAAGTGATGTAATGATAATGCTTACTCCTATAAGGTTTGGAGGATATTCTTCACAATTGAAAAAAGCTCTTGATAAATTCGTGGCAGTAGGTCTCCCACTCTATATTGTTAAGGATGGTCATATGCTTCATCCTATGCGATATGATAGTAAATTGATAATTGGAATAGGGATAGCTTTAAAAGATGTAAAAGGGGCAGAAAATAATTTTAGAACCTTAGTAGAAAGAAATGGATTAAATATGCAGTGTACACAGAAAACTCTTATATTTAAACCATCAGATGATATAAGAAAAATAAAGCATGAAATAGAGGATGTCCTTAGAGGAGAGGTTTAAATATGAAGGGAAAAAGATTTCTTATATTAAATGGAAGCCCTAGAAAAAAAGGAACTTCCTATAGCTTTGGACGCACAATAAAAAAGCTTATAGAAGAAGAAGGTAGTACTGCTGAAATTATACACATTATTGATTACCTTGACAAAAATAAAAATATTAATAATTTAAAAAGCATTATTTTACAAAGTGATATCATAAGTTTCATATCCCCTTTGTATGTAGATACACTTCCTTATCCTGACATTTGGTTCTTTGAAAAACTCACTGTTGATTTTGTACATGAACTTCAAGGGAAGAGTTTTTTTTGCAATAGCTCAATGTGGATTTCCAGATATAATCCTTTGTGAGCCGCTTCTAGAATCTTGTAGGTATTTTGCAGAGGAGACAGGAATGAAATGGATGGGAGCCTTAGCTTATGGAGGAGGCGCAATAATAAATGGAGAATTGCTAGAGAATTTAGGAAGGAAGGGAAAGAAAATTACCACAGCTTTTAAACTTGCACTAAAAGATGTTTTTCATGGGGAAATAATATCTTCTGAACCTCAAAAACTTCTAACAGTAAAAATTCCTAAATTTTTTTATCCACTATTAGTAGCTTTTTTAAATTATAATTCAAGAAAAACTGCAAGAAAGTATGGGGTTACAGACCTTAGTAAAAGAACCGATCTTGAATAAAAATATATTTTTATATTAGTCATATAAATTGAAATAACTGATTAAAGCCGTTTAGAATATTTTCCATGAGATAAGGATATTGATTTTACTAACATTATGGAGTTTAGTGAATATAACTTCTAAACATACTAACTAGTTATTATTATATACCTTATATAATATTTGGATAAAATTATTAAGGAGAGAAGTAAAATGAAGAAATCCATAAAAATTCTTATTAGTATAATAATTGTCATCTTTATAGTTATAACTGCTGGATTTTTCTATATAAAGTCTATTGAAGTACCGAACATTGAAATCAAAAATATTAATATTAAAGAGATTAATGATGGTTCTTACATTGGAGAATATGAAGCTGGTCCGGTAAAAGCTATTGTGAAAGTTGAGGTAATAGGGAATAAAATTAATGATATAAAAATTGAAAAACATGACTGTGGATTAGGTAAAAAAGCGGAAAAAATAACAGAGGAGATTGAAAAAGCGCAGTCATTACAAGTTGATGAAGTTAGTGGTGCTACACTAAGCAGTAAAGTAATTTTAAAGGCAGTTGAGATTGCTCTTGAAAAAGGAAAAGAATAGATTACAGATATACAAATTCGTTAATCTTAGTAGGGGACTTATTATAAAATATTTTGGTAAGAATAAATAGAGTGAGCTTAAGAAAATAAATATTTCCTATAAAAGTTTTTGAATATGACAGACAGTTGTAAAGTTTAAAATGATAAGATTAACTAAAGTATTTTAAGAATTTAATAATGTTAGGAGTAACGAAGATGAATTATGAAATAGTTAATATACAAGAAAAGATTGTAGCTGGCATAGGAGTAGAAACTACCAATAAAAATATGAAGGCTATGACAGATATTGGTATGCTATGGGGAAAATTTATAGGAGAAAAGTTAATAGATTCTATTCCAATGAGGGTAAATGAAAAAGCGATAGGATTATATACAGAATATGAAGGTGACTATACAAAACCATATAAATTTTATTGTGCTGCTGAAGTAAGTAGTGCTATAGAAGAAAAGGACGATATTGTTACCAAAGTTATACCATCGGGTAAATATGCAAAGTTCACAGTAAAAGGTCATATGCAAAAGGCAGTAGGTGAAGCTTGGGAGAAGATTTGGAACATGGATTTAGATAGAAAATATAATTGTGATTTTGAAGTTTATCATAATGATAGCGAAGACATAAATAATCAAACCATTGATATTTACATCTCCTTAAATTAGATTTAAGGTATATCTACAAAAATAATTTTAATGTTAAAGACGAAAAAAGATTTCTATTTTATATAGGAATCTTTTTATTTTAATAATAATTGTATAATTTATAGTTCATTTTAATAACTATAGAAAATTGCAACCTAACAAGTTAGTAATAGTTATAGAATTTAGCTTCTTTTTGTTAATAATCATATAACTATTTAATGGAAAATGGAAGAATTGATAAAAGCTCTAGAGTATTGTTCATAGCACCTCAAATGGATTTAAGAATGATCCTGAAGTATTTAATATGATCAGAACATTTTAAAGTTATTAAAAGAGATTTTATTGTTTAAAAATTTTCAATTTTAAAGATTTAGTAGCAGAAGCCAATTATGTTTTATGCTACTATTTTTATAAAGAATTTTAAATATTAAATAACAGAGAAAATACTTTTTCATATTATGTACTAACCAATAGTTTTGAGGTTAGATATGTTTGAAAAAGATATTTTAAAAGACATTTTAAAAGACATTTTAAATAAAGCTCCAGAGATAGAGATTGATGATGAATCAAAAATAGTGTTTATAAGCGATTGTCATAGAGGGGATGGCACTTGGAAAGATGCTTTACTTCCCAATAGAAATATATATATGGCTGCACTCAGTTACTATTACAACAATGGTTTTACTCAAATTGAAATTGGTGATGGGGATGAACTTTGGAAGGTGCCTAAAATTGTTAATATATATGAAATTCATCAGGATATTTTTGAGATGTTACTAAAGTTTAAAAATGATAATAGATTTTATATGATTTTTGGAAATCATGATGCAGTAAAAAATACTAAAAAATTTAAGAAGGACATTGAAAAGTTAAGGTTTGATTTGGAGAAAAGAACATTATACGATTTATTTCATAATACACCTATATATGAGGGCTTGGCCTTACTTTATAGGCCAACTAATAGGAGGGTGCTTGTAGTACATGGGCATCAAGTAGATTTTATGAATTATAATTTAAGCTTTGTAACTGGATTTTTAGTGAGATATGTTTGGTCATTTCTTGAACAAGTCTTTGGATTTAAGAACCTTACAAGCCCAGCTAAAAATAATTCTAAAAGAACAAAAGTTGATAAAAAATTGGAACAATGGGCTAAAAATAATAATCAGCCTATTATAGCAGGACATACGCATCGTTCAAGATTACCAGAGACAAAAAAAAGCATTTATTTTAATGATGGCTGTTGTGTTCATCCTTATTCTATGAGCTCTATAGAACTAGAAAATGGTAAGCTTACTTTAGTTAAATGGAGTGTAATATCTCTTGAAAGTGGTATATTATCAGTAAAAAGACAAGTAATTGGTGGACCAACAGCTCTTAAGAATATTTAAAATAAATTTTAAATATAAATTAGATTTATATTCCAATGATATATTCATCTTCTCTCTAATCTCTATTAATTATATTTCAATAAAATTCACCATAAATTATATAAATTCTACTAGAGATTTATATAATTTATGGTTTAGTCTGTTTACATTTTTAGATTTTCATCAATCATTTTATGAACTAATTCTAAATAATCTCCTTTATAATCAAGAGCTTTATTAGCAATTAACACAGCCATACCGTGAACTAAACTCCACATAGTTAAAATATTTAAAGTATATGTGTCTTTATCTAAATTCATTGATGAAAGATAAAATTCAGCACTTTCTTTAAAAACATTAAATGGACTATTTATATGGTATAAAAATTTATTATCTTCAACAACAATGGGGGAGGTATGCTCTGTAAGAAAAAGAAATTTCAAGTACTCAGGATTTTCAACCATAAATTTTACATAATACTTTCCCATTTCAAGAATTTGAGCTCTTGGATCATCGGAGTAATTTATAGTTGCCGTCATAAGTGAAGATTTAAAACTTTCTATAACTTTAAGAGCAATTTCATTAATAAGTGCATCTTTGTCCTTGAAATGCTTATAAGGTGCCGTATGACTTACTCCACACATACTAGCAACCTTTCTCAAGGAAAAACATTCAAAGCCTTCTTTATTTAGAAGTAATAGTCCTTTATCTATCATATCTTCTTTTAAAGTACCATGATGGTATTTTTCTTTAGTCAATTCTATACACCCTTCCAAATTGAATTTAATATAAAAATTGTATCATAGTATGTTGACAATGTAAACTTACATGATGTATAATTTTGGTATAAAGTTTACAGTGTAAACTTTTTGTGTTTTATAATAATTCTGATAGGGGGACATTATGAGAGTATTGATTATAAGTGATGATTCTAATAAAGAAGATATTGGTTCTAATTTACAAAAAAAATTAATTTACGAACTTCAGAAAAGGAATTATAATTATAAGAATTATAATATAGGAAATTCCCACTTAACTCATTGTATAGGCTGTTTTAAATGTTGGCTTAATACACCAGGAATATGTATATATGATGACTTAGCCAGGAAAATTAATAATAGTGTTGTATGGAGTGACATATGTATATTACTTACTCCAGTAAAATATGGTTGTTATAGTCCAGCTATAAAAAAAGTGCTAGATAGAAATATAGGTAATATTCTTCCTTTTTTTAAGATGATAAATGGTGAAATGCATCATGCTCCACGTTATGATAAATACCCACAGTTAGTTATGATAGGTTATGGAAAGGAAATAACAAGCCAAGAAGAAAAAACTTTTCAAGATTTAAATAGGGCAAATGCAATAAATTTTCAAAAAAACATGGCAAAGACATATATATGCAGAAATATAGAAGAGATATATAAAATTACTAATGATTTTATTAAATTCCTTGAAAATATAGGTGGTGATAAATAATGAAAAAAGTATATCTTATCAATGGAAGTCCAAGAAGTAAAAATAGTGCATCCAAGTATTTTATCAATGAAGTGTGTAAATTACTAGATAAAGAAAAGATTGAGATAGAGAAAAGAAGTATAATAGATTTTAGGAAAAGTATAGATATAGAAAAAATATATACAGAAGCAATTAATTCTGATAATATAATTTTTACTTTTCCTCTATATGTGGATTCTTTACCTTCAACAGTGATAGAGTTTTTAGTTGAATTTGAAAACTTTATTAAAAATAAAGAAAATTTTATGGATGGAAAAAGACTACCAAGGGTGTATGCTATAGTTAATTGTGGCTTCTTTGAAGGTGAACAAACTAGATATGCTATTCAAATTATAAAAAATTTTTGTGATAAAGTACATTTTATATGGAGATTTGGAATAGGTATAGGAGCTGGTGAGTTTATGCGAGAAACACAAAATAATATTCCTCTAAATAGAAATCCGAAGCAGAAGATTTATAAAGCGCTTCAAGATATGAAAGAGGATATAGAAAACAATGTGGAAGTGCCCAAAAATAATATATTTAAATCTCCTCAATTCCCTAAATTTTTATTCAAGTTTATGGGAAATAGAGGTTGGATAAAGATGGGTAAATTAAATAAGATCACTAAAAAAGAACTTTATGCAAAACCTTATGCCAAATAGAAAAATGTATTAGGAATAGTGTAGATCAAATTGATTAATATGTAATTATGTACTATTAATAATAATGATTAGGTTAATTGAATATTAATTAATTTCCATAATTTATTTTTATAACAAATAATTATTTAGTAACTATTATAGAGATTTACTATATATTATAGATTAACCGCAGTTTTTAAAATTGCGGATTTTTTTATTTTATTCATATAAATCTCTTACTAACCTTTTTAAGACACCTCTATTTAAAACTATCAATAGATTATTTTGCTCCATAATAATTCCCTCCATGATTAAATACATAATTAGATAGTATTTTATATCATACTGACATCATAGCATAGATATTTTCACATTATATATTAAAGAATATTTTTATATATGACAAATGTCGTATATAAAAATAATTTTATTTGATAAACTAAACATTAGAATAGAGAGGAGGGGTTTTATGTATGAAATTGGAGCCATATTTATAGGCATTTTTATTGCTATAATGGCAACATTCAATGCCATATTACATAGCTACTCAGGTAGTTACTTATCAATATTAATAATACATATAGTTGGTCTTATTACATTAATATTTATTTTAATAGTAAAAAAGCAAAAAATTATCTTTAATAAGAAAGTTCCTGCTTACTTATTTAGTGCAGGTGCCATAGGGGTTTTAATGGTGTTATTAAGTAATATATGCTTTACTCATCTTGGTGCTTCCTTAACTTTGTCATTAACAGTTTTTGGTCAATTAGTAGTATCTTGCTTTATTGATCACTTTGGATTGCTTGGAATGAATACTTATAAGTTTCAAAATAAAAAAATTATAGGTTTTATAATAATATCTATAGGAATTGTTGTTATGGCAATATATTAGGAGGTTATAATATGATTTATATAATATTGGCAATGATAGGTGGAGGACTTACAATAATATCAATGATTATAAATGCAGGCCTAGCAAAAGAAATAGGTGTACTTAGAGGCACACTTATAAATTATATAGTGGGATTGCTAGTTATTTTAATCATAATGGTATTTGCAAAAAGTACATATAATTTTAATATTGATAATTTTTCTAACATACCTTTTTATGCTTTTTTAGGTGGGCTAATTGGAGTGATAGTTGTATCTGCTTCCAATGTTGTAATTCCTAAAATACCAACCATGTATACTACGTTACTTATATTTATAGGACAGATTTTTACAGGAATTATTATAGATTATTTAGAACTAAGCTCTATATCAAAGGGAAAAATAATTGGTGGATTACTGATATTATTGGGGATGCTATATAATTCTAATGTGGATAAAAAACAGTTATCTAATAACAATTAAGTAAGCTTAGTTCAATAATTGTAAATTGCAAATATTTTAAGTTATAAATTAAAATATTTAATAGAATATATATTGCCTATATATTAATTTTAAGATAGTATATCTGTAAACATAATCAGTGGGCTATATATTGTTAAATTATTTTGATTAAGGGGGAGATTTAAATGAGTTCAATTAATGATAAAGATCATAATTTTATATTAAAGCCTTGCAGTGAGAAGGAAAAAGAATATATTCATAATAAGTTAGTTGAACATAATGTTAAATTTATTACAGATTATGAGGAGTTTAGTTTTTGTTATAAGGATGAAGATGAAAAAGTAGTTGGTGGTATTGTTGCTTCAAGAGATAATGAATGTTTAACAATAGATTTCTTATGGGTGGATAATTCACATCGTGGAAAAGGAATTGGGGAAAAGCTAATAAAACATATGGAAAGCATAGCAGTAGATAAAAAGTGTAAACTTATTTATCTTAATACTTTTGGTTTTCAGGCGCCTGAATTTTATAAGAAAATAGGATATGAATTATTTGGATTACTTGAAGAATGTATTAATGGTTATGATCAATATTTTTTTAAGAAGATATTGTAATAATTTAAATTGTTATAGATACATGTAAAAATTATTAGAAAGATATATAATAAAAATAAGAGATAAAAACACAGTTCCGTTGGTAGTCGGAACCTATATATAGTTAAAGATGATAAAGTAGCAGTAACCTGCCCTCCTGGGTTGTCCATTCTCTTAAAGGTTAATTTTAGGAGGGTAAAATGAATACAGTAAAATTAAAGCTAACGATACTTTTTGAAGAATCATTTTGGGTAGGTATACTAGAGAAATGGGATGAAAATTATAAGGTAGCAAAGGTGATTTTTGGATCGGAACCGAGGGATTCAGAAATATATGAATTTATACTTAGTAAATACTATAATATTAAATTTAGTATTACAAAGGATGAAGAAATATTTTCTGATAAAAAAATAAATCCTAAAAGATTGCAAAGAAAAATTAAAGAAGAAGTAAAAAATAAAGGAATTGGCACCAAGGCTCAACAAGCATTAAAAGAAGAATTAAAAACTAACAAACTGCAAAGAAAAGCTTTTAAAAAAGAAAAGAAGGAATTAAAAGAAAAAATGAAATTTCAATTGAAACAGGAAAAGAAAAAGGAAAAGAAGAGAGGTCATTAGCAGCTTCTTAAATGTAAGTAATAAATTAATACTTACATTATTTAAAAATCATAGCTTTTAATAAAGTTATGATTTTTATTTTGGGAAAAGTTTAATTTTATATGCCTTAAGCAGTAATGTACTGATATAATTTTCTATAAATAGATATTTAAAATGGAGGTATTATTTTGAGATATACTTTGATTACAGGTGCTACTTCTGGAATAGGATATGAGCTAAGTAAGGTTTTTGGAGAGAATGGTCATAATATGATTTTATGTGGTCGTGATATAAAAAGACTTGAGGAATTGAAGGCGGAATTTCAATATTATTCTGGTGATGTAGTTATTTTAGCTGGGGATTTAAGTTGCTTTGAAGATATTATGAGAATATATGAATTTATAAAAAAAAATAATTACGACATAGAGTTTCTAATTAATAATGCAGGACTTGGATCTTTTGGAGCTTTAAGTGATACTTCTTTAAATAGAGAGCTTAATTTAATTGATGTTAATATTAAGGCAGTGATTCATCTTACTAAGCTTTTTTTACCTGATATAATTGAAAGAAACTCAGGTGGAGTTTTAAATGTATCTTCTACTGCTGCTTTCTCACCTGGACCTTTTATGAATAATTATTATGCTTCTAAGGCATATATACTTTCTTTGACGGAGGGATTAAAAGAGGAACTAAAAAGCACTAATATAAAGGTTTCAGTGTTGTGTCCAGGACCTACTGCTACTAATTTTCAAGAAAGAGCACAGGTTAAAAAGACTGACTTTGCAAAGAAAACTTTAATGAATCCAAGATCAGTTGCTTGCATTGGATATAAGAAATTTATGAAAAATAAGCTGGTTATTGTACCTGGGATTAATAATAAATTGCTAGTGATTTGCTCTAGAATAATTCCTAATAGATTATTAAGTAAAATAATTAGAAGGGTTAATAGAGAAAAGTAAAATTTTATTATGCGATAAAATAGAAGCTAGAGGTATTAATATTAAAGAGATATACAATAAGGGAACTAATTGGATTTTTAATCTGTATAGGTATATAATGGAACCATATAGAAAGGAGTGTAGTATATATGAAAATAGCAATACCAAAAAACGGGGATATGATAAACCAACATTTTGGAAAAAGTGAAAGTTTTATTATAGCTACAGTTGAAAATGGGAAAGTAACTGAAAAGAAGGAAGTTTCAGTTATGGATTTACAACATAATCATGGAGGACTATCTAAGTTAATTTTAAATGAAGGTGCATCAGTGGTAATTACTGGAGGAATAGGCGCTGGAGCTTATAATGCTTTAAAAGAATATAAGCTAGATGTTATAAGAGGAGTCAATTCAACAATAGATGATGCCCTATCAAATTATTTAAAAGGTGAATTAAAAGATAGAGCTGTTATGTGTAATCATCATGGAGAGCATCATTAGAATTTATTAAACCTTAAGGTTATGTTATAGGCATATTTAGAAATTAAGGATTAATAATTAAGATTGAAGAATTTAGGATGAAATTCACTAAGTGTGAATTTCTTAAAATAAAATTTATTCTAAAAAACTCCAAAGGCATTGACGGTGGAGTTTTAACTATAATTTTTAATTCATAAATAAGAATTCTTATTATAAAAGTTAAAATGATGTATAAGCTAAATTTTGATTAAAAATCCTATAGTTTATATGCATAAAACCTTAAAACAAAGAAAATTTCAACTATTTTAAATGTACATATTTTAAAATAGTTGAAGTTTTTTCTGCTTTTAGAGTAAGAAGCTACTTTTGTACTATTAATCTTAGAAGAAAAAATTTATAATATTTTATAAAGCAGATAATTTATAAGAAATACGATAAAATGTTTTATAGATAGATTCAATATTTAAAATTGGAAGTATTTCTTAAAGAACAAATAAAAAATATTTAGAATACCGAGGTAGCAGATAAAGTTCTGTTACTTTTTTATATTTAAGCTGTTTTTTATGATTATTAATAGTTTAATAGTTAAAAGTATATTTCTTAAGAAATTCTTAAGAAATATGCTAACTGTTTTGTAAAAAATCCTTTGTACAATAGTGCTGTAGTATTAGTAAAGAGGAGATGAATGAATATGGAGATGATATAATAAATTAAAGATAAATGGAGGGATAGATACATGACTAAATATAGTGTTTTAGCAGTTGATGATGATAAAGAAATTAGAGATGCTATTGAAATTTATTTAAAAAATGAAGGTATAAATGTTTTTAAGGCAATGGATGGAATTGAGGCGCTAAATATTTTGGATAAAGAAGAAATTCATCTTATATTAATGGATATTATGATGCCAAGAATGGATGGAATAAAGGCAACTTTTAAAATTAGGGAAAGTAAAAATATTCCTATAATTATGCTTTCAGCAAAATCTGAGGATACAGATAAAATATTAGGACTTAATATTGGAGCAGATGATTATATTACAAAACCTTTCAATCCTTTAGAATTAGTTGCAAGAGTGAAATCTCAATTAAGAAGATATACAAGCCTTGGTAATTTTAAAGGAAATGATGATGTGATTATAGTAAGAGGGCTAATACTGAATAAAAGTACAAAATCTATAACTATTGATGGTGAAGAAGCTCGCATGACTCCTCTTGAATATAAAATATTAGAATTACTTATGGAGAATAAAGGGAGAGTATTTTCTATTGATGAAATTTATGAAAAGGTATGGAGAGAGAGTAGTTATAACTCTGAAAATACTGTAGCAGTGCATATAAGGAGGATAAGGGAAAAAATTGAGATAAATCCCAAAGATCCGAAATATTTAAAGGTGGTGTGGGGAATTGGATATAAAATCGAAAAGTAAAATTATATATATAATAACTTTCATAATAGCTATTTATTTGATTGCATTTGCAGTTTTAACAGGTATGGACATTAAAAATCAAAGGAGTTTTCTAAATAAAGATGCTTTTTTTACTTCTAATAATTTTGAAAATGCTTTAAATAATAAATTTAATGATATAAAGAAATATTATTTATACTTTAATGATTATGAGAAAAAAACTGATAGAGAGAAGATATCACAGGAGGAAATGAAGTTTCAAATAAAAAAAGATAAAGAAGAAAAACAAAAAAAAGTTGATGCTATTAGAGATGAATATAGTGAAGAAATTGATGAAAATTATTACAATTTAGATCTTCCAAAACTTAATGCTCTTGTAGCAGAAAGAGATAAAAAAATTAGTGATATAGAAAATAATAAAGAAGATAAAAGTAAAGCAGAAGAGAGAATTAGAAAAAAAGCAATAGAAGAAAAAGATAAAGAATACCCTATTTTAAAGGAAAAAATATTAAACAAAGAAAATTTCATTAAGTACTATTTTAAAAATAAAAATAATGATGAAATATATACTAATATAGAAAAGGATATAGATATAGAAAAATATATAGAAGAAGAAGCTCTATATAGCGTAAAGTATCCAGAGGATAATTATAAAAGTTATTTTACAGCCTATATTGGTAACGAAATTAGGGAACTTAATTGGGATGGATATTTTATAGCTTCTAAAACTATGAGTGAAAATAATCAGTTATACAAAGATTATAAGTATTATTCTTCAATAGGAGAAAGGATATATATAGAAGTTTGCATATTTATAATAACATTTATATTAATTATTATTGCATCATTTTATTTATATAGAAATAGAATAAGCATTCCTTTATTCTTAATCAAAATAAGAAATTTATTCAAGAAAATACCATTGGATATAAGAAGTATTATATTTATTATTTATTCTTGGCTTATACTAATATACATATCTAATACAGAATTTTTTTATCTTCCATTGGGTATTGAGCATATTGGAAAGTTAACACTTATAGCTGTGTATATCTTTTATGCCTATTTAAGCATAAAAGAGTTAATTACAATTAAAAGAAATAAAGAGGAACTTAAAAATCAATGGAGTAATAGTTTAATTTACAAATTCAAAGTTATTATGAAAGGATTTAGTATTTATAAAGGATTTCTTTTTAAGCTTTTCTTTATAAATATACTTACCATAGGGTTCATTATGAGCACCATATTAATATTTCATCGTAGTATTGAAGAGATTATTTTATGCAGTATCTATGACATTATATATTTACTTGTTATAGTTCCGTATGTTTTAGAAAAAATGGCACTTTTTAATAGAATTAATAAAGGAACAGAAGAAATTTTATCTGGTAATTTCGACTATACAATAGAAGTAAAAGGTAAAGGAAAAAGTGGTCTTGAGAAATTAGCTCATAATATAAATAATATAAAGGCTAGTTCTAAAATAGCCGTAGATAACCAGATGAAAAGTGAACGATTAAAATCAGAACTTATTACCAATGTATCTCATGACCTTAAAACTCCACTTACATCTATAGTTAACTATATAGATTTGCTAAGAAATGAAAATCTTTCTAAAGATGATATTAAAAAATATGTTGAGATACTAGAGAAAAAGTCTCAAAGATTAAAGACTTTAATTGAAGATTTATTTGAAGCATCTAAAATGTCTAGTGGTGATATTGAACTGTCTCTGCAAAAGGTAGATTTGGTAGCACTATTAAAACAAGCATTGGGAGAATATGATGAGAAAATTAAAAATTCTTCTATCGGTTTTAAGCTAAATATAGAAAAACAAAATATTTATGCATATTTAGATGGGATGAAAACCTGGAGAGTTTTTGATAATTTAATTAATAATGCTCTGAAATATTCTGAAGATAATACTAGGGTATATCTTTCTTTAGAAGAAAAAGATAATAAGGCAGTTTTTATTATAAAGAATATTTCAAACTATGAACTAGATTTTGAACCAAATGAGATATTTGAAAGATTCAAACGAGGTGATAAATCTAGAAATACAGAGGGTTCTGGTTTAGGACTAGCTATTGCTAAAAGCATTGTAGATATACAAGGTGGAACTTTAGATATAGAAATTGATGGAGATCTTTTTAAAGTTATTGTAAAGTTTCCACAATAAACTTTAACTATTTAAAAATAAATAACAATCAATATAGTAGGATATTTTGTGTCATATAAAGCATTAGAATGGATTTATAGTTATGCTATAAATTAGTTTTGCAGATGCTGCATTACATAAAATATCCTTTTTATTTTTCACTAGCTATTCATTTGCTTATGTATTAGTAGAGGTATAGTAAAATATTTTGACATGATGATTCATATTCATATAATATAGAGCATTAAAAGTTTAAGTTTAAACTGATATTATTTGATGATATAATCTATGTATTACGAATTGTGAATAAATGATATTGGGGTGGGATTAATGAAGGGAGAAAAGAGAAAAAATCTTATACTTAGCGGTGAATTGTATAGAGTAATTATTACACTGTCTTTACCAATTATGATAAATAATTTGATTCAAACACTTTATAATTTAGCTGATGGGGTTTGGGTAAGTAAGATTGGCTCAGTTGAGTTTGCTGCTACTTCTTTTGTGTGGCCAGTAAACTTTTTATTTATATCTTTAGGCATGGGGCTTTCAATTGCAGGTACATCTATATTATCTCAATTAATAGGAGCATCAAGATATGAGGAAGCCAACAAATATTCGAGTCAGCTTGTTGTGATATCTTTAATAAGTTCTATTTTTTTTGCTATTATAGGATATATTATAAGTCCAGTTGTTATTAAGTTAATGGGTGCTACTGGTGATTTAGCTGACTATAGTAATATTTATCTTAGGATTACCTTTTTAGATATGCCATTTACTTTTTTATTTTTCAACTTTAATTCTATTATGAATTCCCAAGGGAATACCTTAACTCCAACAATACTTAGTGGTATTAGTGCTATACTTAATGTAATATTAGACCCTATTTTCATATTTACATTTAAAATGGGCATTGCTGGAGCAGCTATTGCAACTTTACTATCAAAAGTATTACTTGCTATGGCAAGTATATATATATTAATAAATTCGTCCACAATGATTAGACCATGTTTTAAGAGTTTTAAATTTGATAGGAAGATAATAAGAAAAATTATAAATGTTGCATTGCCTTCCTCAATAGGGCAGTCAGGTTCAGCTTTAGGGTTTATAGTTCTTAATGGATTTATAGTATCTTATGGAACTGCAACACTAGCAGCCTTTGGTATGGTTAATAGAATTACTTCTTTAGTAATGCAGCCAGCTATGGGTATTGGAGCAGCCCTAACATCTATTGTTGGACAAAATTTAGGGGCAGATAAAATAGATAGAGTGAAAGAAGCCTTTGGAAAATCTTTAAAACTTACCATTTCATTTTCTATAGTGGGATGTATTTTAATGATATTAGCGGATAAACAAATTATAAACTTTTTTATGCAGTCAAAAGATGATGTCGAAGTAATTTCTCAAGGAATTGTATATTTGCGTTATATTTCAGCTTCAATGCCACTTATGGGGATTTTTAGTGTATTTCAAGGAATATTTCAGGGATCAGGACACACTAAATACTCTATGGCAATGGAAATTGGCCGTCTATGGTTTGTAAGATTACCTATGATATTGATATTTAAACATTTTACCAATGTTGGATCTTCAGGAATATGGTTTTCTATGAGCTTTAGCAATTTAATAGTATGTGTTTATGGATTTTTGATTTATAGAAAAAATCATTGGCAAAGAAAAGTTATAAGAATGGAAGAAGCAATTCAAAAGTAAATATGTAAGTTAGTTATAGAGTGATATAGTGAACTTAAATATAAACTTAACTCTTACACCATTTTAATTTCCATAATAAAGATTCCTATTTATGAATTAAAAATTAAGAATGAAAGATGAATAATTATAGTTAAAACTCCACAGTCAAAGCCTTTGGAGTTTTTTTAGAATAAGTTCTATTTTAAGAAATTCACTAAGAGTGAATTTCTTCCTAAATCCTTCATTTTTAATTATTAATCCTTAATCTTTAAAGATTCTATGTCCTTAGATGTAGTGACAAAGTCACAAATTTTAGGGACATATTCTTTTGTTTATAAGGAATTTAAAAGGTTAAAAATGATATAATGATGATAATTATAGATTAAAAATTTTATGAGGTGCTCAAATGAAAGAAAATATTTATATTTTTTATTCGGATGATCATATAAGTTTTATTACAAATAAAATAGATGCAAGTTTGCATATTCATAATTCTATTCAGATTACAGTAAGTATAGAAGAAAAGTTTTCTGTAAAAATAAAAAACAATATAATTAATGAAAGTGGTATTATTATTAACTCCAATGTATCTCATGAATTATTTGGTAAAGATGGTTGGCAGATATATTTTTTAATTAATCCTGAATCAATATTTGGTGAAAAGATAAAGAGAATGTACATGAAAAATAAAGACTTTTACATTATACCTGAAGATGCAACAGAGGCTATTAGAGAATTAGTTAAAGAGAAACATATAGCCATTGATAATAAAGCTAAATACAATAAATTTATTTCAGAAATTTATTCAATTCTTTCTTTAGAAAATTATACAATTAATCATCTATTAGATGAAAGAGTAGATAAAGTTTTAAAGTATATTGCTAATAATAATTTAACAGAAGTATCCTTAGAAAGCTTAAGTAAAAGTGTATTTTTGTCTGAAAGCCGATTGTCTCACTTATTTAAAGAAAATATAGGAATTTCTATTAGTAGTTATATATTAAATTATAAAGTTAGAAAAGCTTTTAAACTAATTTTTGAAGGACAAAGTATTACCACATCAGCCCTTGAAGCGGGATTCTATAGTTCATCCCATTTAACCAATGTGTGTAAGGAGAAGCTAGGTATGATACCAAGTGCTATTAAGAAAAACAGCAGATATTTGCAAGTAAATAATTATTAATTCCCTTATAATTTAAGAAAGAGCAAAAGGGGGATGAATATGAATAGATATCTTAAAGAAACAAGATTATTAAACTATAATTCAGTAGAAATTCAAGATTTAATTGGAAACAGGGGCTGGAGAAGTTTAAATGAAAAAGAAAAAATAAAATCAATATATAACTTTGTGAAAGATGAAATAAAATTTGGATATAACAAAAAAGATGGAATGACTGCAAGTGAAGTGCTAAAAGATGGTTATGGTCAATGCAATACAAAAAGTATTCTTTTGATGGCACTATTACGTGCAGTAGATATTCCTTGTAGAATACATGGATTTTTAATTGATAAAAGAATGCAAAAGGGAGCATTAACTGGAATAATGTATATGTTAGCTCCTAAAAAAATTGTACACGCGTGGACCGAGGTTTATTTTAATGAAAATTGGTTAGCATTAGAGGGTGTAATAATAGATAAGGTATATTTAAATAATGTAAAAAATAATCTCTGTGAATATAATGGTGGATATATGGGATATGGTATTTCAGTAGAAAATAAAGATAAAATAAATTTGTGTTGGAATGGAAATAGCACATATATACAAAGTTTTTCTATTACAGATGATTTAGGAATATTTGATAATCCAGATGAATTATTTAGAAAGTATAATAATGCTAGTAATAAATTTAAAGAAGTCATCATGGAAAAATTATTTAGGAAAACTAATAAAAGATTAGATGATATAAGAAAAAATAAATAATGAATGTATAAACAGATTAAAGCAAGACTTTACTTGAATAAGGTAGGTTTTGCTTTTTATTTTAATTATATTTTCTAAGATTTCTTAGTAAGAAAAAGTAATAAATTAGTAAAAATGAAATAGAATATTGATTCTTAGATAAATAAGATATAGGTACAGTATTTGTTTATTTTTATTTAAATGATATATTATAATTATTACTTTTAAAATTTCATAAGAAGAATAATAGTTTATATAAATAAATTATTATATTGATTTATATTAAAATACAAATTAGTATATGTTTTTATAAATTAAATAGCTAGAAATGCAAAGTTTTAGAGGAGGAAAATAAATGAATATACAAATTTTTGGTATAAATAAATGTTTTGATACAAAAAAGGCAGAAAGATATTTTAAAGAAAGAAAAATAAAATATCAGTTTATAGATTTAAATATAAAAGGATTAAGTAAAGGTGAACTACAAAATGTTAAAGCAGCAGTAGGATTGAGAGAGCTTATAAATGAAAAAAGCAAAGAGTATACCAAATTGAATCTCCAAAATATAAGAACTGATAGTGTAAAGGAAGAATTATTATTAAATAATCCTAAATTATATAAGACACCAATAGTACGAAATGGTAAGATGGCTACAGTAGGATATAAACCAGAAATATGGAAGGATTGGGAATAAAAAATACAGTACAAATATAATAAAATTAAGGAGCTTTAGTAATGAAGTATACATTCAATGCAGAGATACAAAAAGCAGATAGGGGAGCATTTGTGCTATTTCCTTATGATTTATTGGAATGTTTCGGATCTAAAAAACAGGTTAAGATAAAATGTGAATTTGATGAAGAACCTTATAGAGGATCACTTGTAAATATGGGAAGTGGTCCATGTATAGGGATTTTAAAAAGCATACAAGAAAAAATAAATAAGGGGCCAGGAGATACTGTTAAAGTAGTTTTATGGAAGGATGAAGAAGAAAGAATTATTGAGATACCAGAAGATTTACAATTAGAATTAGATAAATCATCAACTGCTAAGAACTTATTTGATAGTTTATCTTATTCAAATAAAAAACTTTATGTAGAGTGGATTAGTACTGCAAAGCGAAGTACAACTAGAGAAGAGAGAATATCTAAAACTATAAAATACTTAGAACAAGGAATTAAAAATTTTAAAAAAGGTAAATAAGAAGATAAAAGCTCCCTTATATAAACTTTATAAGGGAGCTTTTTATAACAAACTGTTTTTATAATTTTTTATCGTTTATAAATTCACCAATAAAAACTTCGCCATTAGAAGATATGTGCATACCTTTTCCATTTTTCATATTATTCTTCCATTCACCAATATATTTATCACCATTGTTTAAAGTTTCAATTCCATATCCATGACAATTATCTTCAAACCAATCTCCAGCATAAGTATCTCCATTAGACCAACTATAAATACCATGACCTGTTTTTAAGTCATTTACCCAATTTCCAACATAACTTTCACCATCTGGCCAAGTATATATGCCATAGCCATGTTTTTCATCATCTTTCCAACTGCCAATATATTTTTCACCATTTGCCCAAGTTAAAGTACCTTCACCATGCATAGTATTTTCTTTCCAATAGCCTACATATTTAGTTCCATTTGTATAAGTATAGGTACCATAGCCATGGATTTTCCCATCTTTCCTTTCTCCTTCATAAACTCCAGTATGAACATGTTCTTCAACTTTTTTATTATTAGTTAATTTTAATTTAGTATCAGTTAATTTTTTTATATTTATATTTTTCATAATAATTTTAATCCTTTCAATCATCATTTTAATAATTAAAGATGAGATTTTCTCTTTAGAATCTTGTATAGTCATAAAAAATATTTAAAGAGAATAATTATCAATTTCAATTTTATATAAATAGTATATCAAAAAATATAGAGCATTAAAAGAATTTAATTATAAACTTAAGATTTAAAATGTTGTTGTGTATATAAGATTAATCTTTGAAAAGTTTGGTAATAATAAGATGTATAAATAGATTAGCAGTACTTAATAATAATTATATGGATTTGAGGTGTATATTATGAGAATACCAAACCATATTGGAATTATTCCAGATGGTAATAGAAGATGGGCAGTAGACAAAGGAATGACTAAAGAACGAGGATATGCGCTAGGTCTAGATCCTGGATTAATGCTTTTTAAATTATGTAAAGATGCTGGAGTTAAGGAGATAACATACTATGGATTTACTACTGACAACACAAAAAGGCCAGTAAATCAAAGAGAAGCCTTTACAGAAGCTTGTATTAATGCTGTTGAGATGCTTTCAAAAGAAGATGCCTCATTGTTAGTTGTTGGCAATACTGATTCTCCTATGTTTCCTAAAGAATTACTTCCTTATACCAAGAGACAAACCTTTGGTAAAGGAGGAATAAAAGTTAACTTTCTAGTTAACTACGGTTGGGACTGGGATTTGAAAAATTTGAAAATGGGTGATAATTCTAGAAAAAAAATTATGAATTCCATCAAATCCTATGATGTATCCAGGGTTGATTTAATAATACGTTGGGGAGGAAGACGTAGATTAAGCGGTTTTCTACCAGTTCAATCTATTTATTCAGATTTTTACGTTATAGAAGACTACTGGCCAGATTTTAAAGAAGAGCATTTTTCAGAAGCTTTAAGCTGGTATAATACACAGGATATAACTCTTGGCGGTTAACAATTAAAGATAACAAATAAAAATAAAATATTTATTTTTTAAACTTCACTGTAAAGGCAGTGAAGTTTTTTAAATTTTAAGGTATTAAAAGATTTGAGGAGTAAAGTAACTTTACAAGTAATTCAGTAAAATACTTATAAAATTTCAGTATTAGTTTAGGGAGATAAATTTAATTGTTACTGATATAATTATTTAATAAAAACAAAATAGTATACAAATAGGGGGTTAGGTTATGAAGTACGTTGTAAGTGATATCCATGGAAGACTGGATAGATTTAAGAAACTATTGGAGCTAATTAACTTTTCAGAGGAAGATATTTTATATGTATTAGGAGATCTGGTAGATAGAGGTCCAGAGCCTATAGAGGTTATTAAGTTTATTAAAGAAAAGAAAAATATAATTTCTATAATGGGTAATCATGATGAAATGATGTTAAAATCTTTAAGAGATAATGATGAAAAGGAAATAATTCGTTGGAGAAAAAATGGTTGTGAAACAACTTTAAATGGATTTAATAAGTTATGTGGAGATGAGAAAAAAGAAATATTATCTTATTTGGATTCCTTAGAGTATTTTAAGATAATAGATGATAAATATATTCTTATTCATGCAGGATTTGAAACAAATAGACTGATAGCGGATATGCTTAGTATGTCTTTAAAGGAGGGATTACTAAATCAGAAGGATAGGCTAGTATGGGTTAGAGGAGATTTTTATAAGAATAAAGGATTAGATGGATACACAGTTATTTTTGGCCATAACCCTAGAGAATCTATTGATAAGAATTTTGATATAGTTTCAGAAATTCCTTATAAGATATGGTTTGATGAGAAATATAAAGATAAGATATGCATAGACACAGGAAACTGCTATGAAGGTGGAAGAATGGCATGTTTAAGATTAGATGACATGATGGAATTTTATATAGAATAAAATAAAAGTATTAAATTATTTCCTAGGACATTTATTATAAAAGTTATAGTTTTAATTAGAAGAATAAGAATAGTAATTATTTTGCTGTATATATTAAATATTACAATTCACAATTTAAAATAATGCACAATTCAAGATTCACAATTAAGGGAGAAATTAGTTTTGATCAAAATAATTTTCTCCTTAATTGTGAATTGTTGATTGAGAATTTAATTAACTTATAGACTAGATTTATAAAATTTTATCAGGATTATTTAATAAGTCTTGAATTAAGTTAAAATATTTACCTATATGATCACCATCTAATAAAGCATGATGAGCTTGAATTGAAAGAGGAATTTTTATTTTTCCATTCTCTTCAAAGAATTTACCCCAAGCTATTCTTGGAATGCTATCAACTGGATTCATGTGAACTGGATGGACTACACTTGTAAATGAAATCCAAGGAACACTAGTTATATATAATAAATCATCACGTCCAGGTTCATCTTCTAGATTTATCATATTTTTTGCTACTTCTATTTTTCTTTTTGCATTTAATATAAATTCATTATAATTGTCAACATATTCAACGGTGCAAAAGCTAAATACTTCTTTCTTAGTCATTATAGTAAAGGCTGGATTTACAGCATCATGTTCTATAACTCTATCGTCTCTTATTCTATAACGAAATTCTTTTATATAGTTTGCTGTTTTAACAGAAAAAAATAAAAAAGATGGGAAAAATGGATTTTCATTTTCTTTAATAAATTTATAAAATTGTGTAATATCAATATTTCCACAAATATTAAAGTGAGGATAATCAAGTGCTTTAAAATGATTATAATGACTTTTTCTTGTCCAATTTTCCATGTCTATATATTTCATAATACATCACCTACTACAAAAATTATGAATTAAATTAATATTATAATTTTAACAATAAAAACAATAAAATACAATTATGGACTGTATTATATAACAATTATAATACATAGCCTAAAAGGATTTACATTAATCCAAAAAGAAAATATTCAGTAAAATTATGATAATTTAAATAAAAGATTACATTTTAATTAAAAAACTTACCAAAATATTTTTAAAATGATATAATTAATGGAGTTTTTATTAAAAGTAAAGATTAACGAGGTGAAAAAATGTCGATTATAAAAGCTATAATTATGGGTATAATACAAGGTGCTACAGAATTCTTACCAGTAAGTTCATCTGGTCATCTTGTTATATTTGGAAAGTTATTAGGTATAAATGAACCTAATAACACTTTTGAAGTATTACTTCATTTAGGTACATTAGTGGCTATTTTTATTGTATATCACAAAGATGTAAAAGAGATGATTATTGAATTTTTTGGAATGATAAGAGACTTATTTAAGGGTGAATTTAATTTGGACAACCCTTATAGAAAACTTGTTGCACTAATTATAGTTGCAAGTATTCCAACAGCTATTTTAGGATTTGCATTTCAAGATACCTTTGAATCACTATTTAGTTCAGTTCTACCAGTTGGTATAGCATTGCTTATAACAGGAACATTACTATATGCTTCTGATAAGATTAGAGAGGGAAAGAAAGATGAGAAGAGAACAAACTTTAGAAATGCAACAGTTATTGGAATAGTTCAAGGATTAGCAATAACTCCAGGAATATCTCGTTCAGGTTCAACAATAGTTACAGGATTATTTTTAGGATTAAAAAGAGAAATGGCTGTTCGTTTTTCATTTTTAATGTCTATACCAGCAGTATTAGGAGCATTACTTTTAAAAAGTAAAGATATTATAGAAGCTGGTGCTGCAACGGAGGGACTATTCCTTCAATATGGTATTGGAACAGTGGTTTCAGCTGTTGTAGGTATTCTCTCAATTAAATTACTTGAAAAAGTAGTTTTAAATAAAAAATTCCACTATTTTGCTTATTACTGTTGGGCTGTAGGAGCAATAGCTATTGGTGCATTTATATTAGGATAATAGAAATTAAAGGTACTTATTTTTATAAGTGCCTTTTTATAATTTTGTAATTAATTAGTCCTTTAGTTTATATTTATATAAAAAATGTAATTTGAATCACATAAAAATATAGAAAAATATGATATTATAATGATAATCAATTTCAATATTTTTAATGATTTAGGGAGAAGAGTTTATGATCAATGTTAATATAGTAAAAAAATATGTATTAATTGGATTAGGTTTTTTATCTTTAGGACTTGGGATAGTAGGAATTGTCCTTCCTATATTGCCTACAACTCCATTTTTACTTTTATCTTCTTATTGTTTTGCAAAGGGGTCTAATAAATTTCATACTTGGTTTATATCAACTAAAATATATAAAAATCATTTAGAGGATTTTGTAAAAACAAGAGCTATGACATTAAAAAATAAACTATCAATTTTATGTACAGCTTTTACAATGTTAATAATTGCATTTGCATTAAATAATAATCCATATGTTAGAAGTCTTATAATAGTCCTTTGCATTATTATGGCTTATTATTTTAAATTTAAAATAAGAACCATACGGGATTAAAGTTAAGTATTTCTTAATCATAAAATGCATTTTGAATAATAAAATAATATGAGAATGTTTTTAAGAAGAATATCAATAAGATAGAAATATTAAAAATACTAATTAGTATAGTATTAAGAATATAAATTTGCAATTAATCACGTATTTTATTCTTAAAAGAGATGAAAATAGCTATAATTATTAAAATATCTATAGTCTGTTAGTGTACGTTTAAGGACTATTTAAAGATAAAGGTGATTATATGGAAAAAGAAGATAAGAATAAACATGACAATAATGATAAAAAAAATGATAAGAATATTATAGTGTATATAATAGGTACTGAGATAGAGACTAGTATAAATAATGTGACATTATTTATTCAATATGGAATAACTGAAAGGCTTTTTATTATAATTTTATTATATTGGATAGAAAAGTACAAAAATAATTACAATATTAATGAGTTAAATCAGCAGACAACAATTCAAAGCAAAAAAACTTCAGTATATTTCGTAAGTGTCTCATATCTTCCTACTATATCCTCCGAAAGTTACATATTAGCATTACCAATAACAGAAGAGGAATTTATAATTTTTTTAGGATTGGCTTTTGCGTTCAATCAAATTGTAGAAGAACCAGAAGAAGTAGTAGTGCCAGAAATAAGGTAGTAAAAATTATATTATTAAATATATAAGTCATAGAAACATATATTATATACGAGAGATGAAATAGTTTATTACATATATCAAAATCATCTTAATTGAAAAATTTAAAGTTGCTTATAATAAAAAATCGTGACAAAGTCACGATTTTTTATTATAGTTTATCAGATAATTGTTTACAACAATCTAGTGGAAGGTTTAAGCTACTAGCAATTTGCTCAATAGTGAAACCATTATGTTCAATATGATCGGGATTAATATTTAATAGTTTAAAGGCAAAGTAGTTTGCTTGACGCTCTAATTTTCCTATATTAATAAGGTTGTTATTATAGGCAGCTGTAGTAATATGAACATGAATAATTGCATGAGCAAGTTCATGGGCTAAAATAAACTTTTCATAATTGATATTCAAATCATTTCTTATAAAAACTACTTCCTTATTAAAATGATTCCGATTATATAATGCATCATTGCCTTTTAATAATATGTTATTTTTATCTAGTTTTATTATTGTTATTTCTAAATTATCATAAATCTCATAAATATCATTTGTGTCGTATAGATCAACTATTCCTAGCACATATTCATCAAGCCAAGACACAGTATCCCCTCCAATTCCCTAATAAAGCATCTTAAAAATAACTATTTAGTATGTCATATATTTATTATATACCTATCTGTTGAATATTAATTTTTCTATGAACAAAAATATCATAAGAAAGTTTGAGTAGTTATTTTATCTAAGATGCCTCAAAATATAACATTATTTTTTATATTTGTAGCTTATAAGTTGCAATTGCCTGAGTAATTCATTGGCGAAATCCATTATTTCAGTATCACTCATTTTGTTTATATCAAAGCCACCAAAGCCCATGATTGTTGGTTGTTCTAATATAAATTTTATAGCTTCTTCTGGTGTAGAGAATCCCAATGAAGAATTATGTACTTTATTATTAATACTATTTTTATCATTATCTGATTTGAAGAATTCGTCAACAGATACGTCGAGAGCATCTGCAATCTTTTGAAGAGTTTTTGCAGTTGGGTTTCTATCATCTTTATTAAGAATGTCACTTATAGTAGACTGTGCAACACCAGATAACTTCCAGAGTTTATATGCAGATATATTCTTTTCTTCCATGATCTTAATTAATCTTTCTTTATTAAACACCGAACTCACTCCTAAAATATACTTCGATATATATAAGTATACAATATATTAAAATATGGATATATGTCAAGAAAATAGAAGAAAAATAAATATATTTTGGAAAAATGCTTCAATAAAAAGATACATACTTATTGATTACTTCCATAAAAAGATATATATTATATATTAAGAACAATACTTCTATAAAAAGATATATAGGAAATCAATTAATAAAAACTAGAAATATAAGAAATAAATAACTAAGGGGTTGTGGTGATATGATGGATATATTAGATATGGAAAAGTTAATAAAAGAAAGTGTGCAAATTACTGTAAGAGAAGCATTAGTAGTTTTAGAAAAGGAAAAAGAAAAAAGCGCTAAATTAAAAAGGGATAGAAGATTAAGAAATACTGCTTTATTACTTAGAAATTATATTAATTTAAAAGAACATTTTAATAATGCAATATATACTAATTCACAAATTGAAGATGAAGATCCAATAGAAATATTAATGGAGTGTGATAGTTTTGAAGAAGATTTATATATAAACTCCATTAAAAGAACACATACTAGAACAAAAATAATAGTAAATCACATAGAAACTATATTGGGCTTTTATAAGTATAGGGCACTTAAGAGCAAAGATGAGAGTGCTGAAAGAAGATATGAAGTAATAGAACTCTTATACATGGAAGGTAAAACCTATGAAGAAGTGGCAGAAGAACTAGGATACAGTGAAAAGACTATATCTAGAGATAGAAAAAGAGCAATTGAAGAATTAAGTGTACTATTATTTGGAATAGATGGGTTGAAACTAGAAATTTAGGCAATGGAGAATTGATAATTGACGATGGAGAATTATAGATAAAATTAATTTTGACAAATTAATTTCTTTAAATAGAATTTAGCTAGCAATAACATTGCTAGCTTTTTACCTCAGGGGAACAGTAGTGAAGACCTTTAGGGTTCCCCTGAGATATAGTATAATTCTGAGCAAACATTGACAAATGTAACCATAAAATGGGAGATAACCATTACTAAAAGTTTAAAAGACTTTAATAAAAGTAACGATGTCACTTAAGAAATAAATTTAAAACTTCTCCTTAAAGAACAAGTATACAAAATTGTGAATTGTGCATTGTGAATTTTGAATTAAATAAACTTGTCTAAATCATGTCCTTGTAAGTACCATATAGAAATAGTAAAATGATATTGTGATAAATTATATTAAAGGCGCTTAGAGAAATCTGAGTGCCTTTTTCAATTTACAACAAGTTATAAGGGAGCTTAAAAATAAATCAGTTATAAATTTCTCAGTTTACTGAGAAATATCCATAATTGTGCATTGTGAATTTTGAATTAAATAAGATTGTCTAAATCGTGTCCTTGTAAGTACAGTATAGAAATAGTAAAATGATATTGTGATAAATTATCTTAAGGCACTTGGAGGAATCTAAGTGCCTTTTTCATTAAGAAACAGTCATACAATGGATAATTGAAAATGGATGATTAACAATTATAGTTTAAAATAATTTTAGCAAATTAGTTTCTTTAAATAGATATTTATATAGAAGTGACTGTGTTACTTAAAGAAAATTTAAAACTTCTCCAGTAAAGGAGAAGTATCCAAAATTGTCAATTGTCAATTCTCCATACTCAATTGATGAATTTGTCTAAATCATGTCCTTGTAAGTACAGTATAGAAATAGTAAAATGATAGTGTGATAAGTTATATTAAGGCGCTTAGAGAAATCTAAGTGCCTTTTTATATATAAGGTATATGCCTAAAAAGCTGGTTATTTTATAAATAGCCAGCTTTTATTGTATAAAAGAATACCACAGGTTATACCTGTGGTTCTAAAAAGCTTTTAGCTATGAGTATAAAAAAAGATCCTCCTTTAGTAAAATAAGTATTAGGTTTGCCGACCAATACTTGAAATACAAAGGAGGAGTTCATAATGAACAATAACAGTTTAGCACATAGCAAATGGAATTGTAAATATCACATAGTGTTTGCACCTAAGTATAGAAGACAAATAATATATGGAAAGATAAAAGTTGATATTGGAGTAATATTGAGAAAGTTATGTGAACATAAGGGTGTAGAAATAATAGAAGCAAATGCATGCAAGGACCATATACACATGTTAGTTAGTGTTCCACCTAAATTAAGCATAGCTCAGTTTATGGGATACTTAAAAGGAAAAAGTTCTCTTATGATTTTTGATAGACATGCTAATCTAAAATATAAATATGGAAATAGACAATTTTGGTGCAAGGGATATTATGTTGATACAGTTGGGCGTAATAAAAAAGTAATTGAAGAATATATAAAAAATCAAATACAAGAAGATATAGCATATGAGCAATTGAGTTTAAAAGAATATATTGACCCGTTTACGGGTGAGCCAGTAAAGAAGAGCAGATAAAATAAACCCCTTTAGGGGTAGTTAGTAAAAATTTGCGGTTGGCAAACCGTTCGGCGTGCGAGCAGTACAGCCAGTAATATGCCCTTATAGGGCTAAAGCAAACCACCCGTTTTACGGGTGGTCCTGATTTTTGAAAGGAGGTGATAGCTATGAAGTTATATATGTTACAAGTAAGTGGCTGCACTTGAATGAAAATGAGAAAGTTTATCTTGGAAGGAGATTAAATATGATTAATCTTTATAATGTAAGAATGGCAATCACTGAAGCCTTAGAGAAGGAGAATTTTCAAGTTGTAGAAAATAAAGATGGCTTTGAGAGTTTAGCTTTTTTTATAGAATTAGTAAATTCAACTTGTAAAAAAAAGAGAAAATCATTACAGGAAGTATCTGCAACCTTTAACATAAGATATTTTTCTAAAGAAGACTCACATAGTGAATTTGTTCAAATAGTAGATAGGCTTAATTCATTATTTGACACTACTATTAAGGTTAAAGAGAGTTATGTGATGGTTAATAAGCTTACTTTAGAAGTAAAGGATGATATACCTAGTTTTAAAGTTGATATAAGCTATGAGCAAATTATTGCAGAGGAAAATATAAAAGATCAAAAAATAAATGAAGTTCATTTTAGAGGAGGAATATAGTTATGGGATTACCACAAATTAATATTGCATTTAAAAGCACTGCTTCAACAGTGATAAAAAGAGGAACTAGAGGAATCGTTGCATTAATATTAAAGGATAAAGTTTCGAAAATACAAGTTGAAAGATTAAACGGAGTAGATGAAATACCAAAAACTATTAATGAAAATAATAAAAAGCAAATAGAACTAGCTTTTATGGGAAGTGTCAATTCAGCTAAAAAGGTTATAGCACTTATAATTCCTGAGGAAAGTGAGAGCTATACAGAAGCATTAACATTATTAGAAACAACAAAATTTGATTATTTAGTTGTTCCATTTATAACTAATGAAGATGCTGTTAAAATTGCAACTTGGATAAAAGATATGAGAAGTAATAAAGATGTAAAAGTGAAAGCAGTTTTACCACATTGTGCTGCAGACAATGAAGGGGTTATTAACTTTGCTACAGACAATATTAAAGTAGGAAACAATCTATATACAGCTTCTGAATATTGTTCAAGAATAGCAGGTATGTTAGCAGGATGTCCACTTAATATAAGTGCTACTTATCAGCCACTACCAGAAGTGGAAGATGTTCCACACTTATCTAAAGAAAGCTTTGATGAAGGAATTGATAGCGGTAAATTATTACTTCTACATGATGGAGAAAAAGTAAAAATAGCAAGAGCAGTAAACAGTTTAGTAACTACAAATGCAGATAAAGGTGAAGATTTTAAGAAGATAAAATTAGTTGACATGATGGATTTAATAGTTAGTGATATAAAGAAAACTGCTGAGGATAATTTTATCGGAAAATACGCTAATAACTATGATAATAAGATTTTATTAATGTCATCAATTCAAAGTTATCTAGAAGCATTAGAAATCGATAACTTACTAGACTTAGGAAAAAATAAGGTTTCTATAGATATAGAAACTCAAAAAAATTATCTTAAGACTATAGGTATCGATGTTGATAATATGAATGAACAAGAAATTAAGGAAGCAAATACTAAGGATAAAGTATTCCTAAAAGGATTAATTAAAATAACTGATGCTATGGAAGATATAAATTTAAATTTCGTTATATAGGGGGAAGTATATATGTTAGAAACAAAGAGAGTTATTAATGGATCATTTGGAGAAATGTGGCTTGAAGGAGATTATGTATCAGAAGCTTTTGGACTTCAGGCAAAAATAGAGATAAAGAAAGAAGTAGTAAAACGCTGCGGATATGGTGGAGAAGATACAAAAGTTGTAGGTTGGGCAGGAAAAGGTACAGTTAAACTTAACAAAATCAGCAGTCGTATGGGAAAACTTATAGGTGAAGCTATTAAAGAAGGAAGAGATATTAAATTTACTATTATATCTAAATTAGCCGATCCAGATGCTTTTGGATCAGAGCGTATAGCTATAAAAAATGTGTCTTTTGACGATTTGACATTAATTGACTGGGAATCAGAAAAACCAGGTGAATTAGAGTGTCCATTTACTTTTTCAGACTATGAATATTTAGACCAAATATAAGGGGGAAATTAAGTGAGTACAATAGATTTATTATTAAAAGTAGATACCAATAAACTTTTTAGACCAGAAAAACAAGTAGAAATAAAAAGATTATCAGAGCTTGCAGGGGAGAAAGTAGTATTTACATGCCAAGCTTTAAATGCCAGTGAAATTGAGGAAGCAACTAACAATGCTCTTACCATAAAATCTGATGGCGAAGTAGACATAAAAAATAACGATATGCAATTATTTGTTCTTTTATCAGGAGTAAAAGAGCCCAATTTAAAATCTAAAGAACTTAGAGAATATTATGGATGCTTAACTCCAAAGGATTTGATAAATAAATTATTATTGCCTGGTGAAGTATCTCATTTGTATAATACTATAAATGACCTTAGTGGCTTTGGTAAAGGGCAGGTAGAAGAAATAAAAAACTCATAAACTCTGACCATATGGTAGGCATGATGTATTATTACTGGAAGACAAAAGGTATATGGCCAGATGAGTTTTATAATAAACCTTTAGGTACTAGAGTTCTTTTAGCAGCTTTTTATGAAAAGGAACTAGAGGAAAAAATGGAAATATTAAAAAATGAAAATATTATGGCTGTGAAAATTGTATAGGAATTTTTCACAGCTTTTTATTTAAACATTAGATATATGAGATAATTATAATATTAAAATTGAGAATTAAAATTTAGAAGAATATTTATAATTTTATTATTAAAAATCACCTTTAGAAACAAGAGTAGCTTGTATTAGTTCTAAAGGTGATTTTTATATTTCCCTTATTTTAATAGAAGGTGGTGATAATTTGACAGAATCAAATAGAATTAATATAGTGTTACAAGATAACTATACTGCACCATTAAAAGAAGCCATTAAGTCTACTGCTAAATTTGAAAAGCAAATATCAAAATTAAGAAGAGAGTTAAATAAATTAGAAAGAAAAAAAATATCTATTTCTATTTCACTTAGAGATAAAGATATTCTTAATGCTAAAAATAGAATTATAGAAGCTATGAGTAATTTAGAGATTAAGGCTAAAATTAAACCTGAATTTCCAAATGATTTAAAGACAGAATTACAAAATCAGCTAAATCAGATACAAAACCTTACCATAAATGTTACGCCGGTACTAGCATCACAAAATCAATCAGGAGGTTCTATAAATCCTACTACTTCTCCTCAAAATGTATTAGGAAATAACAATAATATTGCATCACCTGCTCCGAAACCTAAAAATATAGTGTTTAAAGCAGTAGATAAAACTAAAGCCGTTTTAGGGTCAATAAAAAATAATATTATTGGTATCAAAAAATTTGCTAAAGATATTGTATTAGGTGATGATGCTAAAGCTGCTTTTAACGCTACTATAGGATCAGCTATGCAGGGAGAACAAGAAAAAGTAGCTATGAAACATTTTATAGGGATTAAAAATAAGGACAAAAGTAAAGAAGAAGTTTCATCTATTACAGATAATTATATGGAAGCTTTAAAATCTGAAGCTGGAAAAAGTCCCTTTGATCCAAATGATATTATAACCTCAGGACGTAAAGCATTAAGCGTGATGAATGGAGATACTGATAAATCAGTTGGGCTTGTTAAATTAGCACAGGATATGGCAGCGGTTAATCCAGGAAAATCTGTAGATGACGCTATGAATGCATTGGCTTCAATGAGAACAGGAGATTTTACAGCAGCAAAAGATTTCGGCTTTGAGTATTCAATGAACGAGTACAAGGCATTATTAGATAAGGGGTCAAAAGAAGATTTAACACAGGATGAAATGACAAAAGCTTTTGATATGCTTCTTAAAGATAAAGCGACGATACAATTTGCTGGAGGAACAGAAGAATTTAGTAAAACTGTTACTGGACAATGGGGTATTATAACAGGGAGCCTTCAAACCATGGGAACTAACTTTGGAATAGCTTTTTTACCTTTGATAAATGAAATATTAGGACCTTTAGGACAATTATTAGGAAATAATACAGGAGCCTTCGTACAGTTCGGACAAAGTGCTGCAACTGTTGTTCAAAGCATTGCAAACAGTATAGGGATGTTTTTAACTCCTGCTATTGAATGGATTAAAACTAATCTTCCGATGATCCAAACTATAGTTGGTAATGTATTTAATGGAATAGCTACACTTTTACAACCTATTATGACCATATTTGGAAGTGTTTTTGAGATAATTGGAGCAGCAATACAAAATTTTGGTCCAATAGTAACAGAAATTGCAGCTACTATTATGGGAAAATTAGGTGAAGTTTTGGAATGGTTAGGGCCGAAAATAGATTGGCTTAAGGAATTGTTTATTAGTTCTATGCCAATGATATCCGATGCAGTACAAATTGCTTGGGATGTAATAAATCCAGCTTTAGATCTAGGTATAACTGTATTTGAAGGTATTGCAGATGCTGTTATGTGGGCTATGCCTATAGTTCAAGATATTCTAGAAAAAGTGTGGGTTGTTATTGAACCTATAGCAAGAGGAATAGGAAATGTTTTAGGACACGTTTTTGATTTGGTTAAAAAAGTAATTGGATTTTTTGGCATAAGTGCTTCAGATGAAAAAAGACCAAAAGGTCATGCTACGGGACTCCCAAGAGTACCTTATAATAATTACCCTGCATTACTTCATGAAGGAGAAGTGGTTCTAACTAAAAAGGAAGTTAATCAAGTTCAAAACAGAGGCAGTAATAATTTTAATATGTCATTTAATATAAGTGGATCTTCAGATCCAAACTTAGTAGCGAAACAAATAGTTAATGAAATAAAACAAGCAGCGTTTAATATTTAGAGGTGATATTATGGAATTTTGGATAATTCAAGACAATGATAAATTAATGTTCCCAGTAATTCCTCCATCCTTTGAAGTAGGCTCTGGTACTTTAAATAAAACTGTAAATGTAGAACAATTAGGTGAAGTGACTTTTTTAGCAAAGTCTCCTCCTAAAACTCTAAAAGTATCTAGTTTTTTTCCAAGTCAAGAATATAGCTTTGCTTCATATAAAGACTCATTGGAGCCTTACGAGGCAATAGAGCTTATTAATAATTTTAAAGAAAATATGAAACCAGTAAGGTTTATAATAACTGAAACCCCTATTAATAGTTTATTTTCCATAGAAAACTTTAGCTATTTAGAGCAAGATGGAACAAGAGATGTTTATTTTACATTAGATTTAAAAGAGTACAATCCAATAAAAGTTCCATCAAAGATAGTAGGAAAACACGGTTATAGCCATAATAAGGTCAATATGAAAGGCGCTAATAATATTGCATCTACTGTAAGACCAGTAGATGTAAAGCCTAAAACCTATACAACTAAAGTAGGGGATACATTTCCACTAATATCAAAAAAATTTACTGGAAATAGTGATAATTGGAGAGAGCTAGCAGAAAAAAATGGCTTTAAAGGCAACTTTAGTTTAAAACCAGGAACGGTGATAAAATTATGATAAAAGTTTATGCACTATATGATAGATGGGTTGTCACAGAAATAACACCAATGATTAAATCTCTATCTTTGACTGGAAGTATAAGCCAATGTGCTAGAAAACTTACAGGGACTATAATTTATCCTATATTTGATAGAAATCATGATAGAACTCAAATAAGACCTAATACTGTAGTTTGGGTAGTAGATGATAGAGGTGTAGAAATTTTTAGAGGAATTGTTTTTGATAGACAGTTAAATAGCAGTGAAGAACTTACCTTTAACGCTTATGATTTTTTAATATACTTTACAAAGTCTAAAGGGTCCTATAATTTTAATCAAATAACGCCTGAAGATATAACAAGAAAAATATGTAGTGAAGCAGAGGTAAAGGTAGGGAATATAGCTAAAACTGGAGTTAAAATTAGTGATATTCCTCAAAACACTTCTTTTTATGACATTATAATGAGAGCTTACACCAAAGCTAGAGATAAAACTAACAAATGTTATATACCAATGATGAATAAGGACCAATTTAATTTAATTGAAAAGGGTAAGCTTATTGATGGATTAGTTCTTGAACCTAATAAAAACATTATAAGTTGTAATTATGGTGACTCAATGGAAAATATGATTAATAGAGTAAAAATCTTTGATGAAAATAACAACTTTTTAACTAAGGTAGAAAATCAAAAGAATATAACTATGTACGGAGTTCTACAAGAAAGCGTTACAAAAGATGATGATGGATATATGGATAAGACAAAACAAATGTTAAAAGATATAGAAAGTAATGTAAATATAGAGGCATTAGGAGATATTAGATGTATTACTGGCTATGCAGTAAAAGCTAAGATATGGTATGTAAGTGCTTTAGTTGATTGTATATTATATATTGATTCTGATACTCATACCTTTGACTTAGCATCAAATCAGCACACTATGAGTCTTACAGTAAGTCTACAAAATAAAATGGATTTAAAGGAGGGAAACTAAATTGAGTGAGTGTTATGGAGAATTTATAAAACTAATTAGAGATCAAGGCAAATATTTTAATCCTCCTTCAGTAGAATTAGGTGAGATTATTTCTACAAGTCCTCTTTCCATTAAAACAAGTGATATTACCCTTAGCAAAGAAAATTTATATATAAGTGAACATCTACTTAAAGATAATATAGAAGTAAGTTTTAATGGAGAAGTTAAAGTTGAAGGTTCAGCTAAAAATATAACCATAGATAAGAAAAAAGTTGACTTTGATAAAACTTTAAGATCTGGAGATGGTGTAGCACTTATAAAGATTAGTAGTTCTAAATTTTTAGTATTATGTAAGGTGGTGAAACTGTGAGCATTTTTCCAACATTCACCGATGAAGATATAAAGGTTATAGAAGATGTTGAAAATGAATTAAATGCTAATGAGGAGATTCCTCGTGAGTATGCTTGGGATTTTCAAAAAAATGAATTTATCTTAAAGGATGGTAAATTTATAGTAGTGGAAGGGCTAGAAGCTCTTAACATTTGGATAAGAAAGGCATTAATTACAGAGAGATATAGATATTTAGCATACACTACTGATTATGGTAGTGAAATAGAAAGCCTAGTAGGAAAAAATTATTCTAAAGAACTTACTAAGTCGGAAATAAAAAGATTTTTAAAAGAAGCTTTAGAAATTAATCCACATATCAAAGGTATAAGTGATATTGATGTTCTAAGCTACAAGGATAAAATAACAGTGAATTTTAAAGTAGAAACAGATTTAGGGGAGGTTAAGGTAAGTGTATAGTGAAAATGAAAAATTAATACTTGATAGAATGATGAAAAAAGTGCCTTCAGATATAGATAAGTCTGAAGGTTCATTTATTTATGATGCCCTTTCTCCTATTTCCTTAGAACTTATGCAAAGCAAATTACAGCTTGATGAAATACTGAACAAGGTGTTTGCAATAAAAGCTGCAGAAAACGGGTATAGTGAAGAGTTAGAATTAAAGGCTAAAGAATTTGGGATTTATAGAAAAGCTGGAATAAAGGCTAAAGTAAAACTGACCATTGAAGGAAGTAAAGATACTTTAATACCTAAAGAAAGCATTTTTCAAACAGAAGGTGGACTTAGGTTTGTAGCTATAGAGGAGAGTATTATAAAAAATGATAAGGCATTTGTGGAAGCTACAGCAGAAGAAGTTGGAAATAAGTATAATGTGCCAGCTAAAATTATAAATACTATTCCTATTTCAATTCCAGGAGTAAGTGCTGTTATAAATGAGGAAGAGGCAGCTGGTGGTATAGATATTGAAAGTGATGAAGAACTTTTAAAGAGACTGCTGCTTAAGGTTAGACTTCCAGCTACCAGTGGAAATATTCATCATTATAAATTATGGGCACTTGAAGTAAATGGAGTAGGAAATGTAGTGATAATACCGCTTCATAAGGGGCCAGGAACAGTTAAGGTAGTAGTTATGGATAACAACAATAAAAAACCAAATGAAGATTTAATAAATTCTGTAAAAGAATATATTGAAGCTCAAAGACCTATAGGAGCAGAAGTGGATGTAGTTGGAGTGGAGGAAATACCTATAAATATAAAGGTAAAACTACAATTGGCTAGCTATGCAAACCTAGAGGAAGTAAAAATTCAAATAGAAAATGCTGTAACTAAGTATTTAAACACCTTAGCTTTCAAAGATCCGCTTATTAGATATACAAGAATAGCAAATTTACTATTAGATATTCCTCCTATCATTGATTATAGTGAATTAACCATCAATGATGGAACTTCCAATATAGAAATTGCCACAGGGGCAGTTGGAGTTTTGGGAAAGGTGGAGATAGAAAGTGAAGCTTAAAAAATATCTTCCCTCCTTTATAGGAAATTCTAAAATATTTTCTAAAATTTATGAAATTGAGCAAAGTGAAATTGATGATTATAATAATTTAATTGAAGATTTAGTAAATCAATGCTTTGTTGAAAAAGCCACTTGGGGACTTAGTTTATGGGAAGATTTTTTAGATATAAAAGCTAACCTTTCCTCACCAGAAGACTTTAGGAGAAGCGCCATAAAAGCAAAATTAAGAGGTCAAGGTGTAGTTACTGTAGAGCTTATAAAGAATGTAAGCGAAAGCTTTTCCAATGGAGAAGTTGAAATTACTGAAAATATAGAACCCTACACCTTTGAAATAAAATTTGTGGGTACAAGAGGTATACCGCCTAACTTAGAAGGACTTAAAAGTGCAATAGAAGATATCAAACCAGCTCACTTATCTATAAAATATAAATTTACTTATATGACCTGGGATGAATTTGAATCCTACAATAGAACCTGGGATCAATGGGAAGAAATAAACTTAACCTGGGATGAATTTGAAAAATATAGAGAATAGAGGTGAAGGTAATGTCTAGTGAAAATAAAACTCCCAATCTGGAGTTAAACCAATGGAATGGTAATGAATATCCAAAAAGAACAGACTTTATTGAAGATAATAAAAAAATAGATGAAGCCTATAAAGAACTAAAAGACAGTATAAAAGATGGTGGAAAAGTATCCAGTGTAAATAGCAAAATTGGAGATGTTATCTTAAAAGCTGAGGATATTAAAACAGTAGCTGGTATAACCGTTGAGAACAAGTTAAATGAACTTTTTCAATTTGCCGATAATGGTAAGAAAAACATAGCTACTGTTATCGGCTCCCCATTAAGTAGTAGTGATACTTTTGATAGCATGAAAAGTAAAATACAGACTATGAAAAGCGCTTTTGCTAGTAATTTAACGGCAAAAGGGCAAAGTAGCAGTGGGAGTGATACTTTAAATAATTTAATAAATAAAATACCTAATATTAATATAGGAAAGAAATGGGCTAGTGGAAGAATTGAGAAGAATCAAACAATTAATTTAACATTTTCTCCTAAATATATAGTGTTAGCATATTATATGAATGAGACAGAGTATAATTATTATTCTATTGAATCATATCTTTATGGTTTTTTCCCATTTTGTATAAAAAGTAGCGGGAAAGTAAATATAGGTTCTGGTGGAGAAAGTTCTGTGATGGGGTCAAATGATTTAACAGTATCGGGAAATAGTTTCTCAATTAAAATTAATACTGGGTCATGGCACAATCCAATATATTCATATTTAGCATTAGAGTAAGAAAGGGGAGTAAGAAAGTGAAATTGGGTAAAAGAATAATTTATGATAAAAATACAGGTTTAATTTTAAACGGTTATTTAGAAGAAAGGTTTGATAGTGGATTAACAGAAGAAATGCTAAAACGAGTAAGGCCATTAGAGATAGACTATATAGACCTTCCTTATAGTTATAATGATGATAATTTTAAAGATGCTATAAATTACTATATAGATACAGCAAAAGATAAAAATAAAACAGAATTAAAAGATTTAATAGTTATTACAGAATATATTCAAAAGGAAGAAACAGAAGAAGAAAGGTTTAGAAGAGAAAAAGAGGAATTAGAAAACCAACTATTGTTATTACAAGATGAAAAGACAAGAGGGCTATTATAGATGGTAAATGAAAGTGTAGCAAAAATAATAGGAGAAAGAATATTAAATAAAGGTAAAAATCCTAAAACCAAAGCAATATATAAGCTAGATGATATAACTGATATTGAATATAAAAGTGCAGTTAAAAAGTATATATCAGCTAATAAAGGAGATAAAAAAACTAGCATAAAATCAGTATATAACAGCTTAATAAAACATTTTAAAAAAGCAAAATGATAGGTCATTTATAAAGACTTTATTATTTTGTTTTTTTATTTAGAGCAAATAGTAGATATTTTTTTAAATATAAGGAATAGAGGTGAAGATAATGTCAAGTGAAAATAAAACCCCTAATCTACAACTAAATCAATGGAAGGGTAACGAATATCCTAAAAGAGCAGATTTTATTGATGACAATAAAAAAATAGATGAAGCCTATAAAGAACTAAAAGATAGCATAAAAAATGGCGGAAAAGTATCTAGCGTAAATGGAAAAATTGGTGATGTTATCTTAAAAGCTGAGGATATAAAAACAGAAAGTGGAGATACAGTTCAGTCGCAAATGGCTGAAATGACGCAACAAAGAAAAATATATGAAGAACTAAAAAACATGATTGAAAATAAGCAATTAAAAGCAGGGACACAATACGTGCTGATAGATTACAGAACAAAATATATACAACCTACAACAAATGCTTTAAAAGAAATGGAGGTAGAAGAATTAGTATTAACAGCTAATTCGGAAAGCACATTTGAACCGATAGTAAGCAGCCTTAAATATCCTGAAGATCTTGTATACTATGACTTTAACAACAATATATGTGAAGATAAAGCAACTCCAAGAAACGGGTTTATATTAAGAAGATATGACCCTATAAGCAAGAATGATGCTCCACAAGATTGGCGTTCAATGTTATGGGCAAGATATAAGCCTAATAAAACTCATTATATGAAAAATGGAGTAGAAACTATATATTCAACATGGGTAAACGGTGGAGCTAAATTAAACTTTATTTATAAAGCAGACAATAAACTATGGATGGCTAAGAATACAAATGTACCAACATCACCTACAGATAGCAACGTTTTTAATGAGGTATATCCAGACTTAGACACTCCAATGCTTATAGATGAAAAAACAAAAATAGCCAAAGATATAGAATTAATACGTGGTGACTTAGTAGAAGTGCCTACATTTGAAAGTGGATGTATTGGTAATAACATTGGAGCTGTTGAAGAAGTAGTATTGCATAATAACGTATTTTCCAAAGCTTCTACTTATAATTTGCTTTTAGTTAGTTGTACAGGAAACACATTCCATAGTAACTCATACCGTAACACACTTAATGGTAGATGTTTTAAAAATATATTTATAAACGCTTATAGTAATAGTTTTGGCAATGATTGTTATGGAAATTACTTACCAAAATCATGTCGTTATAATAGCTTTGGCAATGGTTGTTATGGAAATTCTTTGGGATTTAATTGCTTTTATAATAGTTTCGGTAATGGTTGTTATAACAATAGTTTTGTTAGTACTTGTTTCCATAATACTTTCGGAAATAGTTGCCATGATAATAGTTTTGGTGATGGTTGTTATGGAAATGACTTCGTGAACAACTGTTATAGAAATAGATTTGATAATGCTTGTACTGAAAATAGTTTTGGTGTTAGTTGTTATGATAATGTTATGGGAAATGCTTGTTCTAGTAATATTTTGGAATGCAGTTGTTATAAAAATATTTTTGGAAATAATTGTTTGAGCAATAGTTTTGGCAATAAGTGCTTCAACAATAACCTTGAAAAATATTTTAGTAGAAATAACTTTGAAAGCTATTGTCACAATAATAGTTTTAATGAAGCTTGTACAGACAATATTTTTGGCAACAGTTTTAACAATAATACTTTTGGAGCTTCTAGTTCCCGTAATACATTTGGTAATGATTGTGTTGGTAACACTTTCGGAGGCATATTCAGAGGTAATATAGTTAAATTGTTGAAAAATAAAAATGTATCGAGTGTGAACGGACCATTAATTGCAGAAAATTATACAGTAACTATAGAATCAAACCCCGATTCAGGGTTTTTCTACTGGTATGTAGATTCAACTGGTACAATCAAAGTTGTTAAAATACCTTAAAGGAGGTCAATGAATGTACAAAATAAAATATTTTATAGAAGAGATAATTAAAGAGATACAAAACGAAGATGGCACAATTGAATATGAAAAAGAAATAAAACAATACGAATACCAATGTAAAGATAATGAATTTGAATACTGGCTTAATTATATAAAAGAAGCTTATGGCAAACATGGAGAGGTAACCCATGAACATGCAGAAGATGAACCTACAAAAGAAGAATTGACAATACAAATGATAAATAATCTTACTATTGATAATAAGAAAAAGGATATTTTGATTGCTAGTTTAGCAGAGCAAATAAACAATTTAAACATAAAATTAACCCAATTAGGAGGTAGTGCGAATGTTTAATTTTTATAATCTATTTTATAATGAAAAATATTTAAGCTTAGATGATTTAAAAGAAGCTACAAAATGGGGTGTTTTAACAGTAGAAGAGTTTAAGAGCATTACAGAAATGGATTATATTACAGAATAGATAATTAAGGCGACACAAATTAACTTGTAAATATGTATTTATATTTGTAAGTGCATATAAAGTATATGTATTAATATGTGCAAACAGTTATTAAATGGACAATAGGAAAATAATGGTGTATAATTCCAATGGGTGGATTTTTCTATGAGTAAAAAGAAGTTAAATATAACATTAGATTCTGAGGTCTTAGAGGAATTTTGTAATCATACATCCCAATATGGTATTTCAATTTCTAGGTGGATAGAAATCAAAATGAAAGAGTTTATTAGATGAAGAAAAAGAAGTTGATGAAATTAGAAAAGAAACAAAGGTTAGAAAGGGTACTAATTAATTGGTGTGTTTTTATAAAAGATTTAAAGCATTAAGTGAATATTTCTTTAAAACTCAATAGTATGTATATATTAGTCAATTTTAAATCATAATTGTAAGAAATGTCGATATTAGGGGATCAATCCGAACTCATTTATAATTGTCAATACTTTTAAAAAATTGTGTTTTATACTTTGTTAAGTAGTTATGAAAAAATAGCTTAACAGACTGATTAAATAACAAAGGAGATTTCATATGGGGAAACTAGTAAATTTAAAATTCAAGGTAAGTAAGGTTAAAATTGCTATATTTATGTTGTTTATGGCCTTTTCTCTTACTAGCTGTGGAAAGGCAGTAGCTCAGTCACCTGTAAACATGAAGTCTGATGCACAATATAATTCAGCATTTTCACAACTTGAAAGTAATTATGGTGTTAAACTTGGTGTATATGCTTTTGATACAGAAACGGGTAAAGAGGTTGTATATCGTGCTGATGATAGGTTTGCTTACTGTTCTACTTTCAAAGCTTTAGTTGCTGGTGCTCTTTTAAAACAAGATTCATTAGAGCAACTTAATCAAGTAATTAAATATAGCAAAGAAGATATTGTCTCTTATTCTCCAATTACAGAAGATAACGTTGATAAAGGTATGACAATTGAAGAAATCTGCAAGGCAGCATTACGTTTTAGTGACAATACAGCTGCAAATCTTTTATTAAATCATATAGGTGGGATTAGTAGTTTTAAATTAGCACTTAATCAATTAGGGGATAACGTTACACAGCCGGTACGCATAGAACCAGAATTGAATGAAGCTATACCTGGAGATATTAAAGATACTAGTACGCCGAGACAATTAGCAATAGATTTGCAAGCATATGCAATTGGAAATATATTAACAGATGATAAGAAAAAAATTCTTATTGATTGGATGGCAGGAAATACAACAGGCGATACACTAATTCGCGCAGGAGCACCAGAGGGCTGGGGAGTTGCTGACAAAAGCGGAACTGGTTCTTACGGAACAAGAAATGATATTGCGGTAGTAATGCCACCAAACAAAAAACCTATAATTATTGCAATATTGTCAACTCACGATACAAAAGAGGCTAAGCATGATGATAAACTAATTGCTCAAGCTGCTAAGATTGTATTTGATTCTTTTACCACAACTAAAAATAACAACTAAAGTAGATTTGTTTATATGATAAATTAGCCTATATGTATTGTAAATTCATACTACAGAAAAGCAAAAAAATTGTTTAGAAAAGTCGTACACATTAAGACATAATTTTAAAATAATATAAAAAATACAAGGATTAAGAAAAAGCATAAGGGAAAGAAAAGTGGTAGTTTTAAATTGGATTAATGAAAGAGGGGCTGCAAAATGCATAAATATGAATTTTGAAACAGCCTTTTTTCATATATACTTTTTTGAATTATTACTAAAAATTAAAATAAACTAATAAAAAAGTTACGAAGTAAGCAAAATTGTGAATTGTGCATTGTGAATTTTGAATTAAAAAGCTGTGATTTTCCACAGCTTTTTTAGGTGGTGATATAATATTGAAATTTTATTAAATGCTTTAAAGAGCATGGGTTCTGTAAAAGAAAGGGGAATAACAACAGGATTTATTGGAGGATTGATTAGTATAATAACTTATTTCTTTGGTGGATGGGATATAATACTTCAGGTGCTTATTGTTTTTATGTTTTTAGATTATATTACAGGAGTGATAGGTGCTTATATTGGTGGAAAGTTGAGTTCTAAGGAAGGATTACAGGGAGTGGTTAAAAAAATATTGGTGTTAATGCTTTTGATTGTACCAGTATTATTAGATAGACTAATTGGTTCCGGTGGTTCCCTTAGAACTTTGTTTTGTTTTTTTATGATATCAAACGAAGGAATAAGTATTTGCGAAAATGCAGTAAAGTTAGGTGTACCTATGCCAAAGCAGATTATTGATGCTTTAAAGCAACTTAAAGGTGATAAAGAAGGGGGAGAAAGGGATGAAAATAACACATAGAGCAGGTCATAATGAAGCATGTCCTGGTAGTAAATATTATGTAGATGAAGTAGTAGAAAACAGAAAAATTCACAGCTCTATAATAAAATATCTATCTATGGCAAAAAATTCTCTTATAGATTGTACTCCTCATAATATATCAGGAGTTAATGAGGAACTTACCTATGGAATTAATAGTGCAAACAATGTTAAAGGAGATATATTTTTCTCCACTCATTTAAATTGTTATGAACCAACAGAAGCAGCTAGAGGAGCAGAAGTATTAATTTATCCTGGGGATAAGAAAACAAGGGCTATTGGTGAAAGAATACTTAAAAATTTAGAAAACTTAGGTTTTAAAAATAGAGGGGTTAAAGAGCAAAATAATTTAGCAGAACTAAATTCAATATACTATAGTTCTATGATTATAGAATGTTTTTTTGTAGATAGTAAAGCTGATGTGGAATTATATAAAAAGCTTGGAGCAGATATAATAGGAAAAGCTATAGCAGAAGGCATTCATGGAACTGTGGTAAATGTACAAAAAAACAAAAATATAATTGTAATTAACAATGAAGTAGATAGAAGAGCAGCACTATATTTAGCTGATTATTTAAATTGTAACATTATAGAAGCAAAAGATTTTATACCTGGTATTGGAGAAAAAGTATATGTAATTGGTGGTGGAATAAACATTCCTAATTCAATAGTAATAGCTGGTAAAGATAGATATGACACTTGTGATAAGGTTTTAGATTTTATTATAAAATAGGAAGTATTTCAAAAGGAATAAAACTTAAATTAATTTCTTAAATAAATTTTTATTATGCCAATTGTTAAGATAAGTATTGGATTAAGCTTAACAATTGGCAATAGTAAACGATATTTTATATACAAAAAATAAAAGACATGGAACTATTCCATGAACTTACAATTATTGGCGATTTATTTTAGACATAAATGCAATACCCTAATATTAATTTCCTAATTTATACTTATACTATAATCAAAAAACTCTAAACTGTCAAGAGAAATAGAGAAATTTTTATTAAATTTATATTTAAGTCATAAATATTGAAGTATAGACAATTACATAAACCATGGGGGAGCTTTCCATTTTACCACATCTAATATAGAATAGAATTTGTCTCAATGAACAATGTGGCACAAATATAAATTTGTGAGGTGATCTCTATGGTTAAAAATAACCATCCTGATTATGATGAAGAGGTATTAAGATTAAATACCATCTTAGAATACTTAATTAATTATAACAAAAAAGTTTTTGAAGAAAAAAGAGAACTTGATGAGGCTGTTAATTATGGATATTCCCATTACAACTCAGATAACGCGGAACAGTTTAATGAATTAGTTATAAACACTGCATTACAAAAGAGTCTACAATCTAAGGTGAGAGGATTAGAAAAAAGCATAGAAAAGCCTTATTTTGCTAGAGTTGATTTTAAAGAAGAAGGCAAAGAAAATATTCAAAAGCTTTATGTAGGAAAAACTTCTTTAGTTGATGATGAAAGTAATGAACTTTTAATAGTAGATTGGAGAGCTCCAATTGCTACTCTTTACTATGAGGGAAGATTAGGAACTGCTCAGTATGAGTGTGAAGATGGGGGCATAAATGGTAATATAAGCTTAAAAAGGCAATATGCCATTGAAAAATCTAAGCTTTTAGACATTTATGATATAGACATAACCACTAATGATGAATTTCTTCAAGCAAGTCTTAATTCTTTAAAGGATAATAGATTAAAAGATATAGTTTCAACTATTCAAGAGGAACAAAATAGAGTTATAAGGGCTAATATGTGGAAACCTCTAATAGTTCAAGGAGCTGCTGGTGGAGGAAAGACTACCATAGCGCTTCATAGAATAGCATACCTATTATACAACAATGAAAAGACTCTATCACCAGATAATTTTATGATAATAGCTCCTAACAGATTTTTCTTAAGCTATATATCAGATGTTTTACCGGAATTAGGTGTGGATAATGTAAAACAAAATACCTTTGAGGATTTTGCCCTTGAATTTATAGGGGAAGATTTAAAAATAATTGATCCATCAATAAAACTTAGAAATATAATTGAAGGAAATAAAAATCTCTCAAAAATCACTTCCTTTAAAACTTCCATAGAATTTAAAAAATTAATAGATAGATTTCTTAAACATGTAGAAGTAAATTATATTCCTAAATTAGACTTTAAAGTAAATGAAACAATCCTTTATTCATATAAGGAAATAGTAGAATTGTTTAAAAATAATTATAGTTATTTGCCTTTTGAAAAGAGAATAAATGAAATAAGAAAGCATTTTATAAATAAAACAAAAGGTGATAAGCAAAAGATATTAGATAAAATAGAAAATGATTATGAGGATAAACTCAATGAAATTAGATGGGCTTTCAAAGATTCACCTGAAAGAAGGGCTAAAATTATTGAGGTTGCTGATGAAAGAGATGAACTTTTTAAAAGGGTTAAGAATAAACTAAGCAGCTTAGTAAGGGATTATTTTAAAAATATTAAGCCACTATCTACAATAGAATATTATAAGGAATTTATCATATCTTTAATCAAATGGAAACCAGATGGTGTAATAGGAGAACTGGCAAAAGAGACCCTAAAAAATTTAGAAAATAATCTAATAGAAATTGAAGATTTAGCTTCACTTATGTATATAAAGTTGAAGGTATATGGAATTGAAGAAAGCTTAAATTTAAAGCATATAGTAATTGACGAAGCCCAGGACTTTAACTTACTACAATTTCACGTATTGAAAGAAATATTAGGCTCTGGCTCAATGACTATATTAGGAGATATATGTCAAGGAATATATAGTTATAGAGGAACCAAGGATTGGGATGTAGTTAATAACTATATTTTTGAGGAGGAAGCTCAAATGCTTGGCTTAGAACAGAGCTATAGAACAACCATCGAAATAATGAATGGCGCAACGGAAGTATTAAAAACATTAAAAGATGAAAAATTGCCAGTAGCTAAACCTGTTATAAGACATGGAGAAGAAATAACTATAAATTCAGTGGAAGATTATTATAGTCTTGCATTGCAATTAGAAAAGGATATAAGCGAGAATAAGAATAAGGGATATAAATCTCTTGCTTTGATATGTAAAACCTTAGAAGAATGTAAAAGGCTTAAGATAGAATTAGATAAGAACAATATAAAAGTTAACTTAGTTGAAGGTGGAGAAAATGATTTTACTGGAGGAGTTGTATTAATACCTTCATATCTTGTAAAGGGATTAGAATTTGATATGGTAATTATATGTAATGCCTCTAAAGAAAATTACTCAGAAAATCAACTAGATGTGAAGCTTTTATATGTAGCTATGACAAGGCCACTTCACAATTTAAAAATATATCATATTGGAGAAAAAACAGAACTTTTAAAAAGTGAATTTTTTTATAAATAAATCTTCATAAATGAAAAATAAAGAATTATAGTTAAAATTTCACCGGCATAGCCTCAGTAATTTATTAGAATAAATTTTATTTTAGAAATTAACTAAAGATGAAATTCTTCTTAAATTTGTACATTAATTATCAATCCTTAATTTTAAGGAATTAAGCTATTTTTATAGAGAATCTATATACTATTAAGATATCAGCACAAATATATAAATTTTAAACTACAGCTTAAAGGAATAAAAGCTAGCTTCAGTCTTTCTAAGCTGTAGTTTTATATATTAATTATATAAAAAACTATTTCATACTTTATTTTTACCTCTTAAAGTTAAGTAAAAATTACCTTAAATTCTACAGTTATTTTTCTATTAAAATATTAACTTCTTTTAATGCTTCATAAATATATTTACTGTTTCGTACATCTTCTGAACTTTTATTACCAAGTTTATCAATAAAGCCTACTTTCTACATCTCTAATTAAAATTTCAGGTAAAAAATTTGATCTTCTTAGGCTAAGGGGAAATCCTGCACAATAGATTCTTTTACCTTTTGCTCTGTTATAACAACCGCATCCCATTCTTTTGTTCCTAATAAATTACTTCCTGTATTATCAGAATTTGCATTATAACTCACTTTAATCTTATGTTTTTTTAAATAATTTTTAGTTAGCTCTACTTCATGAGTATTCCAATGATATTTTTTTATATCTTCCTCTGTAATTAATGGTATTTCATCTATAAGTAATTCCTCAAGGGTTAACTCAGATTTTATATATTCGCCTTTTTCATTTCTTCCGTAACTTAAAGCGCCACTTTTATGCTCTTCCTTTACAAGGTATATTGCAAATTTTGGTTCATTTTTAATTTGGTTTTCATTGCTGCAACTTATAAATGAAATATTTGATAAGATTACAAGAAATATAATGACTAATATTCTTTTCACAATTTCACCTCCTAGAGTATATCTTATAAAAATCAATACATGCAAGATATTAAAAGTAGCTATTTAGTATGTTACAAAACATAATTCAATAGAGTTTTATTTTTCCTTTATATGTCGAAAAAATATATAAAAGTTTAGTGTGTATATAAATTTAAAATATAAATATGTAGATTTATGGTAGGAGAAACTAAATCATTGTAGAATTTATTAAAATATGCATTGTAAAATATAGGATATTTATGGACAATATAACTTTTTAAATAAATATTTGTAAAAATCTTTATATTAAAGTAAATATTTAGTATAATTAAATAGAAAAAGGAAGGGGGTATATTAATTATGAATTTTTTAATAATGGCTTCAAGTAATCCATTTGTACCTAAGATAACAGCAATACTAAATGATATTAAGGGATGGTTTTTAGCTTTAGTGGCAGTGGTTACAGTAGTAGTAATTCTTATTCACTCATTTAAATATTTCCAAGGGGATGGATCAGAGAAAGCGGAAGCTATATCAAACATTAAAAAGACTGTTTACATGGGTGGAGGTGTTTTCTTTTTAATTTGGTTTGCAACTTATGTAGTGGACAAGATGAAAGTATAAACTAAAAGCTTCAGATTATTGCTGAAGCTTTTAGTAAGTAGGACAAGCTTTCATATGTATAAACATACTAGTTGCAAAGTTCAGTATAAGCCAATATAGTTACATCTTTAGGTGTTTGAATTCACAATTATGATTAAAATTAATTTTTACTAATTAACCTGTTGTGCTAAAAGATAATTTTTCATTAATAGGATTATTATTCCATAGTACATTGGCATAGTAATCCTAAGAATTTAAAATGTTCTTTTAAAAAGTTTTATCCAAATATTAAATCCTTGATTTTTGCAATATTAGAATTAATATTTAAGATTTTATTTATGAAAAAGCTCAAATTATGGGCTAAAATTTTATTTGTTATTCTAGAAATTGAGTCCTATAGATTTGCTAAAACTCTTTGGATATTTAATTGTCCAGAAAGCTGAGAAAAAGAAGTTTCAACTCTCCGACGAGCTTTAAAAATCATTCTTCTGACTGTTTTGAAACTTTAACTTTAGAATTAGTACGTTTTATAGTTAATAGGTTTATGTGATTTTCAGATTTCAAATGTAAAGCTAGGCTTTCTCCAATACCTTTATCTCCAATAACTGTTGTAAATGGAGCGGTAGCTGTTAAGTCCCATATTGCGACTCTATCGTCTGTATCAGCTGAAGTTAAGATGAAATCTGATATATATCCATCTAGAGCTATGATAGCATGTAATTTAAACCATAGTAGTTTGTTTCTTGGAAGCACATTTACCGTGAGCAGCCTCCGGCTTAAAAGATCTGTGAAAGTGTAGCACAAAGCGCATACTGGTATAGGCATACTATCTATGATTCTAAACGTCATGTTGATAGTTAAGGAAACTTGTTAGTTCATAGAATAACTTCAACTACTTTAAAAAGAGATTTTCTAGTTCTATGAAATCTTGTTCTAGTACAAAATTTAGGAAATAAATCTCTTAGATTTTTCGAGAAATCCAAACCATGCTTTTTCAGAATCAATAGTTAAAAGTTCTACACCCACTAAGGATAGAGTTATAATTTCACTATCTGACATTATTGCTTTTATCAATGTTGCGGCGATACTTTATGTATGCTGGAGTTACTTTTTGGTAAATATCATCAATTATAACATAAATGACAGTAATAAAATCTTTTAAGTTGTTTATTGTTATGGTAGAATTTTTATTAAGCTCTAGCATATTGCTTTCCTCCTATCATTGATTGTTGGTTCTTTTGATGATAGATTAGCAAAAATGCTAGAGTTTTTCTATTTGTAAATATTGCTAATGATTAACTAGCACAACGAGTTAATTAACATATCATTATTTAACTATTAAGAAATGAGTATGTTACTTCAAAAGTAAATTAATTTTAGAGCTGTATGTATATATAGTAAAAGTATGTAGATAGAAATTAATAAAGTTTAGAATTTAAGTTAGTAATTCTATTATTAGCTTTTAACTGAAAAATTGATTTAGAGTCTTTTCTTTATAGGATAAGTTTGAAAAATTCTTTATTGATAATCAGTTAGAAGTCACTCTTAGTAAATAAGGAGATGCAATATGGATTGGATTATTAATAATATTACAGAAGGAATCTGGGGTTTTTTTGCTAAGTTATGTTCTAACATAATAAATGAGGCATTTAAATTTATAACGGAAACTATTATTAATATAACTGACATAAATAAATATGTAAATATTAATAAATACTTAGTGTATATTCAAATAATTGCTGCTTCATTTCTATTAGTTAGAATAGCCTGGGAAGCTTTAAAATATCAAAGCGGCGGTATATTAGGAGGAAATAATGGATCAATTTCAGCACTTATGATTAAAGTTTTGCAGTCAGGTGCTGCTATTTATGTATTACCTTATTTAGTGATAGATGTTTTGTTACCGATTAATAATGCATTAATGAGGTTTATTCAAGCTATAGGATTTGAAATAACTGAAGAACATTTTAGTAAGACAAAAACTTTAGTAGGTAATCTTTCTGATTTAGGGCAGCTTATGATTTTAGTACTATTAATCCTAGGAATAGGGTTTCTTATATTAGCTATTGCAGGAAGCATAAGATATATTGAATTACTTATATGTATTTTATTTGCTCCAATTGCAGCTGTATCTATTGTAAACGATGGAGAAGGTGCTGAGGTATGGTTTAAAGAGACCATATGTATTGTATTCACTCAATCAATACACATGTTTTTGCTTCAAATATTAATTACAATAATGACTACTGTAGATGGAATTATGATGGCAATATTATGTATAGCATCTATTTCTATAATGCTTAAAGGCCCTCAAGTTTTAAGGAATTTTTTATATACTTCTGGCGCAGGTTCCATTTCAGTTAAAACAGCGGGAACTGCTGCAAGAGGCTATGGAAAAATGAGAGCCATGAAACGTATGGTAAAATCTTCGTCCCCTATTGGACCATTAGTTTAATTAAGGAGTGTAATCATGAATAAAAGAAGTATTCCACGACATGTGGATGGTAGAGTTAAAATAGGACCAATGACTGCAAGAAATTTTATTAAATTTTTTCCCATTTTTATTATAGAAGTTTTCGCAATATTAAGTAATTTTAGTCCTATAACTTTATTTTTGGGGGTATTATCAATAGGGCTAACTACTATTTTATTTGCTGAATTCAACAATAGAGAAACAGGATTAGATATTTTGAAGGATATCATAAGATATGAATTAGAAGGCGACATAATTTATGAGAGGGGATGTGAGTTAAAAGATGTTAACAAAGTTATTTGGAACAAAATCCAAGATATCAAAGAAAAATAATATAAAAAATAAAGAAGAAACTTTTAACTTACCCATAAAAGATGTGAAAGACATTATTATAGGAAATGATCATAAATATAAATTAGTTGCTAAAGTTACTCCCATCAATGGAGAACTTGCACCAGAAGATATGTTAAGAGATGTATCTAATGCTATTCAAGGAGCGCTAAATTCATTTGAAGGAAGGCAAGGCATTTATATACAAAGTGAAAGGGTCGATATATCACTTAATATTAAAAATATAGAAAAACAAAAAGAAGAATTATCTGATGAATTTAGAATAGAACTTTTAGAAGAACAAAAGAAGTATTTAGAAAGTATAGCTAATAAAAGCAGAACCGTATTAAATTTTTACATGGTTTTAGAAATTAAAGATAAAAATAGTGACACTGCAAGACAAGTTTTAGAAGATGCTTATATAAGTGTGAAAAATGAACTAGAATCACAGGAAATGTATGTAGAGCAATTAAAAGAAAAAGAAATAAAGCAGTTATTATACGAAAAGATGAATCCAGAACAAAGTCAGGTAGAACCCTATAAAGAGGACTGGTTACTAGAGAATATATATCCACAAAACGCTGTAAGATTTAAAGATGGTAGACATTTAGAAATAGAAAATAGATTATATAGATTTTATGCTATATCAAAATACCCTCAAAATGTAGATGAATATAGATGGCTTAAAAAGCTATTAAACATAAGAGGAGATGTAAATATTGCAATAATATTAAATCCCAAAAATAAAGCTACTATAATAAAAGAATTGTCTAAAGCCGTTGATGAACTAAATGCCAGGGCAATATCAGCAAAGGATGAGGCCTCAAGACAAAAATACTTTAAACAAGAAGAAAGTGCTAAAAGCATGATAGAAGAGTTAGGAAATGATAACGTCAATCTTTATGATACCAATATAACCATAGGAATAAGTGCAAAGGATATTCAAGAACTTGATACTCTTTCAAACATAGTAAGATCTAAGATATCAAGCTCTTATCTTCAAAGCACAGAAATTAAAAGAAAGGGTTTTGAATCTTTTTATACGATAATGCCCATTCTTGCAGATAATAAAATTACTGAAAATTATATTTGGAATTTGAGCACAAAGGATGTAGCATCAATAATACCCTTCGATTCTTCAGAATTCATGGAACAAAGCGGAACTCTTATTGGAGAAAATGAAATAAGTAGAGGACTAGTAATAGCAAACTATAGAAATAAATTATATAACAATGCTCATATGTGTATATTAGCAGATTCAGGCTCAGGAAAAACATTTTTTATAAAAACTGATGCTATAAGAAATATACCCTATGTTGATTATACAATCATGTTCGATATTAAAGGAGATTTAAATTTCCCTTGGGGGAAAAGGTATATATTTTCTGCAACTTCAGGAACCATAGTTAATCCATTTCATATTAGAAATACCGTATCAGATAATTCTATAGAACAACAAGAAGTGAAAAGTGATATTGGAATATATTTATCTCAAAAAATAATGGATCTTATAGTATTTTTTAAATGGATAATTCCGGAGCTTACACCCTATGATGAAAGTTTGTTAGAAGAAGACATAAGAGATTCATATAAAAAATGTGGTCTGAATTTTCAAAGCATAGAACTACCTAAAGAATTTTGTACTATGTCAACTTTAGATGAAGTAATGGAAGAAAAAATAAAAAACTCTGATACAGAGATGGAATTGGAAAGAAGAAAATATTTAAAAGCCTGTATTAAACCATATTCAAAAGGTACTTACTCTAAAATATTTAATGGTCAAACAAATTGGAATTTTGACAAGTTTACTGTATTTGATATATCTAATATTCCTGAGGCTGTTAAAAAACCATTATATGATATTTTACTTAAAGATACCTGGCAATTTGCTAAGAAGGATGGAACTATAAATCCTACAAGAAAAGATATATATGTAGATGAATGTCATGAGTTTGCAGATCCTCAAAATCCACAGACACTTATGTTTTTATCTACTAAGTTAAGTAAACAGGGGAGGGGATTTGGAATAAGACTTATCACTGCAACTCAAAACTTACCGGACTTTTTAAGTATTCCTCGATTTGGACAAGCGATTATAGATAATTCATATTTTAAATTATTTATGCGACTAGGAGAAAGTGATATTCCTGTAGCTAAAAAACTATACTCATTTAGTGATAGTGAGATAAAAATATTAAAAGGTACAGGCGGTAAGAAAAAAGGGAGCAAAGGCAAAGGTATATTTATTGTTGGTTCTCAAAGGGTAGTTATACAAACTAGAGCATCGAAATTTGAATTAGAAGTTATAGATCCTGTTCAATTTGAAGAAATATATGGAGTTAAATCAAGATATTTAAACTTAGGTTAGGCTGGTGATTATATGAATCCATATGTGGTCATAAAGGGTGCATCACTATTAAAAAAATACTGGAAGCAGATATTACTTTTTTTTATTGCATTACTTATGATACCTATTATGTTTGCCACCTCATTCGTAGTAATTAAAACGGTGCCAGCAGCAGATGAGGAGATTATTAGAATGTATATAAGTGGAGCTCAAAGTGCTAGCAAGGAAAATGTTAAAGTTGATTGGCGTGATTTAATGGCAATTGATGCAGTTAGATATAAACAAAATTTTAAAGATGTAAAATCTGGTGATGTTTTATCCTTAGGAGAACTTTTTATAGAAAAATATACAGAAGAAAGAAAAGTTATTACTACAAATAGTAAAGGGGAAGAAATAGAAAGAGTAGAAAAGGTAACAGTCTATAGAAGAAAAAACCTAGATCAAGTAATGGATGAGATGGGATTTTCAGAAGAAGAAAAGAGAGATATTAAACTATATAGAGATATAGGGCTAAATCTGTTAAATGAACAGTTTGGAGGAGGAATTCTAATAGATGGAGAAGGCGTACCTCTTAACTTAACACAAGAAGAATTCATTAATAAAGTAATACCGGGAGCTGTGAGTACTTACAAAAAATATAGAGTATTGCCGTCAATAAGTATATCACAGGCAATATTAGAATCTGGTTGGGGGAGCTCTGGACTTACAGCTAAAGCAAATAATTTATTTGGTATAAAGGCCTTTTACTGGAGTGGAAAATATGTTGAAATGCTAACCTATGAATGGTATGGAGGAGTGAAGGTTGAGGTTAAAGCAGCTTTTAGAGCTTATGATTCCTGGGATCATTCTCTTGAAGATCACGGAAAATTTTTAGTTGAAAATAGTATTTATTCTGAGGCAGGATTTTTTAATGCAAAGGATCATATTGGGCAAGCTTTTGCATTGCAAAGAGCAGGATATGCCACAGATCCTAACTATGCAGTTACGCTTATAAGCTTAATTGAGCAATATAATTTACATCAATATGATAAAAAATAACTAGACAAGAATACTGGCTAGTTATTTTTTTATATAATTCATTAATATTATGAATTAATTTATTATAGTTTTACATTATAATGTTTTTTTAAAGGATGTTAAATAAAATCCTTCCTTAATTTTAATGTCTTTAATTTTCTTATAGCCATTTTTCATATATAGATTTACAGCAGGCATGTTTTCTTTTCCTGTACATACTATTATATTTTTTATATTATTAATTTTTTCTATAAAGTTAATAAGCTCCTTTGCAATACCTCTTTTAAAGAAAGAAGGATGTACTGCAACTCTATAGATATCTAAAGTATCATCTTCAATTTTATAGGAGATAATGCCAGCTAGAATATCATCAATAAAATATCCGTAAAAAGTTTCATTGCATTGTTTTAAAGTATTAATTGTGTCTTTTAATGGTGGTATTTCATCAAATCCAATAATTTCTGCTTCAATCTTATAAGATGCTATTTGTACATCTAATATTTTTTCTAGAACTTTTTCATCCTTTAAATTAAGCTGCTTTATCATATATAAGTTCCTCCATTACTCTTTAATTTTTTAATTATCGAGATTACAATTTTATATGCAAATTATACCATTAACTTAAAGGTAGAGAATATAAAATTATGAAAAAGTAGGATTTAAATGATAAGATTAGAATTTCTAATTTGTATCTAATGTTGTTTTAAGCTATTATTACTATTCTTTTAATTTAAATAACTTAGTATATGATTATAGAAAGCTAAGATGAAAAATAATTATTCTTAGTTACATTATAAATTTAATGATGAAAGGATGTATACTTTATGAATATTATTAGAAGAAGCATGGAAAATGAGGTTAGTGATACAAGGGATATTAACATAGAAAAAAATAGTAAGATAAAAAAATGGGGAATTACAGCTTTAGTAGTGTTAGTATCTTTAAGTATAGCTAAAAAAGTTATTAACAGTAATTGCAAAGTAGAAGAGAGAGAGCTATAAAGATTTTAATCAGCGTTAGGGTAAAAGTAGGGTAAATATTATAGTGATATAAGTGAAAAGTTAAAATAAAATTTTTTATAAAAAACTCTGCAGGATTGGACAGTGGAGTTTTAACTATAATTCTTTATTTTTCATTCATAGAAAAGAATTTTTCTTGTTTTAATTATGTATAAGTTAGATTTTCATTAAGAATTCTTATATATGTTTTATAATAATAAGTTGAATTTCTATAATAAAAACTTTTCTGTGGGAATGAAAAATTAAGAGAAAAAAATTAAGAGTTAAAGGGAACTTTTAGTGTATTATAAGAAGTTTTCAATTAATTACGTTTATTTTAATATATTAAAAGTTAAAAGGATTTTAAATGCTTTGCAGTGAATATACCTCTAAGTTAAATCTTGGAGGTATATTCATGTTTGCTAGAGTTATTATTAATGTAATTCTTTTTATAATATCAATTTTATTAACACTTTCAGCACTTAAAAGTAAGGATGGCAAATATATTACTCTAGGTATATTTCCTTTCTGATATTCAGCATATAGTATCGCATCATCTATATTAAAAAGGAAACAATGAATAAAAGTTTCTTTTTTAATGATATAAAATATTCTTTAATATATTAATATTTGTAGAGAGCCATTATATAATATAACGTTATGGCGAATTAATAGGGGGGATATTAATGGTTAATATACTATTTAGTGAATATAATTTCCATGAAAGATGGGCAAAAGATATAATAGAAAAATACATAAATTGTAATGATAAGGTTTTGATAATACCATTTTCTTTTAATGAAAAGATAAGTAATGATATGGAATGGCAATATGCTTACAGTAAAAATAGTGAAAAGTATTACAACAGTGTTATTCTACCATTTTTGAGCTATGGAGTTGCAGAAGAAAATATAAACTGGATAAATTATTTTAAAGATACTAAGGAAAATGCAAAAGAAAAGGTGAAAAATAGCGATATAATATTTTTCACTGGAGGTTTACCTGATAAAATGATGTGTCGTTTAAAGGAATTTGACTTAATAAATGACATTGAAAATTTTACTGATGTTATTATAGGCAGTAGTGCTGGAGCAATGATTCAGATATCAGAGTATCATATTACTCCTGATAAAGACTATGATAAATTTTCATATAATAAAGGATTAAATTTGATAAAAGATTTTGGTATTGAAGTTCATTATGAGGAGACAGAAATGCAAAAAAGTTATATCAACAAGGTATTAACTGAAAAGAAAGATAAGGTATATGCAATTAAAGATACTGGTGGAATAATTGTTGATAATAATGAAATTACACTACTAGGAGATATGGAGATATTTAATAGAGAATAGTTCGTACTTTTCTTATGGTTTTCATTAAGATTTATACAATTAAATGTAAAAAAACTATGCTAAATGAAGTAATTAGCATAATTTTTTTAAGCTAATAAAATAAAGGTACCTCTTAAAAGAAGTACCTTATAATAGATTAAAATATTTAATTGATACTAAAAAATAAAATTTATTAATTGCTTGGAGTTCCCATATCAAAGGATTTGAATTTTTCTCCTATCTTATTTAGATTTCCAGCTAATATATCTTCAAGCTGAGTATTTTCATTAATAATCCATTCATTATTTTTTTTCTCTAGAGTCATTTCTATATTAGAACTTGATTTCTTTACATTTTCTCCTTTTGATGCATTTATCAACTCATTTATAAGAATTCCAGCCATCTCTTGATCTGTAGGTTCTTTTCCATCAAGAGCTAATTTCATACCTTCTCTTATAAGTCCACCAAATATATCTTCAATTTTTTCACTAATATCTATAGCAGTTATATTTACTTTTGCTGTAGCTTTGTTGTCATTAATATTAGTTTCAACTATTTTATACTCTATGTTATTTGCTATTGGAATCATAAAATCCTTGATAAATTTATCTGTATTTTCTTTTCCCATTTCTTTAACAAAATCTACATTAGAATCACCATTATTAAAAGCTTTAGCTAAAACTGTATTAACATCCTTAGGTGATTTTAAATTTTCAGCTTTTTTTACATCTTTAAAATATTCATCTAAAACTTGTTCTGGTGTCATAGCCTCTTTTTTTTCCACCGTTTCTTTTTTAGATGAATTTCCTTCTTGAGATGGATCTTTTTTAGAACATCCCACTACAGTTAAAGATAATACCATAACTGTACAAAAAGTAATAATTTTTTTTATTGATTTGTTCATTTACAAATCCCCCTTATAATTTTATATTAGTCGCCTAAAGTCGATTAGTATAGTAACTGATCATTTTCTGAAGACGTCTTAAACAATTTAACCCCATTAAAATATTAAAATAATTAGCTAAATATTATTATCTTTAAAGTTAATATAAAATTATGTTAATAATATAAATATGAAAATATTAACATAAATGCAATATTTAGAACAAAGTTATTATAATATATAATTCCTAATAATGCAAAATTGCGAGAAAAAAAGAAAACCGTGATAAAATCACGATTTTTAAGTTATATTTAAATTCTCAATTAATCAAGCTTTTTGCCTTTTTAATTTTAGTAGGTTTTCCTTTAATATTTATTTCACTTTGAGATTTAAGTAAAGTCTTGCCATAACCATTTAATATATCTACATGACTATAGGTATCATAAATGTCTATAATTCCTATGGAATCAGCTGGAATATTTCCACTATTAGTTAAAGCACCTACTATGTCTCCACGTCTTATCTTTTTCTTTTTACCACCATTAATATATATTTTAACAACATTATCATTACTAGATGGAGTTTTAATTTTTACTTTAAACTCTTTATTGATAGAAGATTTAACTTCTTCTTCAGAAGGTGGTGTTTTTACAGGGATTTTCATAGAGATAAATTCTTCAATAGCTTTTAAGAACTTATCTTCATAAGGCGTTACAAAAGTTAGTGAAGTACCACTTTCACCAGCACGACCAGTTCTTCCTATTCTATGTACATATGCTTCTACCTCTAATGGGAGGTCATAATTTATAACATGGCTTACTGTAGAAATATCAATACCTCTTGCAGCGACATCAGTGGCAATCATAAATAAATATTTACCTTCTTTAAAACCTTTTATGGTACTTAACCTATCTTTTTGAAGCATGTTTCCATGAATCTCACAAAGAGGAAGATTGTGTTTTCCTAATTTTTGGTACACATCACTAACTCTATCTTTTGTTCTACAAAAAATAATAGCTTGAGTTATATTTTCTGTTTTAATTAAATCCATAAGTAGTTTTAATTTTTTATTATCTTCTACTATATAAAGACCTTGAGATATATTATCTAAGGTTAATTTTTCAGGAGATACTTCAATTGTAGTGTGAGAAGAATTCATATATTTTTTACTTAAAGCTTTAATTTCCTCAGAAATGGTAGCAGAAAACATCATAGTTTGCCTTTTATGTGGAAGAGATTTTATAATACTTTCAACTTGAGAAATAAAACCCATATTAAGCATTTCGTCTGCTTCATCTATTATAAGATACTTGATATTCTCAACATTAAGAGTTTTTCTAGTAATATGGTCCAAAACTCTTCCAGGAGTACCTACTACTACATGGACTCTTTGGGATAATTCTTTCCTTTGAAGAGAAAAAGGCTCTTTACCATATAGAGATACTGCCTTAATTTTTTTATAAAGACCTAATTTAGAAATTTCATTTTTTACTTGTATAGATAATTCCCTAGTAGGAGTTAAAATCAAAGCTTGAACTGCATTTTTCTCTGTCTCTAGTCTTTCGCAAAGTGGTATACCAAAAGAAGCAGTTTTACCACTGCCAGTTTGAGACTTTACAATTAAATCTTCTCCTTTAAGTGCCAAAGGAATAACTTTTTTTTGAACTTCAGATGGTGATTCATAACCTACTGAAGTTATAGATTTTATCATATTATGGCTTATATTAAAATTTTTAAAATCGTTCATTACCTTACCTCTTATATATAATTCTTAAAGTACTATCATATCATAAATTCTTCATTGTAAGTTGTCAATTCAATAGTTTTAATTGGAATACTAAAGTACCCCTTGGGAATAATGTAGATTCTTTAGTATTCCCAAGGGGTAGAGTTAAAATTCATAACAATAATTATCATACTAATGTTAATTTTTTATATAACATATTCTATTAGCCTTAAATGCTCTATCTTCGGCTTTACTACTTTTGCTGGTATTCCAGTAGCAGTACAGTTTTCAGGAATGGAAGTTAAAACTACTGCATTGGCACCAATTTTTGAATTTTTTCCTAGAGTTATAGGACCGAGAACTTTTGCCCCAGCGCCAACTAACACATTATCTTCTAAAGTAGGATGTCTTTTACCTTGATCATGTCCTGTACCACCTAAGGTAACACCATGATAAATAGTTACATCATTGCCAATTTCAGCAGTTTCTCCAATTACAATACCCATACCATGATCTATAAAAAGTCTTCTTCCTATAGTAGCTCCTGGATGAATTTCAATACCTGTTAAAAATCTTCCAAGCTGAGAAATAAATCTAGCTAAGAAATAAAAACGTATTTTATATAATCTATTAGCCCATCTATAAAGCAATAGTGCATAAAAAGATGGATATAAAAAGCCTTCCAATAAACTTTTAGCTGCAGGGTCCTTACTTTTAATTGTCTTTAAATCTTCTACTATATATCTAAACATAAAATCACACCCAAATTATAAAAGTAGAATTAATCATACAGCCCCATTGAGAAATATTTTTCTCCGCCGTCTGGTGCAATAGTTAAAATTTTGTAATCTGGTCCTAATTTTTTAGCTATTTCTAAAGCAGCATATATATTAGCCCCAGAAGATATACCCACTAAGAAACCTTCTTCGCTAGCCATAAGTTTTGCAGTATTAAAAGCATCTTCATCTTTCACAGTCATTATTGAATCAATTATTTCGCCAGCATATATTTTAGGAACAAAACCTGCACCTATTCCTTGAATTTTATGAGGAGAAGGTGAACCACCTGATAAAACAGGGGAGTTAAAAGGTTCAACAGCTATTATTTCTATATTAGAAATTTTTTCTTTAAGTTTTTTACCTACACCAGAAATAGTTCCTCCAGTACCTACACCTGCTATGAAAGCATCTAAATCAGGTATGTCATTTAATATTTCCTCTGCAGTGCTTTCGTAATGTTTTTCTACATTAGCAATATTTTCAAATTGCTGAGGTACAAAGTAGTTCTCATTATTTTTAGCAAGATCTAAGGCCATTTCTATTGCACCTTTCATACCTTTAGTACCTTCAGTTAATACTAACTCAGCACCATAAGCTTTTATAATATTTCTTCTTTCAACACTCATAGTGTCAGGCATAACTATTATAACTTTATATCCTTTGGATCTTCCAATCATAGCTAATGCTATTCCAGTATTACCACTAGTAGGTTCTACAATAACATCACCACTCTTTAAAAGTCCCATTTTCTCAGCTTTTTCTATCATTCCTAGTGCGGCTCTATCCTTAACACTTCCACCAGGGTTATATCTTTCAAGTTTTACATATACCTCTGCCATATCCTTACTTACTAGTTTATTAAGTTTTATTATTGGTGTTTGTCCTATCATATCTATTAAATTATTGAATATCATAATAAATCCTCCTTAATATATTTTAAATTTTCATATTAGATACTTATAGATGTACTAATTTCAAATTTAATTTTATGAACTTATATAATTATGCCATTGAATTATTTGAGCT
>NZ_JBSVQM010000029.1:0-41659 GCF_054863625.1 Clostridium sp. Marseille-QA1073 | reverse complement strand
AGTATTTAAGAAGCTTATGGTTAAATCCAAGCCCCATCTATTTTTTTCTTTTCTTAAAAGTCTTCTTAGGCAATATGAGATATCTAGAGCACAGTAATCAATTTTACATTTATCAAAATCTATAAGCCACAAATTATCATCTTCATCAACTATAAGATTTTTACTAACATAATCGTTATGACAAAGTGAAGTTGTTAAATCCTCTTCTTTAATTGTAATTGCTATGCTATTAGATATTTCAGCAAGTTTTATGTTAGTATCGAAGTTCTTAAGGTAAATCTTAGAGTAGTTATCATGATATTTATATGCTAAGTTAGAATACATAAGCAAATTATTAAAGTGTTTATTTATAGAATTATAAAGACTGCTACATCCAATCTTATTCTTACTACCTAATATAGGTTCAAAATTTTTACTAATATCATGAACTTTGCCAAGATTTGAGGAAGCTAATAATATTTCATAAACTGAGTCAAAGTCGCATTTGTCTCCATTTACCCAAGGAGTTAATATAAATAGCATATTTTCATAAACCACATATCTGCCATGGTTTGTAGTTGATAATATTCTAGGAACATTTATGTTATGACGATACAACCATTCTATAGCTGAATACACAAAAAGGAGTTCTTCAACAGGATAGTAAACTTTTTTTAGACAATATTTATCTTCACCATCTACTATCATATAAACAGCTCTTTGTTTGTCAGTATTCTTTAATTTTACCTGTTCCACTATAGCATTATTCAAATTATAATGAGGCAAAACATGTTTCTTTACATTCTTTTCAGACAATAATTCTATATTATTTTTATAAATCGTTGCAGTAGTCATCATAGCACTCTCCTTTAAACATTACATTATAAGGATATTAAGGAAAAAACATTAATATACATCAATATTAAAAATACTTATAAAAAAGTTTAAATATATAAATAAAGGGTTTTATATTTAAAGAGGCGAATATTCTATAGACACTTACAGTTTTAAAATTCGTTTAATTTAAACTGTCATAATATAAAAGCTATGTTGTAAAGTCTAAAAATATATAAAGTTTTCATGGTAGTTTCTAAATTAGGTTTCTAAATATGAATCTTTAAAATAGTCAAGTTTAGAAACTTAAAAAGATTATAAATTAAAATGGATAAAATAGATTTTCACCTTTTGAATATCATTGGTATTTAAAGGAGAATATATATAATACATTAAAATTTAATGTATAGCTCATAAAACTGTTTACTTTGATAGTTCAATTTATAACTTTAATTATTAAATAATCTGAAATAAGAAATTGACAATTATTCATTAATAATTATTAATTATCAATTTTATAAAAAGAAAAGCTTTACTGATTAAAAAGATTGAGTTATGAATTGAATAGGTACAATCATAAAATTAAATAGCTATATATTAAATTATTAGGAGGAGTGATGGATGAACATAAGAGAAAGAATAGAAAAAAATGAAAAACTTATTCTAAATCCTTATGCAGCATTATCAATTAACTCTAAAGGAAGAGTAATTAAGGAAAAGAAAGACGAAATGAGAACCGATTATATGGTGGATAGAGACAGAATAATACATTGTAAATCTTTTAGAAGATTAAAATTAAAGACTCAAGTGTATATTAAAACTTGGAATGATCACTATAGAACTAGGCTTACTCATACTTTAGAAGTTAATCAAATTGCTAGAACTATAGGAAGAGGGATAGGACTTAATGAAGATTTGATAGAAGCTATTGCACTAGGCCATGATATAGGTCATGTTGCTTTTGCACATAATGGTGAGGAAGTTCTAAATGAATTATTACCTCAAGGATTTAAACATAATGAAAATAGTGTTAGGGTTTTAACAAAAATTGAAAAGTTAGGAAAAGGACTAAATTTAACTTATGAGGTTATAGATGGAATATTGAATCATAGTGGGTTTTCTTCCCAGTCAAAAGGGGCTTGTACTTTGGAAGGACAAGTAGTAAAATATAGTGACAAAATTGCCTATGTGAATCATGATATAGATGATTCTATAAGAGCAGGAATTCTCCGTGAAAGTGACTTGCCAAAAGAAATTATAGAAGTTTTAGGTAGAAATCATAGCAATAGAATTGAAACTTTGGTCAATGACTGTATTTATAATACTTTAGAAAACATTAAAAATAACAATATTCAAGTTACATTGTCAAATAAAGTACAAGAATCTTTAAGTGAACTTAGGGGTTTTATGTTTAAAAATATATATAAAGGAAATATTTTAAAAGAAGAAAGAGAAAAAGCAAAATTTGTTTTAAAGCATGTATACTCATATTTTTACAAACATCCAGAAAAACTGCCATATTTTTATAAGACCATTGCAGATAATGAAGGGCTTGAACAGGGTGTTGCAGATTACATTTCAGGCATGAGTGATGAGTATTGCTTACAGCTTTTTAATGATTTATATGTGCCTAAACAAAGCATTTATATATAATTTATAATTTTACTAAGGCATTATAAAACTACAAAAATTTGCATTTTTGAAGGAAAAATCTAATTTACAAAGAATATATAAAAAGTAAAAAAGTTTATTTTATAAAAATTTATAAGAAAAAAGAAGGATTTTATACTTTTTTGTCGAAAATGACAAAAGTGTAAAATTAAAAGGTGGGATATAATTTAGTGATTTCAGAAGAAGTCATACAAAAAGTAAAAGAACAAACAGATATTATTGATGTAATATCAGAAAGAGTGAGACTCAAAAAATCAGGACGAAATTTCATAGGAAATTGTCCTTTTCATAGTGAAAAGACTCCATCATTCACTGTTTCTCAGGATAAACAAATATATAAATGTTTTGGGTGCGGAGAAGCAGGAAATGTATTTAGTTTTATTATGAAAGTTGAAAATAAGAGTTTTCCTGAAGCAGTTAAAGCTTTGGCTGAAAAGGTTGGTATTGAGGTAGAGGAAAAAAGCAATTTAAATAAAGCTAAAAAAGATAAGTTTGAAAAAATGAAAAAGCTAAATGTGGATGCAGCTAAATACTTCTATGCAAATTTAAGAAGAAATAAAAAAGCTTTCCAGTACCTAAAGAATAGATCTATAGATGAAAGAGCTATGACAAAGTTTGGACTTGGATTTGCATTAGATGAATGGCATGCACTCGGAGACTACTTAAGGGGAAAAGGTTATAGTGATAAGGAGATGTCAGAGTTAGGACTAATTATTAAAGGTAAAAAGAGCAACTACTATGACCGTTTTAGGAATAGAGTTATTTTTCCAGTTTTTGATTATAAGGGTACAGTTATTGGTTTTGGAGGCAGAGTTTTAGATGACTCAAAGCCTAAATATTTAAACTCACCAGAAACACCTTTATTTTTAAAAGGAACCAACTTGTATGGTTTAAATTTTGCCATAAAACAAAATATGAATAGAACAGTTGTTATTGTTGAAGGATATATGGACTGTATTGCACTTCATCAACAAGGTATAACTAACGTTGTGGCAACTTTGGGGACTGCTTTAACAGAGCAACAAGCAAAGTTATTAAAAAGATATGCAGACAAGGCAATAATTTCCTATGATGCAGATTTAGCAGGTCAAAAGGCTACTTTAAGAGGACTAGACATACTAAAAAAATCTGGATTTGATGTTAGGGTTTTATCAGTCCCAAGTGGAAAGGATCCAGATGAGTTCATAAAGACTTACGGCAAAGAAGCCTTTCAGGCATTAATAAATGAAGCTATGCCACTTGTTGATTACAAAATCAAAAAAGTAGAAGAAGGCATAAATTTTACAGATAATGAAATGATAATAAGGTATAAAAATAAAGTCTTGGAAATAATAAAAGACTTAAGTGATTTTGAAAAAAATATATATATAAAACAAGTTGCAGAAAAACTTAAAGTAAAAGAAGAGTTATTAAGCGATGAATTTAACCAAAAAATCAAACAAAATGAAAAAAATGATAATATACAGCATAATTATGGGCAAAATCTATATATAGAACCAGCTCATATTAAGGCTGAAAGAATATTACTTAAGTTTATGTTAACAGATATTGATAGATTAGATTTTATATCTTATGAATTAAAGGATTGCGGTTTTGTATCTTACAGTCATAAAATACTCTATGATTTAATTTTAAAATTTAATGATTTATCTTATGAAGATAAATTAAAACATATCGAGAATAACTGTAATGATAGTGAAACCACAAAACAATTTATTAACTTGATGGAATATGAAATAAGTGGAGATAAGTATGACCTTGATAAAATGATTCATGATTGTGTCAAGATGATTAAAAAATATAGGTTAGAGGAGTCGGAAAAAGAAGTTATGAATAAAATTAAACAGTATGAATCTAAAGGCCTTGTAGAGAAGTCTTTAAAGTGTACACAAGAGTTAATTGATATACAAAAGGCATTAAAAAACATATAAGTTGATGAAGGGAGGTAATGTAATGAAAGATAAAAATACAAAAATAACTGTAGTTAAAAAGCTGATTGAAAAAGGTAAAAAGAAGGGTTCATTAACATATAAGGAAATAATAGATGAACTTGATGAAATAGATTTAAGTCCAGAGCAGATTGAAAAGATATATGAAGTATTAGAATCAATGGAAATAGATGTTGTGGGAGATCTTCAAGAAGAGGAAGAAGAAATAGATATATCTATACCAGAAGGTATTACTATAGATGACCCAGTAAGAATGTATTTAAAAGAAATAGGTAAAGTACCTCTATTATCATCAGAAGAAGAGATAGAGCTTGCAAAGAGAATTGAAGAAGGCGATGCTTATGCAAAAAAGAAACTAGCAGAAGCTAACTTAAGACTGGTTGTAAGTATTGCTAAAAGATATGTGGGAAGAGGAATGTTATTTCTTGATTTAATTCAAGAAGGAAATTTAGGTCTTATTAAAGCTGTTGAAAAGTTTGATTATAGAAAAGGTTATAAGTTCAGTACTTATGCTACATGGTGGATTAGACAGGCGATAACTAGAGCTATTGCTGATCAGGCTAGAACTATAAGAATACCAGTACACATGGTTGAAACTATTAATAAACTTATAAGAGTTTCTAGACAATTACTACAGGAATTAGGTAGAGAACCATTACCAGAAGAAATTGCAAAACAAATGGATATGTCAGTAGATAAAGTTCGTGAGATTATGAAGATTGCTCAAGAGCCAGTATCACTTGAAACTCCGATAGGTGAAGAGGAAGATAGTCATTTAGGAGATTTTATTCCAGATGATGATGCTCCAGCGCCAGCAGAAGCAGCTGCCTTTACTATGCTCAAAGAACAACTAATAAGCCAATTACGTACATTAACTCCAAGAGAAGAAAAGGTTTTAAGATTAAGATTTGGATTGGATGATGGAAGAGCTAGAACCTTAGAAGAGGTTGGTAAAGAATTTAATGTAACAAGAGAAAGAATAAGACAAATAGAAGCTAAGGCTTTAAGAAAGTTAAGACATCCAAGTAGAAGTAAGAAATTAAAAGATTATCTAGATTAGAGCACCAACTTGGTGTTCTTTTTTTAGTACTATTATTCATAAAGTTAAAATATAATTAAATTTACCATCAATGGATTTTATGGTATAATTTGAGCAAAGAAGGTGATAAAATGACGGTATTTACTTCTAAAAAAGATAAAGAAGTAATCTCAATATTGCTATTAGCATTATTGTATAATGTTTTGCTTGTAATTTTGATGAATAATATGCACTCTTATGTAGTTATAAATTTACTAAGATTAATAACTGTAGCTTGTAATTTATATTACTTTTATTATATATTTTTATGGTTATCACTAAAATATGAACTATATGAAGACAAATTAATAATTAATGGTCTAAATGGATTAAAAAAGATAGAGATCCCATTAAAAGATATAGAAGGATATACAAAATTAAGTGGCAAAATTAAAGGTGTAAAATTATCAGGGATTGCAACCAATACTTTTGCATTGGGTAGAACTGTAGTTAAAAAAGTTGGTACTACAAGAATGTTTGTTACTAATAATAAAAATGTTATATATCTAAAAACGCAGGATTGTAACATTGCAATTTCTCCAGAAGATGTGTCCGCAGTAGAAGGTTTATTAAATAAGAATGGTATTTACTTAATGGATTGGGAGACAAAGTTTAATAAGGTAAATAAATTATATAGAAATATAAAATATAAATTACCATTATTTTTAACTAGTATTGTTATTATAATACTTACTATAAATCCATTATTTTTATATGTGACTCAAAGATTACCAGATGTAATGCCAATAACTTTTGATGCAAAGCTAAGACCAGTAATTATGGGGACACCTAAGCAATTTACTTTTACACAAATGACTTATGGAGGGCTAAATATGGGCTTGTTGTTTTGTATGTATTATGCCTCTTACTTTTGTGCTAAATATGATAAAAAAACAGCCTATAGATATTTATATATAGCCTTAGCAGTAGCATCAGTATTTTTATATATGCAAATAAGAATGTTATTAATAGCAATGTAAAGGATGACGAAAATGAACTTAAGTGATAGATTAAAAACCGTAGGTGGAATGATAAAAGATGTTAACACCATTGTAGATGTGGGAACAGACCATGCCTACATTCCAATTTATCTTATTAAGAATAATATCATAGAAAGAGCTATAGCTTCTGATATCAATAGTGGTCCTGTAGAAAAGGCAAAAAAAAATGTCAGTGACTATAATTTAGGAGATAAGATAAGTTGTAGATTAGGTGGAGGGCTCACTACTGTGAAACCTAAGGAAGTAGATGCGGCTATAATAGCAGGTATGGGAGGAAACTTAATTAGAGATATAATTGAAGAAAGCGAAGAAGTTTTTAAAAATCTTGATTATGCTATACTTCAGCCTGTTCAAAATCCAGAGGTGTTAAGGGAATATATTTATAAAAGTGGATACAAAATAATAGATGAAGAACTAGTAAAAGAAGAAGATAAATTTTATGAAATTTTTAAGGTTAAATATGATAATAAGATTAAAGAAATACAACCTATACACTATGAAATAAGTGAAACTCTTATAAAGAAGAAACATCCCGTGATGAAGGAATATTTAGCGTTCAAGTTAGATAAATATACTAAGATTTACAATGGCTTAAATCAAGAAACTGAAAGTGCCATAAAAAGAAAAGAACAATTAGAGAAAATAATTATAAAGCTAAAGGAGTTTTTACAATGTCTTTAAAAGTAAAAGATATTATAAGAATAATGGAAAGCTATGCACCAAGCAAGTTAAAGGAAGACTATGATAATGTAGGACTAATGGTAGGAGATAGTAATGCAGAAGTAACTTCTATATTAGTTGCTCTAGATGCTACATTAGAAGTAATAGAAGAAGCAATACAGAAAAATTGTAATTTTATATTAACCCATCATCCAATATTATTTTTAAAGCCTAAAACAATAACTACAGATAATCTTTTAGGTAAGAAAATAATTAAATTAGTTAAAAATGATATAAACGTATATTCAAGTCACACAAATCTAGACTCTGTTGAAGATGGAATTAATGATATAGCTACAAGGATGCTGGGATATGATGAATTTACTATTATAGCAAATACTTCATTACCAGAGTATAACAATGGGAAAAATGGAATAGGAAGATTAATAAAATTAAAAACATCAGTTAAGTTAAAAGATTTATGTGAAAAGGTTAAAAATAGTTTTAATACACCTTTCATAAGATATGTAGGTGAAGAAAATAAAGAAATCAGCACTATTGCAGTAGTAAATGGCAGTGGAGAAGATTTCTTTGCTATAAGTAAAGCTAAGGGTGCAGATTGTATTATAACAGGGGATACTACATATCATTATGTAAGTGATATAAAAGAAGAAGATGTAGCTATCATAGATGCTGGACATTTTGCTACAGAATGGCCACCGATGATAAGTTTTGGAAAAATTTTCGAAAAATTGCTTAGAGAAAACAATTTTAATAACAAAGTATACATATCAGAAAAAATGCAAGATCCTTATAAATTTATGTAAGTTTTAACTGTAGGAAAAAAATATTTGCATTTATGAATAAACTATGATAACATATATTTTGCGAGTAAGCCAGACAATCGCTGCTGATTTATTCAGGAGAGGAAAGTCCGAGCTCCATAGGGCAGGGTGCTGGGTAACCCCCAGTGGAGGCAACTCTAAGGAAAGTGCAACAGAGATATACCGCCTAAGTTTACTTAGGTAAGGGTGGAAAGGCGAGGTAAGAGCTCACCAGCGTACTGGCGACTGTACGGCTATGTAAACCCCACCTGGAGCAAGACCGAATAGGAAGGTAAATGGGATTGCCCGTCCCGCCTTCGGGTGTGTCGCTTGAGTCCATTGATAACAATGGGCCTAGATAGATGATTGTCAAATACAGAACTCGGCTTATAGGTTTACTCGTACCATTGAAAACACTAGGTTTGTGACTTAGTGTTTTTTATTTTGCCATTCTTTTGTCATTCTAGACCCAGAAATCGAGTATAGAATTTAATTTTTCTGCAGCTTGCCTTTGCATATCTTTATTTACATGGCTATATACATTAAGAGTTGAGCTTATATCTTTATGATCTAATCTAGTTTGTATAACTTTAAAATCTACACCTTGTTGCAGAAGAAGTATGGCGTTTGTATGTCTTAAATCGTGGAATCTTATTTTTTTATCTATGTTAGCTTTCTTTAGAACCCTAGTCATCTTATTAGTATAGTACATTGGGTGTATATATTTATCGTTATTCTATCTCATTATTAAATCATACTTAACATCATCAAAGAAGTTTTCTATATAGTATTCTTCTATACTAGACTTATATTTTTCTTGCATAAGTTTCAATGCTTTTAATTTATCTAATATTCTATCAGAAATATACATTGTTCTTTCTGACTCGTCTGTTTTAGTAGTCTCCATAACTACAAATCCATTTGTATAAACTAAATTATTTTTAATAGATATTAAATTATTTTTCCAATTTATATTTGGCTATTCTACACTATCGAATGAAGAATATTGGATAGAAGTGAATGATGAAACTTTTAATAATAATTTTGAAAGAATTAAATAACTGAGGTAATTAAATGACACCAGGAGAAATTATAGAAAAATAAATATAGCAATATTAGCTTTACAAAGCGGGAACGTGCAACTTAAAACACTGGCTTTAGAGAAGGCAAGAACTAAGAAAGAATATTATATAGAACTTAATAAAAAGATTTTAGAGTTAAAGGCAAATAAATATCCTGCTACATTAATACAGGACCTTGTTAGAGGAGACAGTAAGGTTGCGGAATTACGGTTAAATAAAGATATAGCAGAAAGTTCTTACTATGTGACCATAGATGCATTAAATAATTTAAGACTGGAGATAGAGACATTAAGAAGTATGCTTACGTGGCTTAGGATGGAATTAAAAAATAGTTAGAAGGGCGTGGATGGACAAGACTTTCTTTAGATTAACGGAAAAGAAGTTATATAACTTTTTTAATAGAGATAAGAAAATAGGAAGTATAAAACAAAAGATAGAGCTATTAAATAAAAAATTAGAAAATATAGAAAAGAAATTTAGAGAGATAAATATATTTATACCAGAAGAAAGCAGAAGTATAAATTATGAGGAACGTGTACAGAATTCAAATGATGAATCTAGTTATGCAGAAAGAACAGCTATAAAAATAACAGAAAACCTAGAGAGAAGCGGATAGGAAAACAGAAGAAATAGCTAAACTGGAAGAAGAAATATTGAAGCGAATAACGTGATAATAGAATATAGCCTACAATTTTTAAATAAAGAAGATCAAAACTTTCTTAAGCTTAAATATGAGGGAGGAAAGAATGATTGGCAAGTAGGAAATGAGTTAGGAATGAGTCAACCAACAGCGTATAGGATTAGACAAAAGTTAATAGAAAATATATCAAGGTGGGAAGAATGGATAAAAAGCTGAATAAAAAGTGAATAAAACTTGAATAAATAATACGATAAAGGTGATTTATAATAGTATTATAGAAAGTTTTAAATTAGGCAGTACACAACAGGGATTACAAGTGTTTACAGCTGTTAGGTAGCATCTAGGAAACTAGGTGCTACTTTTATGTAATGATATATAAGTTATCATAAGTCATAAATTTCCAAGTATTTGAATAAAATAGTCGTGTAAATGCTAAAAAGGAAGAGATTCATATAATGAATAATTCATACTATAAAATATGGGATGATTACTGGAAAACGTATCGAGTTACTACTGAAGAAGCTGCTCAAATTGCTTTACAGCAAGTTCCTTATCAATTAGTAAACATTGAATTAGGTATGGAAAATGGCATGTTAATTTATAAAGTTACCATAAGAACTCCTGTTGGAATGTATGAAATAAAAGTAGATACCGAGATGGGAAAGATACTTGAAGTTAATAGTAGGTAGAGGGGCCTTAACAGGGCTCTTTTTTAGCATATAAAGGGATAGGGTTATGAAGCTAACACCAAAACAGAAAATAATTGTAGATTAATACCCATTGGATTTAAATGCCACAGAAATTTATTATCAAATGAAAGATGAGGATTTATAGATGGCATTAAAATGGAGTAAATATTCTATAGGGGATGCCACCAACATTTTCGACAAAACCCAGTAGAAGGGCTTCAATATGGAACTGTAGACAATACAAATATAGCTAGAGCAGCAGAAGGCGGTCACGGTTTGATTGATAAAATAGTTGACGCTTTTACAGAATAACATAAAAATACCTGCACATACTAATTCAGAGAAGTTTATTTAATCACGAAAGAGAGGTTGTTATAATGGGGAATAAGATGGTAGAAGGCCTATCAGCAATGAACACAACATCATTACAAATAACTCCAGATATATTAATAATGAATTTTACAATTGTTAATGCTTCTTTGGTTGGTACCGCTGAAAACTATATTCTTGTAGATACTGGACTTGAAAATTCAGCAAATTTTATATTGCAATGTATTAAAGATAAATTTGGCAGAAACAGCAAACCAAAAGCAATTATTCTTACGCATGGTCACTTTGACCATGTAGGATCGGTTATAAAGTTATGTGAATTATGGAATATTCCAGTATATATTCATCGATTAGAAATGCCTTATGTAACAGGAAAAAAAGACTATCCTGTGGGAGATTCTACTGTTGATAAAGGTATGGTTGCAAAATTATCTCCAACTTTCCCACATACAAGTATTGATATAACTGCTCATGTAGAGGCACTGCCTGATGATGGAAGTGTTCCCGAGATGCCTGAATGGAAATGGATACACACTCCTGGACATACAGAAGGCCATATTTCACTATTCCGTGAAAAAGACCGTGTACTTATTGTTGCAGATGCTTTTTCCACTACAAAACAGGAATCTTTAATGTCTGTAATGACCCACAGGGAGCAGATAAGCGGTCCGCCAAAGTATTTAACCACAGATTGGAAGACGGCAGAGAATTCGGTAAGAATTCTTAGAGATTTAAAACCATCATTAGTAATACCTAGTCATGGTGAACCTATGAAAGGTGAGAAACTTACCAAGCATTTAGATATGCTGGTTAATCATTTTGATGAAATTGCAAAACCTGAACAAGGTCGTTTTGTTACTACACAATAATTAATAATTTTAGTTATTAAAGATAAAACTATGTTTTAGAATTGTGATTTCTGTGGAGCTTTAGATACAGATCTAGAAAAAGAAATACTTAAGAAGATGGAAAAGAATAAAACTAGATCATATAAGCATAGAAAAGCTTTTTAAAAGATGTGATTGTATAGTAAGTTTCATTAGTCCAATATAAACTATTAAAATTAAGTAATACCAATGTTTTATTCACTTAATTTTAATAGTTTTTTTATTTTAATAGTTCCATTATTAAGATGTAATATATAATTTAGAAAACTCAATAGAGCACATTATATCAGAAGAAGTTAATAAAGGTACTTATTACAAAGATATATATCAAATATGTAAAGGTAAATGCAGATTACTTGTAAAATTAAGTTATTTACCAGAGCAAAGATTAATAGCATAATAAATGGACAAATAAAGGATTACCTCCTAAAATGTGGAAACATTTACATAGGAGGGGATAAATATGAAATTAGAAGATTTAATAAATGAAGAAAAAGAATTGAAACAAGTTAAAGAAAATGTAATTAACAAAATTAATGAATTTAAAGAAGTATGCACACAGTTGGAAGATTTACAAAAGAAAAAGGGTGAAGAATTACAAATTCAATGTATGAATGAGGCGGAAAATTTTTTAGAGATGGAAAATTTGAAATTGAGCATGATAATAAATATATAATAGCTAAATATGATAACATAGAAATACAATTTAAAAATGAAAGTGAAGATAAAGAGTTATTATTTTAGATAGTTATAAAACCAATTGGCACTTATAACGCAATTCAAATTAAACCATGTAATAAAGATAATCATATGCTTTGTTATAAGAATAATTTAAAAATAAATAATAACTATATTTATCTTAATGATTTACCTAATTTTATTAATGAATATAGAAATAAAATAGCACTAAGCTAGGTTGGAACACACCTAGCTTTTTTAATACATAAAATTAAAGTAAGGTGAGAGTGTGAAAAAGAAAATAGTACTTTATACAAGATGGAGCAAACACAACTTAGAATGTGCGTGTTCCTTTTTTAATCCTCTGTGATAAGAAGTGGAAAGAGTACGAAGAGTTGGAAGTAGCACTTGATCCTTATCAAGATATAGAGGCGTGTATGAGGCAGAGAAAGTATAAAAGGAATAATGGTAGATTAAAACAGATGGGAGGTTGATATGTGTGAAAGATGATATAAAAAATGTTAATAGATACAATGGAGAAGTTAGGGTGTAAAGAAGAGTTACTAAAAAGATTAAAAGAAATGTACAAAGAAGAACAAAACAAGTTAAATGAAAGACAATATAAAGTGGACCAACTTAAAGATGTAATAGAGAGTATGGAAGAAAGCAATATGATATAAACGATAAAAAGAACAGGAATAACTATAAAAGATATGAAAGTAAAAATAATAGAAGTTAATAATGTGATGAATAGTTTCGGTGAATGTACAGGAGTAGAAATTTAGTATGAAGAAGCCTTATTTAGTCGAATCGTAACACATTGATGTAATTAAAAAGGATTATTAGAAATTGTACCTAGTAATCCTTTTGTTAGTTTATACAAAAATATTGTGTAATTAGCAGATAAAAAATTGTACTAATATTTTTAAAAAGACATAAAGATATAATTTATACCTACAAGTATTTACAAAGTTTTATAAATACTTGTAAGTATATTTGTAGTGAAAAATTGTTGTGATATAAGAAAAATAAAGATTACCTAAATAAAGCTTGAGGCTACTAAATTTCTTAAGTAGCCTTTTTAAAAAAGTTAACATATTGTATTATATATATGCAAAATAAATTATGTAAAAGAGGTGATATAAATGGCCTCTCTTATAATCCCAGGGGATAAAAGTATAACAATTTCAAATAAAATATGTTGTGCAATTAAAGATGAATTTATATTTATTGAAGATATTCATGAAAGCATTAATAAAAGCTATCTATTTTTTAATATAGACAGTATACCAGAGAATGCATTAATATCATCAGCAAAACTTGTGTTGTTTAAAAGTTGCTATGATATTCAGGTTAATAGTTTGATAAATATATATCCATTAAAAGATGATTTTAGTACTTGTACAACCTATAAAGTTCAACCACAAATATATGACTCTTATAAAAAGATTGGAAACGTATCGATAAATAAAATATCAATTGAAATTGATATAATGGATATTGTTATAGCATGGCTTGATGGTACAATTATAAATAAAGGATTAGTTATTGAGGGAGAGACAGGAGTAACTCCTTTATTAAGTTTTGGATCCGCTTCTATTAGCAATAAATATTTAATGCCAATTTTAAGGATAGTATACAATTATTCTTCTTGCAATGGCCAAGGTCAATATGCATATTTACCTGTAACTATAAACTATGCTGATTATGAAAATCCTGCTAACTATGATGATAAATGTAGATTATTAATTTCTATAGTAGTAACTGTGGGAAATAAAAAATATTACGTTTCAAAAGAATATGATTATATACCAAGCCAAGGTATTGATGTAATAAACGTTGCTTATATACCACAAGAAGGCATAATACCTATAATAGAAATTGGATCTTCCTATCATCACCTATAAAAATAAAGTTTAGATGAAAAATTACAAAAAAGATTGAAATAATTAAAAAAAGTTATTATAAAGGCTATTTTTTTAACTGTAACATGTTTTAACTAAATTAATATAATAAAGTATAGGAAATAACCATTTTGAAAAATAATAGAGGTGATTTTTATGGCATTTAGCTTTGGAAGTTTTCAGACTATAACTGTAGACACAAGTACTCTTACTGATCCAAGTGGAACAGATTATACTTTAGTAGTTGTTGCACAAGTAACAGTTACACCAACAACAGGATCACCAGTAGTATATAGGCTTTCACAAAAATATACTGAATTACCAACACCACCGATGACGCTTGATGTAGCATATATACCAATAAAAGATGCTACTGTAACTTCCGGTTATGATATTTCCTATGTTCTTAGCTAATTTTTACAATTGAATTTAATATGAAAATTTATAGTATAAACTATTGAAGAAAGTAAGTAGTTTTATACTTTATTTATTTTTATATGAAAATTATTAAGAATTTAGATAAATTATTTTTTACTATAAATTTTCTAAAAAAGAGTTGAAATAAAAAGGATTATTATGAGCTATATCTAGTAATCCTTTATTTCTATTTTATAAAAGAAAACTTAAATATTTGTAGAATAAGTAAGATAAAGTTTATTATGTGGTTGAAGCGTAACATAGGATGTATTTAAATGCAAATGAATATATAACTGCATCTGCTCTATTAGATGTTGGACATTAACATGAGATGTATTTAAATAAAGTTTTTTCTGGTTTAATCTGTCAAATTTTATGGTTGAGCTTTAACATAAGATGTATTTAAATAAAGACGAATTTAAACAAAGAAGGGAAAAGTTGAACCGTAACATATTGATGTTATAAATAAAAAGAATTATTATGAATTGTAAGCAATAACCCTTTTAAAATTTACTAAGTTATTAATAAAAAAATAAAAGTTATAAGATTATTAACATAAAATAGGATAATAATAATTACGATGGCAAAATAAAATTTGCCATTATTTTGCCATCCAAAATATTATTTAACTTACTAGACTCTTAAATACTATGTTGGTATAATATAGTAAATAAGGGGGGAATTATAATGAAAGTAAAAATTAGAAAAATGTTAGTTTTTTTAATAATCGCCATTCTTACTATTACGCCACTTTCTGCATTTGCAAGTACAAACAAAAAAGATATAAAGGTAACATTTAATAAAACCAACGTTAAAGTCAATGGGATTAGTTTTAATGGCAACAGAATGTTATATAATAATAAAATATATCTACCAATAAACAGTATTGCTAAGCTATTTAATATGAATGTTTACTATTATGGAAAAACTAGGACAACATATATAGGGCAGGTACCTGTTGGAGAAGTTCCTAAAAATGTTATTGATTCTTGGAAAAATATCAAGCAGACAGATAAAACTACAAAAGAATCACTTATTTCGAAAGATTTAGCCAATATTAATGCTACTTTCAATAGTGGTAGCGTTAAAATTCATGGGAAGAAAATGAATACTGATAATATTCTTTATAATAATAATACTTTTATATCGCTACAAGAAGTATGCGAAATACTGGGAACTAATTGCAACTATTATGAGCCAACTTCAACAACATATGTAGGAATGATTCCTCAAAATGAAGTTCCATATGATGTATATAAAAAATGGTTTCCATATAAAAAGGAAAAATTACAATCAAAACCTGCAACGGGAGAAATGGCAGGGTGGAAAAAACTTATAGGACATGAATATGAAAGTATCGCTGATATTTACTATAAGTTGGACGGAAGTATTTTAAACGTAGATTTAAAAGATATAAGAAAAGCTGATTTAAATAAAATTGTAGAATGGACAAATGATGATGGTATAAAAATACGTAATAGATTAGGAGATATATACTCACTATTTAAATATTCTAATCAATATACAACAAAGTGGTTTAGAAATAAGTTTGGTAAGCTTTATGAGGATTGGATACTTGTGAGTACTATAAAAGCTGAAAATATAGTATCAGATTACTTACAAGAGACAGGACAAATTCCAAAACAAGATAATATAACATTAACCCCAGATGCTGAATATGAAACCATAGAGCCTGAGGAAGAGAAAATCAGTGCTGAAGAAGTAATAAGGAATATAGAAAATCATACGAAAACTCAATCAGAATATAAAGTAAAAAATTAAGTTAGAAATGTATTTTAACAATAAAAACACTTACATTAGTAAGTGTTTTTATTATATGTAAAAGTAAGGTAACAATGAGGCAAGTTATGCTAACTAAGTTCCTATAGATTTAAAATTCTATCTAACGTTCTTAGAGATATACTTAGAAATGAAACGGTATATATGCTTCAATAGATTTGCATGAAGAAAAAGAGAAAACTATTTGAAATAAAGCAAAAAGATAAAGGAAATGCTTGTTTAATAAGTTATGCTTTGCTATTATAGAAATGAAATATTGGCAATAAAGGAGAGACATATGAAAAAAATAGCAAGTATATTACTTATCATTACATTACTTTTTACAGTCAGTGGTTGTAAGCAAAAAACAGATTTAGAACCTCAAAAAAATAATGAGGTAGTAGAAGATAATAATAGTAAAAAAGAGGAAGATACTAAAAAAGAAGATGTTAAAAAAGAAAAGAGTTCAGAAATAAAAGAAATCAAAAAAGGTGAAGTAGTTAGTGTAGATGATTATTGTGAATTAACAATTGAGGATACTAAGTTTGATAAAATAATAAGTCCACCCAATGCAAAAGGTGTTTATTCTTACTATGAGGCTGAAGGTGAAGGGAAAGCACTTTTTGAATCTGTTATAAATATAAAGAATCTCCTACCAGATGGGAAAATAGCAGATGAATTTTTATCAGTTAAAGTTCTTTATAATAAATATGAATATGGTACATTTTCAACAATAGAGTATGATGATGGATCAGATTTTACTTATACTAATATAACATCAATAGAACCATTAGCAAATGGAGTACTTCACTTTTTAGCAACAGTACCAGAAAGTATGGAGAGCGATAATAAACCTTTAGCAATTATCATAAAAGCTAATAATCAAGAGTTTAAATATAATATTAGATAAAAGTAATACATAATAAAAACACTTACATTGGTAAGTGTTTTTATTATATGTAAAGGTAAGGTGGTAGGGAGGCAATATATGCTCACTATGCCCTCCATAGATTTAAAATTCTACCTAGCGTCTTTAGAGATATGCTTAGAAATGAAAGAACTTTATATATGCTTCAATAGGTCGCATGTAGAAAGTAAAAGAAACATATGGGTAAAGTTAAAAGAAAAACATAATATTGAAAGCACCGCTATTATTTGGTATTATTTAATTAGGTTTATGGGGGGTGCATAATATGGGTTTATTCTCAAGAAAAGAAAATTGTTGTATTTGTGGTATTGAAGAAGGAAAAAAGAAAATGGCCAGTGGATTTATTTGTAAACAGTGTTTACATTCATGTAGTATTAATTTTCAAGTTAAAATAAATAAGAATACAACAAAAGAAGCAATATTAACTGAAATAGAGAATAATAAAAATAATAAAAAATTGCTAGGTGATTTTATAACTACTAAAAAGATAGGAGCTTATATAGAATTTGATGAACAAAAGAGATTATGGCTTATACCGGATGGACTTCGAGGTAAAAAAATTCATCCGAGAATATATACTTTTGATAATATTGTAGAATATGAGCTTTTAGAGGACGGAGATACTATAACAAAAGGGGGATTAGGAAGTGCTATTGTTGGTGGAGTTTTAGCAGGAGGTGTTGGAGCAGTTGTTGGTGGAGTAACTGGTAAAAAGAAAACTAAATCTGTAATTAATAATTTAAGAATTAAAATAACTGTTAATGATACCAGCAATCCTAGTATTTATATAAATTTAATAAATACGCCAACAAAAGCTAACTCATTTTTATATAAAATGGCATATGAATCAGCACAAGAAATACTATCAATGCTTTCTGTTATAACTCAGAGTAATGAAAATGAAAATCAGCAAGAAAAGATAACTAATACAGTATCTGTAGCAGATGAATTGATAAAGCTAAAAAGTTTGTTAGATGATGGTATACTTACAGAAGAAGAGTTTATTGCAGAGAAAAATAAAATTTTACTTAAATAAAAGCAAAACAAGCACTTACATAGTTGTAGGTGCTTTTATATGTGAAAAAGCTCTTTTAATTTAATATAGATTATTGGTAGCTAACAATTTATAATTTTGGAAATTTGAATAAATGTAATTTTAAATTAAATAAAGGGTGGATAGAGAAGTAATTGTTAATGATTAAAAGTAGATAAATGTAATATTAGAGTAAAGTTATATGTTATAAATTGAATTAAAGAAGATAGAATTCATATAAAAAGTTTTTAGCAACTAAAATTTTAGGCCTTGTTGCTGTAATTTTATGGAGTAGAACAATTGTTTTAAGAGAGATGACACTAAATAGTATTGAAATAGTAAATTTCATATTAGGTATTACTCAAAATATGGCGGTAGCATGGCTTTTTGCTTTTTAAATAGAAAAATATTTATTCTGCACTATTAAAAAAAGATGCTCCTGTAGTATCAACAGCTATTTGAGTGTTAAGTTTAGGCTCGAAATTATCTATGATTTATTTTAAAATGACCCATTTGATATAATAAGTAACAGGATTTACTTTAAAAATTTTCTCTACGTTAAAACTTAACATATTAATGTAATTAGAAGAATATTATTAATAAAATAAATTGTTAAATTGTATTGACAGTATATGAAAAATAATATAACATTTAAATATGTGGTACGTACCAGTAATAAAAATAATTGTAGGTGGAAACTATGAAGAATATAAATAAAGAAAGTAGAATACCATTATATTACCAGTTGATAGATATCCTTATAGAAATGATGGACAATGGATATCTGAATGAAAATGATCAACTGCCTTCAGAAAGAGAATTGTGTGAAACTTACAATGTTAGTAGATCTACTGTAAGACAAGCGATGCAAGAATTAGAAAGAGAAGGGTATGTATATAGAGAACATGGAAAGGGAACTTTTGTTTCACCAAAAAAATTGAAACAAGATCTTCTAGAGTTTTATAGCTTTACTGATGAAATGAAAAAAATAGGAAAGAAACCATCATCACAAGTATTAGATTTTAAAACAATAGAATGTAATGATGAATTAGCAAAAAAGATGAATTTATTGTCAGGAGAAAAAGTTTATGTATTTACAAGATTAAGACTAGCTGATAATGAACCTATGATGTTAGAAACAAGTTATGTACCTTGTAACAGATTTCCAGGGCTTACGAAAGAACAGCTAGAAAAAGACGCAATGTATAATATATTTACAGAGACATACAAAACAACCTTTACCTGTGCTGAGGAAATATTTCAGCCAGTGTTAGCCAGTGAAGAAGAAGCAGCAATACTAAAATATAATTCCGGATTGCCTGCAATGATGATAAAGAGAATAACATATGAAAATAATATGGTTATTGAATATACAAAAGGTATTGCAAGAGGAGATAAATTTAAATACCATGTTTTATTAAAAAAATAAATTTTTTTTAAACTAACTGGTAATTACAACATGATGACATAATGACATCATGTAATTATGACGTGATAAGGGTGATGAAATGTTTGGATTTAATGAAGATAAGTGGAAAGAACTGAATGGATTTAACACAGCTAAAGAAATATATCAACAACCGGAGCTTTGGATTAAAACATTAGAAATAATTGAAGCTAATAAAGATAATATTAACAAGTTTATAGATGAAAGACTTAAAAAAGAAAAGATTAGAGTGGTATTTACAGGAGCTGGTACCTCTGCCTATGTAGGGGAAGTAGTGATTCCTTATTTAAATAAAAGAAAGGAATATATTTTTGAAGCTATACCTACAACGGACATAGTTTCTAATCCTGAGTCATATTTTAAAAAGCATATTCCTACAATATTAGTATCTTTTGCTCGTTCAGGGGATAGTCCTGAAAGTGTTGCAGTTTATGATTTAGCTAATAAGTTAATTGATGATATAAGTCATATATTTATTACATGCAATTCAAAAGGAAAACTAGCAAAAATGTCTGAGGAAAATGAAAATGCTCTTTTATTGCTTATGCCAGATAAATCTAATGATTTAGGATTTGCCATGACTAGTAGTTTTACCTGCATGACCATTGCGGCATCATTAATTTTTGATATGGAAAACCTTGAAGAGAATAAGAAACAGATATATGAAATGTCAAACATTGGTAAACACCTATTAGAGGATGGATATAAGGAACAGAAAAAATTATTAGATTATGATTATAATAGGGTTGTATATTTGGGATCTAGCAGTTTCTTTGGAATTTCAAAAGAAAGCTCGTTAAAACTATTAGAACTAACTAGAGGGCAAATTATATCTTATAATGAGACGGTACTAGGGTTTAGACATGGTCCTAAGTCTATTGTTGATGATAAAACCTTAATATTTTTATATGTTTCCATAGATGATTATGCGAGAAAATATGATGTAGATATGTTAAGCGAAATTTATAATAATGCTGGAGAACATAAGATAATTTCAATCACACAGGAATATGATGAAGAGGTTGAAAAAAATTCAAATCATCAACTTTATTTAAGTAAATATCCAATTAAAATAGATAATGAAATTTATATATCATTACTTTATCTACTTTACGCTCAAGTATTCACACTATTATGCTCAGTAAATAATCATGTGGAACCTGATAATCCTAATCCAAGTGGAATTGTTAATAGGGTAGTTAAGGGAGTATCAATTTATAGTTATGAGTAGTAGCTATAAAAATATATTTAAATAGTATGAGTCGATATATAGTAGTGAATTATAACATGAAATTAGAAAGTCATTATTTTTTATTTAAAAAACTGTGTAACCTTTCATATATATTAAAAATTTAAAAAGTAGTGTGAAGAATTTTACACTATCATATATTTTAAGGGGGAAAATATTATGAAATTTAAAAGAATGGTTGGCACTATTCTCTCCGTAATTATAGTGACTACAATGCTTGCTGGATGCAGCGGAGAAACTAATGACAAAACTACTAGTAATGACGACAATGTAACTTTGACCTTTGGATTGTGGGACAAGTATCAAGAACCAATACTGCGAGAGATAGCTAACAAATTTGAAGAACAGAACTCAAATATTAAAATTGACATTCAATTAACGCCTTTTGGTCAATATTGGACAAAACTAGAAGCAGCTGCTACTGGTGAAGTTCTTCCAGATATATTCTGGATTAATGGTCCCAATATAGTTAAATATGCATCGAATGGAATACTGTTACCTATTGATGATAATGTGAAGGAAGATAATATGGACTTAAGTTTATATCCAGAAAGCTTAGTGAAGTTATATACCGTTGATGATAAACTATATGGTATTCCAAAAGATTGGGATTTAACAGCGTTATGGTATAACAAAAAATTGTTTGATGAGAAAGGTGTAGAATATCCAAATGAAAATTGGACGTGGAATGATATGGTTGAAGCGGCTAGAAAATTAACAGATAAAGAAAAAGGTGTTTACGGAACAGCTGCAAGACCTGATACACAAGAAGGTCTTTATAACTCAATACCTCAAAGTGGTGGATTTATAATTTCAGAGGATAGAAAAAAATCAGGATATAGCTCTCCAGAAGCTATAGAAGGAACACAAATATGGATAGATCTTATAAAAGAGGGAATATCACCTACTATAGAAGAAATGTCAGATACCTCTGAAATAGACATGTTTAAGGCTGAGAGATTAGCTATGGTTAACGCAGCTTCATGGGATGTGCCTGTATTTATGGAAAATGAATTAATAAAAGATCACATTGATTTGACTGTAATGCCATTGATTAAAGAGCGCGCAGCAGTAATACATGGATTGAGCAATGTTATTTCTGCTAATACAAAGCATCCTAAAGAAGCTTGGGAGTTTGTGAAATTCCTTGGAGGTAAAGAAGCAAATGAAATTTGGGCAAAATCAGGAGTAGTTATCCCTGCACGTATGGATGTATTAGATATATGGAAAAAGACTTATCCTAATCTAAACCTTCAAGCATATATTGACGAATTAGACTATTCAATAATGTATCCAACATCAAAAAACACGCCAAAATGGAATGATATTGAAATTAATTACATTAAGCAAATGTGGGCTGGAAAAATATCCGTTGAAGAAGGGTTGAAAAAAATCGGTGAGGAAATGGACAAAGTACTTCAACAAGAAAAGTAAGGTGAAAACTAATAGTAGTACAGCTAGTTGGACTTTTTTAAAATAGCTCACCTAGTTTGTACTATTCCTTAGATTTAAAGAAGGGGGAGTAAAATGGATACATTAATTGTTGAAGAAAGAGAAATTAAAAAGAAAAAACCTCCTAAGAAAAAGAGTAGACTTAAAAGTAAAAAATTGAATGATTGTCTTTGGGGATATTTATTAATACTACCATTATTATTAGGACTAGGTATATTTTATATAATACCTTTTTTTCAGAATCTGTATTATAGTTTTACGGACTTAGGCTCTTTTGGAAAATACTCATGGATCGGACTCGAAAATTATAAGCGACTTATCTCTGATCCTACTATTCCACGAGCATTACTTAATACTTTCAAATTTACCATAGTATCTGTTCCTATTAGTATTTGCTTAGCAATTATCATATCTACGTTATTAAATTTAAAAATAAAAGGAATCTCATTTTATAGATTATTGTTTTTCTTGCCAGCTGTCACTATGCCAGCTGCTATTGCTACCATGTGGAAATGGCTTTACAATGGACAATATGGTTTGATAAACCATGTTTTAGCTAAACTTGGCTTAGAGGGACATGCTTGGATAGCAGAGCCTAAATACGCAATGACAGCTTTAATAATTGTAGGCATATGGAGTTCACTCGGAATGAAAATAATTTACTTTCTTGCAGGACTTCAGGGGATTTCAAAGTCTTATTATGAAGCTGCTACTATAGATGGTGCTGGTCCAATAAGACAATTTTTCTCAATAACCTTACCACTATTAGCACCAACAATATTCTTTGTTTCAATTACATCATTAATTGGTGCTCTTCAAATGTTCGACATAATATTTATGATGATTAGCAAGACTAGTATGGCAATAGATAGCACTATGTCCATTGTATATCTATTCTACAAAAATGCATTCGAATATCTTGATAAAGGATATGCATCAGCAATTTCTATAGTATTATTTGTAATAATACTTATCATTACAGCATTTCAACTTAAACTGCAAAAGAAATTTGTTGATTAGTAAGAATAGGTTAGGAGAGTTGAAAATGAATGAATTAAATTTAAATAAGAATAAAAAAATTCTTATATATTTTATTTTAATAATAGGAGTAATTACTACGGCAATACCATTTATATGGATGATACTAACATCACTTAAAACATTAGGAGAAACAACACAAATACCTCCTAAAATTTTTCCATCTTCACCTCAGTGGAGCAATTATAAGAAGGCTATAGATACGCTGCCTTATGGAACATTCTATTACAATACTATTGTATATACTATAGTAACCACTATAGGACAACTAGTTTTCTGCTCCATGGCAGGATATGCCTTTGCAAGAATTGATTTTCCGGGGAAAAATTTTATATTCATTCTTATACTATCTGTACTTATGGTACCGGGACAAATATTTATAATCCCTCAGTTCATGATTATTAAGAAACTAGGATTATTAAATTCAATACCTGCCCTTATCCTTCCTGGACTCTTTAGTGCTTTTGGTACTTATTTAATGAAACAGTTTTTTATGAATATTCCAAAGGAATTGGAAGAAGCTGCAGTATTGGATGGCTATAATCGTTTTCAAATATTGACGAAGATAATGCTTCCACTAGTTAAACCTGCATTAACTGCACTTGCAATAAGTACAATGTTGTATTGCTGGAACTCATTAATGTGGCCTTTAATTGCAAATACTTCTATAGATAAGATGACATTGTCAGCGGGTCTTGCTTCCATGCAAGGACAGCATTCAACTAACTACCCAGTAATGATGGCTGGAACTGTACTTGCTATATGGCCTATGATAATTGTATTCTTAATATTCCAAAAACAATTCGTTGAAGGAATGGCTTTCACTGGAACAAAAGGTTAATATGATTGAAATTCATTTTATAATATTTTGGAAATCTTAATTAGTTGAGGGGGATTAAAAATGTCAAAAATTAGAGTTGGATTAATAGGAGCAGGACAGCGAGGTAAAGATATTTATGGAAATTATGCACTTGTAAATCCTGAGCATATAGAATTTATAGCAGTAGCAGAACCAAATGAAATAAAAAGAAAAGAGTTTTCCGAAAAACATAATATAAAATCAGAATATCAATTTGAATCATGGGAACAACTTTTAGAAAAAGATAAATTCTGCGATGCAGTGGTTATTGCTACTCCAGATAGAACACATTTTGAACCTGCAAAGCTTGCATTAAAAAGTGGTTATCATATACTTTTAGAAAAACCTATGTCAAGTATACCAGAGGAAGTAATGAAATTAGGAATGCTTGCAAAGGAAAATAACAAAGTATTTATGATATGCCATGTTCTTAGATATACACCTTTCTTTAATACTATCAAAAAAATAATAGACAGCGGTGAAATAGGGGATATAATGTCCATTCAACATAACGAAAATATTGGATATTTCCATTTTGGCCATAGTTTTGTAAGAGGAAACTGGAGAAATTCAAATTTATCAAGTTCTCTAATGTTACAAAAGTCTTGTCATGACATGGACATCTTATTATGGTTAGTGGGAAGTCCTTGCAGAAAAATAGCTTCCTTTGGTGAGTTAAGCTATTTTAAAAAGGAAAGAAAGCCTGAAGGTGCAGGAGATAGGTGTGTTGAGTGCAGCATAGAAAGTAAGTGTCCTTATTCAGCAGTTAAATTATATTACAATAACGTTGGAAGATGGCCCACTACTGCAATAGTTGAAATTCAAACAATAGATGAGGTTAAAAAGGCAGTTGCTAAGGGACCTTATGGAAGATGTGTGTACAATTGTGACAATAATGTAGTTGATCATCAAAGTACTATATTAGAATTTGAAAATAATGTTACAGTAACTTTTAACTTATCAGCATTTACAAATCAAGTGAATAGAACCCTTAAAATAATGGGAACTAAAGGAGAAATTCGTGCAATAGATAGTAAAAATGAAATAGAAGTTCAATTATTTGATACAAATGAAAGAAAAGTATTAAATCCTAAACAAATCACTGGAGGGCATGGTGGTGGAGATACAGGGATAATGGAAGATTTTATATCTCTAATCTTATCTAACAAGAGTAAAGCTTTAACATCTGCTAATGTCTCCGTACAAAGCCATATGATGGCCTTTGCAGCAGAAGAATCAAGATTAACAGATAAAGTAGTAAATATGAAAGATTATTACAATAATTTTTAATTTTCATATATTTTAGTGATAGGGGGAGTTTGTTTGAACTTTTTAGGGGTAGATGGAGGTGGAACTAAAACAGAATTCATCATAATAAATGAAAATGGACAGGTACTTGGGCATCACATTAAACCTACCTGCCACTACAAACAAACATCTTTAGAAACATTCGAAAAAGTTATGTTGGAAGGTATAGAAGAGGTTTGTAAACAAGCAAATATATGTATATGTGAGATAGATTTTTCTGTAATTGGAATTGCAGGATATGGAGAAATACCAGCGGATATCGATACTATTGAAAAAGTGGTCAAAAGTATCTTATTGAAGGATACATATAAATGCGTAAATGATGCTGTGGTGGCATGGGCAGGCTCGCTAGGGTGTAATCCTGGAATAAACATTGTGGCTGGAACAGGTGCAATAGGATACGGAGTGGACTATAAAGGTAAGACTGCTAGATCTAGTGGATGGGGTCCATTTTGTGGAGATGAAGGTTCAGCCTTTTGGCTTGGCAAAAAGGTTATAGAGATATTTAGTAAAGAAGTTGATGGGAGATTAGAGAGAACACCTTTATACCATATTGTTCGAAATGAATTTGGTATTGAAAATGATTTTGATCTACTTGATATTGTTGTGAATAAGATGGAAATGAAAAGAGAGGAAGTTGCAAAACTAGCGAAATTATTATACAAAGCAGCTGAAGAAAATGACAAAATTTCAATAGAAACTTATTCACAAGCGGCATTTGAACTTTACCTAACTATTAAATCTATAATAGATAAATTAGATTTTTTACCTGAGGAAAAGTTATTAGTTTCTTACTCGGGGGGAGTATTTAATGCAGGCGAGTATGTTTTAGCTCCTTTAAGAAAATACTTTCAAGATGAAAATAAATGTATTGAGCTAATTACTCCTATATTAAAGCCAGTATATGGTGCTGCACTATACGCTTTAACTATGAAAATGGGGAAAAGCAATATTAATATTGTTGAAAATATAAAAGCAGAGCAATTAAAATGGGAAATCCACGATCGTTGAATGAGTTAAATACTATTCAAGTATGAAGGGAGAGCTTTTATGGCTGGTTTATTATTTAAAAATTTATATAAGATATATGACGGTGATGTAACTGCTGTAAGTAATTTCAATTTAGAAATAGAAGACAAAGAATTTATAGTACTAGTAGGGCCTTCAGGATGTGGAAAATCTACTACACTTAGAATGGTTGCAGGACTAGAAGATATATCTAAAGGTGAACTATATATTGATGATGAACTTGTTAATGATGTTCATCCTAAGGATAGAGATATAGCAATGGTTTTTCAGAATTATGCTCTATATCCTCATATGACTGTATATGACAATATGGCTTTTGGTCTTAAATCTAAAAAATATCCAAAACAAGAAATAGATGAGAAGATTAAAGAGGCGGCAAAAATATTAGGAATAGAAACCCTGCTTCATAGAAAACCTAAAGCCCTTTCAGGTGGTCAAAAGCAGAGAGTTGCTCTTGGAAGAGCCATTGTTAGAAATCCAAAGGTTTTCTTAATGGATGAACCACTATCAAATTTAGATGCGAAATTAAGGATTCAGACTAGAGCAGAAATAACAAAGCTACACAATAAATTAAAAACTACATTTATTTATGTCACCCATGACCAAACTGAAGCAATGACAATGGGAGATAGAATTGTAATAATGAAGGATGGTTTAATTCAACAAGTAGATACACCAGAAAATGTATATTCAAATCCGACAAATATCTTTGTAGCAGGATTTATAGGAAGCCCCAAGATGAATTTCGTAGATGCTAAAGTTGTTAAAGAGGACGGAGATATTTTCATAAAACTCCTTAATTCAATGATTAAACTAGATAGTGCTAGAGTTAAGAGAATAATAGATAAGGGATATGTAGGTAGAGATATTATAATGGGAATTAGACCAGAACATATGTATTATAATAAAAAGAAAACTGATGTATTCTTAGATGGTATAGTAGACTTTATAGAAATGCTAGGTTCAGAGAAATATCTCTATCTTACAATGGAAGGCAGTTCATTTACAGCTCGAGTAGATTCGGATAATATTGTGAAAAAAGGAGATAAGGTAAGGCTATATCTAGATGATAAAAAAATTCACATATTTGATAAAGATAGTGGCATATTAGTATAGTATTCTTATTAGAATTATGAGGTAAGCCTTATGTTATTGAGGAATTTTAACCATATAAATAATTTGATATTAGAGAGGTGAATAAGATGGATATTGTTTCAACAAAAGAAATGTTATTAGATTGCAAAAAAAATAGATATGCTGTTCCAGCTTTTAATATTCATAATTTAGAAACAATGCAGGGTGTATTAGAAGTTGCTAATGAGTTAAACTCACCAGTAATCATTGCTACTACACCAGGAACTATTGATTATGCAGGAATGGATTATTTAGTTTCAATGGTTAAAGTTGGAGCTAAAAGATATAATATCCCCATTTCATTGCATTTAGATCATTGTTCAGATATTGAAACCATAAAAAGATGTATAAAAGAAGGATATAAGTCTGTAATGATAGACGCCTCATTAAAGGGATATAAGGAGAATATTAGAATAACAAAAGAAGTGGTAACCTTTGCACATAAGTATAATGTAAGTGTAGAAGCAGAACTAGGGCTAGTTGGTGGACAAGAAGATGAAAGAAAAATTGAAGAAAAAGATAGCATGCTTACAGATCCCCATATGGCTTTGGATTTTGTGGAAAAAACAAAAGTTGATTCACTGGCAGTTGCAATAGGTACTGCCCATGGAGCTTATAAGTGTGAACCAAAGTTAGATTTCGAAAGATTACATGAAATTAACAACTTAGTCAGCATTCCTTTAGTATTACATGGAGCTTCAGGAGTGCCCGCTGAAAGTCTTATAAGAGCAATAGAATATGGTATTTGCAAAGTTAATATTGCAACGGAGTTAAAAATGCCTTTTGCTGATGCAATAAAGAAATTCTTTAATGAAAATCCTAGTGCAAATGACCCTAGACATTATTTAGTACCTGCTAAAGAAGCATTAAAAAAGGCAGTAGCAGAAAAAATAAAAATTTGTGGCAGTATAAATAGGGGGTAAACTAATGATTACTGTTACCTTAAACCCATCAATTGATAGAAGATATAATATTAAAAACTTTGAGAGGGGAAAGGTTTTTAGAGCTGATGGCTTCCAGTATACTCCTGGAGGAAAAGGATTAAACGTGGCAAAAATAATAAAAACTCTTAACGAACCAGTTATAGCTACAGGCTTTTTAGGAGGAAGATCTGGAAGCTATATAGAGGAAAAGTTAGATGAAATGAATATTAGGCATAATTTTGTTTCCATTGATGGTGAGACCAGAAGTTGTTTAGCAATAATTTCAGATGATGGTAGCCAAACAGAGATATTAGAGTCTGGCCCTTTGATATCACAAAAAGATATGCAGAGGTTTTACAAGCTATATGAAGAATTAATTAGACAGGATGAAATCATATGTATTTCAGGAAGTATGCCAAAAGATGTGGACATAGAGGCTTATAAGAATTTAATAGAGACCGCTAATAGAGAAGGAAAGAAAATTTTGTTAGATACCAGTGGAGAAGCGTTAAAAAAGGGTATGGAAGCTAGACCATATTTAATAAAGCCAAATAAGGAAGAATTAGAAAATCTCATTGGAAATGTTATTTCTACAGAAGAGGATATAATCAAAGCAGTAAGTCCTATGATTAAAGAAGGTATCAATATAATTGCTGTATCTCTTGGAAGAGAAGGATGTTTAGTATTTAATGATAATTATATGTATAGAGTAAAAACACCTAAAGTAAAGGCTGTTAATCCAGTAGGTTCAGGAGATGCAATGATAGCAGGATTTGCTGTATCTTTAAAAAGAAATTATGAATTTGAAAATATGCTAAAATTAGCAGCGGCTTGTGGAACAGCTAATGCTTTAGAAGAGGAAACAGGAAAGGTAGACATCAATAATATTAATAGACTTATAGAAGATATAATTATTGAAAAGATTAAATTATAAAAAGGAGATTTAATGAGTACTTTAATTAAAAATATTAGATTAATTACACCTAATAGTGTAGAAAAAGGATATGGGGTTGTATTTAATGAAGGTAAAATAATAGATATAGATTTAGAAGAAAATATAAATCTAGAATTAATAAGTAAAGTAATCAATGGAGATGGAAAATTCTTATCACCTGGTTTTATTGATATTCATAATCACGGCAATACAGGTCATGATATTATGGATAGCACAGAAGAAACTCTTGATAGAATTGGAGAATTTCATATAAAAAATGGAATTACTTCCTATTTAGGAACTATAATAACCTCTTCATATGATAATATTATTACTTCAATAAAAAATATAACGGATTATAAAAACAAGAAAACACTGTCACAGTTACTAGGTATTCATCTTGAGGGGCCTTTTTTCTCCATTCTTAGAAAAGGAGCACAACCAGAAAAATATATTAAAGAGCCGGATATTGAGATTGTTAAGGACTTTGTAGAGCTGGCTAAAAATAAATTAAAGATGGTTTCTATAGCACCGGAATTTAATGGAGCTATAGAGATTATCTCTTACTTAAAAGAAAAGAATATTACTATTGCAATGGCTCATAGCAATGCTACATTTAACGAAGCTAAAAGAGGAATAAATCATGGTGTAACAGTAGCTACTCATTTATTTAATGGTATGAGAGAATTTAACCATAGAGAGCCTGGTATAATAGGAGCAGCTCTTACAGATGATAGGGTATATTGTGAACTTATCTATGATAGGATACATTTACATGATGAAACAGTAAAAATTGCTCTAAAAACAAAAGGAGTAGATAAAATAATATTAGTTTCAGATGCTATGAGGGCAGCAGGCTTTGAAGATGGAGAATATGAATTAGGTGGACAAAAGGTCATAGTTAATAATGGAGCAGCACGTTTAGAGAATGGAGGTTTAGCTGGGTCAACATTAAATTTAAAAGATGCGGTATACAATATGGTAAGTATGTTAAATATACCAATTCAAGATGCTGTAAGGATGGCTAGCTTATCTCCAGGTGAAGCGATTGGTGTAAGTAAACATAAAGGAAGTATTGAAATTGGTAAAGACGCGGACATGTTATTATTTGATGATGATATAAATATATCCTCTGTATTTATTGCTGGAAATTGTGTTAACTTCTAATTTTTTAACACTAAATTGTCAAATTAAATGCAATGGTTTACCTTATCTCAAAAAACTTCATTTAAAGATAATTATATATAAAATAATGCAATAAAGATAGTTCTTACTTATGTTAAGGACTATCTTATTTTGAGTTAAAGTTTAAATATATTCCATTTATTTAAAGATTAGAAATCATTTGATTAATAATGTAAACTAGTTAAGGGGGAGATAAATAATGAAAAAATATAAATATATTGCTAGGTTTGCTAGGACTATATCTATGCTTTTAATGATGTATCTATTATTTTCAAAGCTTGAAAATAATAAAGATACGTGGATTATAATTGGATTATACATCATATCTATAGCAGCTATGGAAGTGGAAAATTATCTAAAAAATCATTAAATATGATAATAACTATGCATTGTATTAGCTTAATAAGGTGGTTTATCAGAAAATTTATAGACTATCTTATTTTTATTTTATAAAAGAACAATTTAAATAGTTGAGTTTTAACATAAGATATATTTGACATCCTTACGGCAAGATTCCCATGGGGTGCAGTAATTTTATTAGTATAATTTCTTAATCAGTTACTTTTTAAAAATATTAATATTAAAACTATATAAAATTTTACCAACCTAAGTTTAAAGAAAACTCCTTATAATCTGTTGAAATATCAAGATTTATGAGGAGCTTTTTTATTATTTTTTCAAAAATACAAAACGGTTGGTAAAATTTTAAGAAAACTCTTTAATCTCAATGATTTTAATGATATGATAAAAATAAAGAATGGCTTAAATACAGTGGTTGAACCTTAACATAGGATGTATTTAAATTTTAATTCAGTCTCCATGTTTTCTAAACCATTTTGTTGAACCTTAACATAAGATGTATTTAAATAAATGACAGATTACTTGATAGGCAAATACGTTGTTGTTGAACCTTAACATAGGATGTATTTAAATGATGAAACACTAAAACAAGATTTCGTTAGTGGAACATGTTGAACCTTAACATAGGATGTATTTAAATAATGAAGTTCAATTTGTTATTGATGATAAAGTTATAGTTGAACCTTAACATAGGATGTATTTAAATAGGAAATGACCGACCGAGGTTATTTCCCATTTATGTTGAACCTTAACATAGGATGTATTTAAATCTTAGGCGCCTATCTATCCATGTATCTTGTGTAACAGTTGAACCTTAACATAGGATGTATTTAAATAAAATAATCTCGCCAGTTTCTATATCAATGTGATAGTTGAACCTTAACATAGGATGTATTTAAATTTAAATTTATTTAGTATATAATCGTCAACCTCTCTTGTTGAACCTTAACATAGGATGTATTTAAATACATACTTCTAAGCGTCTCTATTTCTAGCCTAAGATGTTGAACCTTAACATAGGATGTATTTAAATTGATTTATCCCCCTAATTATTTTTCTTTCTTAAAGGTTGAACCTTAACATAGGATGTATTTAAATTTGTCTCTAAGAATTAAAACTTGTTTGTTATTATAGTTGAACCTTAACATAGGATGTATTTAAATGTTTTTACATGCCAGATAGTAGTGATACAGAAGAGGTTGAACCTTAACATAGGATGTATTTAAATGTTTGTTGCTTATCAAATTCCCTATGCAGTATAAGTTGAACCTTAACATAGGATGTATTTAAATGCAGCAGAAACTTTTTCTTTAGGCATTACATGGGTGGTTGAACCTTAACATAGGATGTATTTAAATGTTTGTTTATTTTGCTCCATTTGTTCGCTCAAAAATGTTGAACCTTAACATAAGATGTACTTCAACATTAGATTATAGAGCAAATCTAAGGGGGATTTTTATAGTACCCTGTCCAATTTGTAATAACAAAATACTATTAGTTTTCCACCTCTGGGGAACAGTAGTGAAGCCCTTTAGGGTTCCCCTGAGGTGTAGTATAGTTTGGAACAATGCCAATAAATTTAATATCAAATTTTATATAAAGTTTTACCAACCTCGAAGGGAATAAAACTCCTCATAATCTGTTGAAATATCAAGGTTTATGAGGAGTTTTATTCTTGTTTTTTAAAAGACACAAAATAGTTGGCGAAATTTTTAATAAGCCTTTTATTTTCAATGGGTTAAGAGGTATAATGAAAATAGAGAATGGCTTAAGTGCAGTGATTGAACCATAACATAGGATGTATTTAAATTAAGGCATAACACAAATAAATTATAAAAAGTAGGATTGAACCATAACATAGGATGTATTTAAATAACAGAAAAAGAGATATATACTCAAAGGCAAGAAGAATTGAACCATAACATAGGATGTATTTAAATTTTAATCTCTGTTTTAAATTATTTAAAGCAATTTGATTGAACCTTAACATAGGATGTAATTTAAGAAGGATTATTAGGAGACGTACCTAATAATCCTCTTTCGTTTATAAAAGGATAATATAAATAATTGTAGAATAATAATACATTGAGAGGTGATTTTATGGGGAATAATAGAAAAACAAAAGTTATATCCTGTTTTATTGCATTAACATTAATAATTACCAATCTACTTAGCTTAAATGTTAATGCAGAAACTCAAGTAAAAAGACTAGCTGGTCAAGGGAGGTATGAAACTGCAAAAGCTGTTACATCACAATGGGATAAATCAGAATATGCAGTTTTAGTTACAGGTTCAGATTATCCAGATGCACTTAGTGCAACACCATTAGCTAAAAAATATGATGCTCCAATACTATTAACAGAAAAAAGTAAATTAAATAATAATACCTTAAGTGAAATAAAAAGGTTAGGTGTTAAAAAAGTATTTATAGTAGGGGGACTAGGAGCAGTAGGACCACAAATAGAAAATGAATTAAAAAAGCAAAGTATAAGTATAGAAAGAATATGGGGACATGGAAGATATGAGACATCTGTTGAGGTTGCTAAAAAATTAGAAAATACTAAAGAAGCATTTATAGTAACTGGAACTGATTTTGCAGATGCACTTACAGTTGCACCTATTGCAGCTCAAATGAGAGCACCAATTATACTAAGTCCATCGGGTAACATAAATAATGCTGTTAAAAAATATTTAGCACAAGTATCAAAAACATATGTAATTGGTGGAACGAAGGAAATAAATGAAGTAGTATACAAACAACTTCCTTCACCAGAGAGAATAAGTGGAGTAAATAAATACGAGAGAAATATAAATTTAATAAATAAATTTGTAGATAACAAAGAAAATATTTATGTAGCAACTGGAGATAATTATCCTGATGCTTTAGCAGGAAGTGCATTATCTGCTAAAAATAACGGCTATATTTTATTAGTAGAAGAAAATATAAATAATACTACTTTAAATTTTGTAAAAGAGAACAAATTTAATACAATAACAGTACTAGGAGGTACTGGTGTTGTATCAGAGACAATAATTAACATTATTAAAACAGGAAGTTACGTGCCAGATAAAGATAATACTACAGAATCGAATCAAATACCACAACCTCAACCAGTATCAAACACTGTATATGTAACTTTGAATGGAAAAGCGTATCACAAAAATGATACTTGTAGTAATATGAAGAATCCTACTGCTATGTCTAGAGCAGATGCAATATCTAAAAAATATAAGCCTTGCAGTAAATGTAATCCTTAGAATAACAAGAGAATTGGTTAGTATTATCTAGTTAATTCTTGTCTTTTTATATTTTCTCATTAATTTTTAATGAATAAAAAGTGAATATAATTTGAAAAAATTAATAAACTTTGGTAATATATAATATGTAATACGTATTAATTAAAATTTTAGGAGGAATATTCATGAAGGGAAAAAGAATAAAAACATTACTTTTAACAGGAGCAGTACTTTTAACAGCTACTGGATTTATGGCTTGTGGACAAAAGACAGAAGAAACTCCAGGTACTAAAGTAGAAGATAAAAAAGTAGATGAAAATAAAGATTCTTCAAAAGAAGAAAATAAAGAAGATAAAAAAGAAGAAAGTAAAGAAGATAAAAAAGAAGACAACAAAGAAGATAACAAAGAAGAAAATAAAGATCAAAGCGCAGATCAAAGCAAAGAAGAGAAAAAATAGTATATTTAAAACTAGAAATCAAAAAAGAGGATTATTAGGAATTATACCTAGTAATTCTCTTTTTAATTATTTGATTTATTATTTAAAAATTAACATGAAGAAATTACTTATTAAAAAATAAAAGTTTTTTCTTTTAGTTATAATTGTATTTTTAAATTAATCTTTATATTGGCTAGTTGCAAAAGACCTTGTTTTAACTTAAATTTAGAAGCTAACTTTTTTGTTTATAAAAGGTAAATATATGTGATTGTAGAATAATATATTGCTAGATAAGATAACCCCAGTACAGAGAGCAAAGAAAATTAATAGTAGGTAGATAGTGATATGAATTAGATTAATATCTAAGTTATAGACATTTTTGCAATATCAAAAGAGCTGAAAATTTGATTAAATATATCATGAAAGATTAAATATAAAAGTGAGGGTTTCAATATGAATAATAATATAAATGTTATATTTTTTGATTTGTTCTTTACACTGGTAACACCAAAATATAACGATTTAAGAAATGAAAATGATGTATTAAGAATAACAAAAGCAGAATGGGAAAAATATACAGAAGACAATGAACTATATGTAAAAAGAGCAACTGGACAGGAAAAAAAACCTCAGAAGATAATTGAAGGTATTGTTGAAAAAATGCAAATAGATGTTAAAGAGTGTGAGAAAATAGAAATTTTAAAACTAAGGGAAGAGAGATTTAAAAAATCGTTAATTGATGTAGATTCTACAATACTTGATGTTCTTGCAGATATAAAGAAAAATGGAAAGAAGATATGCTTGCTCAGTAATGCAGATATAATTGATGTGATGCATTGGGAGAAGTCTCCTCTAAATGGTTTATTTGACGATACAATATTTTCATATGAAGTAGGATATTTAAAGCCTCAAACTGAAATATATGATATTGCATTAAAAAAATGAATGTTAATCCAAAAGAATGCATTTTTATTGGAGATGGTGGTTCTGATGAATTAAAAGGTGCAAAAGAGTTAGGAATAAAGACCATATTAACAGAATACTTACTAAAAAGGGATGAAAGACAACATAATGCAATAAAGAAATTTGCAGATTATTATATCAAAGATTTTAAAGAAATTAAAAGTATATTATTTTGAAATAATGAAAACTAAATTTTATTAATTTTAATATAGAATTTAAAAGGATTATTGGGATTATAACTAATAATTCTTAATATTTAAGTGATAGAAGATTTTATCTTTCTATATTATAGAAAAAGTTTATAATTTTATTAGCAATAAATTAAAGGATTTAATTTTATGAGGATAGATGAATTTATATATAAATAATAAAACAGAAGAATTTATAAGTAAATTTTAAATTATATGTAAAAAACGATTGATTTTATAGAAGGGATTTTTAGATTTATATAGAAAATCTTATAATTTGATGATGAGGATAAAATGAATAGCTGGAAAGATGAGTATATATTACTGAGTGGAACTAGTAGATGAACAACATAAAAAATTAATTGAATAGCTGATGATTTATACAACTTTTGGAAAAATCAATTTATTACAGATAAATACGATAGAATTAATTAAATATTAAATGATTTAAAAGATTATGCTGTATTTCATTTTAAATCAGAAGAAGAGTACATGCTTAGTATAGGTTATAAAAAATATTTATCACACAAAGTTGAACATGATGACTTTATTGCAAAGATTAATAGCTTTGATTTAAAAGAAATTGATGAAAGTCAACAACGATATCTAATAGAGATACTAGAGTTCGTAATAAAATGGATAGATGGACATATTTTAAAGAGAGATAAATTAATAGCATTAGAACAAAATTAAGAATAACATTTAAATTTATTAAAATAGAAAAGGAGCCAAAAGCTCTTTTTTTGCTTTACATAAATCATAAATTTTAATTTTTGATATTGTGAACTAAATAGATACAATTAAAGTACTAAAAGAATAACATTCATTTCAATATATACATTAATTGTAGAACGGCATATTTATATTAACCTTTTACTCAATATTTAATAATATCTTTAAATTTGAGTAAACTAAATTAAGAAATTGATTTGAAAATTTATAAAAAATAAAAAAATATGTGAGATAAAATTTAAATGATGATGGTGATACAGTTGAAAAGTAGTATAAATTATGGATCATGGTTTCTTAAAGCTTTATTAATAATAGTTTCTATAATAGGCATTTTCTTCTTTGTATATAGAGTTTTTCAATATAGAAATATTTATTTCATCATATATGATTAAGTATATATGTATAATGCTTTGCTTTCTAATATGTTTATTTGCTGAAAAAAATTCTCTTAATAAATTAGATATTTCTTTACTTAAAGCAGGACTTTTTATAACCATGTTTGCAGATTTATTTCTTACTGTTTTCAATTATTATACTTTAGGTGTAGCTTTATTTTGTGTGGTTCAAATACTTTATTCTATTAGATATGAAGCTCTTAAAATTAGTGAAACATCTCTAAAATTTATAATTACATTCCTTTCCTGCACGTTTATCTTATTTATTAATTAATTTGTTTATTATAAAAATTGATATATTATTTGCAGTAGCATTATTTATGCTATTTGTCTAATAATCAGTATTAGAAAAGCTATAAAAATTTGTAAAAATAATTTATACCCTTGCCCTAATAAATATATGATAGCTTATGGTATGATACTTTTTATTTTATGTGATATAAATGTAGCTTTATATAATATAACAGAAGTTACAGGAATCTCATGGACCTTTATTGACATAGTGCATAATATCTCCGGATTATCAATATGGCTTTTTTATGTGCCTTCTCAGCTATTGTTATCTTTGTTGGATATAATTTTTCATTAAATATTGCAGAAGTATAATTTATAATATTTAGTGAGGATATGACATATCCTCATTTATTTTTAAAAATATTTTTCTATTAAATAATCAAGATAGCTATTGGATAATGTTATAGATAAACTATCTTGAAAATCTAGGTTATAACTTCAAAATAACGGTATTTTTTGGCATGTGTTTTAATATATATTAAATTTAGGATTATGGATTTCACAAATTTTGAAAATTTAACTTATGTATAATTTTAATTTCTATATAATGTCAAAAATTCTTTTTCTATGATCGCAATTAAGAATGAAGGGATACGAATTATGGCTTAAAACTATAATGCCAGCGCCTTTGAGTTTTTAAAATAAATTTTATTTTAAGAAATTCACATTTAGTAATTTCATCCTAATTCTTCATTCTAATTATTAATCTTTAATTTATAAAGATTTAGACTATTTTTATGTATTATTTTCATAGTATATTTTAAGTTTTAACATTATATACCCATATATCTATAAAAATGCAATCTTAATTTAAAGACGAATACATATTATATTAGTCTAAGGGAGAGGATATGAATATATAAATTCTTAGAGGTGGTATTAAAATGAAAAAAATATGTTCCTTTATTGTAGCATTTACCTTATTAACAAGTAAATTCTATAATATAAATGCTTACGCTCAAAATATAGATTATGATACTACTATGAAACAGGACTTATTATCTTTATTTATGGCATATCCAGAGGATATTGTTGATATAGAAAAACAGGATAATGGGCTTGTTTATTTAGTTATGAAATCAGGAAATAAAATAGTTTACGATGATAAAAAAGAAAAAACTCAACAAGAAAAGTTGGTTAATGGGGATTTACAGGACATGATGGAGCAAGTATATCCTCTTGAAAAAATTGATGATTTAATGGAGGAAAATTTTGATCCTGGTCGTATAAGAGTTTATTCATTATTAAATGAAGTATACGGCTCATCTAGAGAACAGATAGAAAAAAATCTTACAAATGTAAATTTTGCATATCAAAATTATAAATTTAATAAAAATAATAAGGCAGCTGAAAATTTAGATAATGTTTCAAAAAAACTTTTAATACTTGCCAAAACTAATACTAAGATTGGACCATTTGTAAATCCATCTAATGGAACTTTTAACTATAGAATAATCTCAGGAACAGGAAGATTAAGTCCACATGCCTATGGCATTGCTATAGATATTGCTAGTGATAAAAGAGATTATTGGAAATGGGCATCAAGAGAACAAGGAAAAGCTAGATTACTTCAATATCCAGATGAATTAGTAAAAACCTTTGAAGAGAACAATTTTGTGTGGGGAGGAAAATGGGGACATTTTGATATATTACATTTTGAATATCGTCCAGAAATTATATTAAAAGCAAGATACTTTGGAGATAATAAGGGAGAAAAAGCTAATTGGTATGAAGGCGTACCATGCGATGAAACAATAAAAACCTATATTGAAAAAATTGACAAAGCTTTAAGTTAGAAAAGAGGTGTACATATGAGATTCTCTTCCTGTAAAAAAGTCATTATCTTGCTATTACTCATTCTCTTTAGCCCTTTCAATAAATTTTATACAGTGAAGGCAGAGGAAGAGGATGTTGATATTAATCAGGTTGTTGAAAGAATTTTTAAGGATAGAAGTTTAGCCATATTAAATCAGGACTTAGAACTGGTAGAACAGTTTTATGATACAGATAGTAAATATGGAAGATGGGCATATGAATATCAAGAAAAGAAAACTAAATACATAATAAATTGGGCTGAGAAGCAAGGAGTTAAGTTTACAGAGATAAACCCTCATGTAGTAATTAGAAAAGTAAAGGGTAATGATGATGTTTATTCATTTAATATACTTTGTTCAATGGAATATAAATATTCCTATGAAGACGAGCCAGAAGTTTCCAATAAATCGAGGATAGGAAGCTATCATACTATGACTTTAGCTAAAAAAGATGGTAATTGGCTTATTACAAAAGAATGGTATAATGACCCTTTTGCAGACTCCTTAGACCTAGAGAATATAAAATCTAATGATATAAAACAACATATAATTTCACAACCTCCGAGAGACATGTCTAACTTAAACGAAAGAAGAGCGGGAGCTATAGAGTATGCTAAAATGTATTGCGGCTCAGCTACAGAACCAGAATTTGATTTTAAATACAATAAAAAATATAGAAACTTTAACTATGAAGGAGGAGATTGTGCAAATTTTGCATCTCAAATACTTCATGAAGGAGGAAAGTTTAAAAAGAATTATACATGGAATTATGATAAAGGAAGCGCTACAGGACCTTGGGTAAACGCAGATAAATTTACTCACTATATGTTAAATAGTGGTAGAGCATCAGTTATAGCAAAAGGTTCTTATGAAAATGTATATAAAGCATCATATAAATTGTTACCTGGAGATTTCATAGCCTATGAGAAAAAAGGAGATATTACTCATATCTCCGTAGTAACAGGAGCAGACTCCAAAGGCTATTCGTTGGTAAGCTGCCATAATGTAGACAGAAATGATGTACCATGGGATTTAGGCTGGAGTGATAAAAAAATAAGATTTTGGTTAGTTAGAGTACATTATTAATAAAAGTTATGCTGATTATAAATAAAATTTTCTTTGGAGCACCGCAGTAAAGAGTATTTTAACTGTGGTACAGTAATTTTTAACTGATATAAATTTTCATTTTTTTATTTTGACTTAATGTAATAGTAAATATCTAATTGTCCTATTAGTATACTAACACAAAATTTTTCCAATCTCCCTAAAAATAAAGCTCCTCGCAACCTATTGAAAACTCAAAGGTCGTGAGGGGTTTTTATTAATTTTTTAAACACAAAATGGTTGGGAAAATTTTAAGAAAACTCTTTAATCTCAATAGTTTTAATGATATGATAAAAATAAAGAATGGCTTAAACACAGTAGTTGAATCTTATACAATTGAAAATTGAGAATAGATAATTGACAATTAAGGTTAAAATTAGTTTTAATCAAACTAATTTTTTTAAAAACAAATGAATTTTAAATTTCTCTTATAAGAGAGAAATATCAATAATTGTCCATTGTCAATAGTCAATTCTCAATTGATGAAGTTGAACCTTAACATGAGATGTATTTAAATGGGCTGAAAGATGAAGTAACTAAAACTGTACTTAAAGTTGAACCATAACATAAGATGTATTTAACATCATTGCTAGAAATATTTCCTCTAGCAGCAGTAATTTGATTAACGTAATTTTAAATTTTCAGTTTTTTGTTTATGGTATAGTTTTAAAAAAATTAAAATTTACATATAATATTAAAGAAAATAAAGGGATTTTTCATACATTTGTAGAATATATTTAAAAAAATTATAGAAATTATTTTATTTAAGTATAAAATATAATAGAAAAATCCTATATTAATATTAAAAAACTTTGGAGGATAATTTATGATAGTTACGACAACAAATGCAATTGAAGGAAAAAGAATATTAGAGTACAAAGGAATAGTTTTTGGTGAGGTAATCTCAGGAGTTAACTTTATTAAAGATTTCAAAGCAGGATTAACTAACTTCTTTGGAGGACGTTCAGGATCTTATGAAAATGAATTAATTGAAGCAAGAGAGGCTGCATTAAGAGAATTAGAAGAAAGAGCTATGGCAATAGGTGGTAATGCAGTTGTTGGAGTAGATGTAGATTATGAAGTGCTAGGTCAAGGTGGCAGCATGCTTATGGTAACAGTTTCAGGTACTGCAGTTTTAGTTGATTAAAAATAATTTTTACATAATAAATAAATTAGGACTTTGCATTGCAAAGTCCTTTTATATTAGGGGGGGA